>CAJXVA010000056.1 GCA_913061055.1 uncultured Pseudomonadota bacterium
TCGTCGGCAGCGTCAGATGTGTATAAGAGACAGGATCGGGGGCCGTGGCGTGGCACGCGACGGACCGTTGGGCCCCGATCGCGTCCGTGCAGGCCCTCGCGCCACTGCGCGACTGGTCGTTTTCGGTGGGAAGCGTTCCGGGGACGCTGCATCGGACCGGACCGATCGCGGTTCGCGCGTGGGTGGGTTTGGAAATTCACCTCTAACTCGGTCCACAATTGCGGCGCGCTGCCGACACTCAGGTGAGCAGCCTCCGAACTCCCCATGCTTTCCACCCCTCAGACCCCGCTTCTCGCGTTCGAGCGCGTGTATCGCGGGCAGTTCGACTTTGTCCTGCGCACACTGCGGGCACTGGGCGTACCGGAGAGCGCATTGGACGATGCGGTGCAGGACGTCTTCATCGTCGTGCATCGGCGGTTGCCCGAGTTCGAAGGCCGGGCATCGATCAAGACCTGGGCCTATGAGATCGCTCGCCGGGTCGCGTCGCGCTACCGGACTCGCGCCGCGCGAGAGGCTGCACGGCATGCGGAGCTCCCGGCACGCATGGGCGCCGGCGTCGACCTCGAAGATGCCATGGAGCACACGCGTGCTTCCGAGGTGCTCCGAAGGTTCCTCGATGACCTGGATGAGGACCGTCGTCGCGCGTTTGTGTTGGCCGAGCTGTGGGAGATGTCCGGTCGCGAGATCGCGGAGTCTCTGGGCATCAACATGAACACGGTCTACGCGAGGATCCGGTCTGCACGGACCGAACTCGATCGGATTGCGCACCGCATGCAGGTGCGCAACGCGGGGGCGGTGACACGTTCGCTGCGAGAGCAACGAGCATCGGCCGGGACTCGGGAGCGGGCACGCGCCGCAGTGTTGGCTGCGGTGGGAAGCAGCGCGAGCGCGGGCACGGCAGGGCTGGCGACGCTCGCTTGGGCCGGCCTGGCCGCGGCGGTCTGTGGCCTCGGGATCGCGGCGACGGTGAGCGTCTCGGAGCCCGAGGGGCCGAACTCACGAGGTACGCCATCGGCGGCGCCAAGCGCTTCTGCACCGGTCCAACCCCGGCCGGACCCGCCAGCGCCCGTCGCTCTCGTGGGGGCTTCGGCCGCATTGGACGTGGTGCCATCGGCGGACCCGGTCCTGCCGGCGAGTCCGAAGCGCAAACGCAAGCCCGCCCGGGCCACGGTTCCCAGCCTCGCGGAACAGCTCGCGGCGGTGCAGCGGATTCGGGCGGCCCTGCAGGCCCAGGAGACCGGACGCGCGCGCGAGCACATCTCGAAGTACCGCAAGGACGTCCCAGGCGGCGCTCTGATGGACGAAGTGGATGCGCTGGATGTTGAGCTTGCCTGCCGCACCCAGGCCGCCGGTGCAGCCGCGAAGCTGCGGGCGTTTGCCGAGGGCCACCGAGGCTCCGCGTTGGTCGATCGCCTGACCGTCTTGTGTTCCTCGAAAATTGGTCCACAAAAACCAGGCTCCCCGAAGACTCAGGGACCATGAAGCGCGTTTTTCTTACGATTGGGTTGTCCGTTGCACTGCTGGGGGTCGCCTGCGACTCCAAAGAACAATGTGTCGCGGACTGCGACAGCCAGGGCTCGTCCGGCTCGACCTCCGCAGGCGAGTCGGGCTCGGGCTCGGACGAAGGGACGGACGGATCTTCGGGCGGTGGGTCGCTGCAGTGCGACGAGCATGCGGCCAACGTCTCCCAGTTCGTCGAGGAGAACGGCGACTGCGAGACGGTCTTGGACTGCGTCGAGGTCGAGGCGATCTGCTACTCGGGCGTGGAGAGTCCTTGCGGGTTGGTCGGCCTCTCTGCAAGCGCGGATCTGGATGCGTGGGAGTCGGTCTACGGCGAGCTCACGAGCAACTGCGAGTGCGAGGGGGCGAACGCTTGTGGCTCGGTCGTGATGTGCAACGACGAGCAGCAGTGTGAGTCGTCGTTTGGCGACGAAGCCTACTGCCCCAGCATCGAGCAGGACGTGCAGACGTTTCTCGCAGCCAACCGGGAGTGCACGGTGGATGAAGACTGCGTGGCCCTGGAGAGCATCTGCTACGTCGACGATTGCAGCGTCGTCGCGGTCAACGTCGACACCGACGCCGCCGACTGGGAGCGCTTGGACCAGCTGCTTTGGGACTGTGACGTCCCCGCTGAGTCGGTCTGCAACTTCGTCGGGGAATGCGGGCCCACCATCGGCTGTGGCGACGATGGACAGTGCGAGGCGGTCTTCTGAGGGCGGGGACGGCTGTTAGGCAGGCTTGCGAGCACGCAGGGCGTACGACATGGGCAGCACGCCCTCGAGCCCCTTGAGCGCGTACCGGTTGGGTCCAACCTCGACCGTGTCCGAGAAACAGTCGTGGTGTCCGTAGTCGTACTCCTCGAACGCTTCGAGGTTGAACCCACGGCCTAGCAGCGCGCCCAGCACTTCGCCGAATCCGTGGTTCCAGCCCACCTCGGTCGTCTTCTTTTTGGTGTTGCCGCTGTAGCTCTCGGCCCGTTCTTCGACGATGGGTCCGCGGTTGAAGTAGCTGTACGCGAAGCTCTTGCGGTCGTCGGACAGCATCCAAACCATCGGATGGAAGTCTGCGATCACGAACACGCCACCAGGGGCGAGGAAGTGATCCACAACCTCGGCCCAACGCTCGAGGTCCGGCAGCCACCCGATCGTGCCCCACGAGGTGAAGGCGACGTCGTACGCGGCCGCGGCATCATGGCGCTGTGGGAGCCCGTAGACGTCGCTGTGCACGAACTGACCATCGAGCTTGGCCAATCCGGCGAGCTCATCGGCTCGTGCGACGGCGCGAGAGGAGAGGTCAACCCCGGTAACGACGGCACCACGCCGAGCCAGAGAGAGCGTGTCTTGGCCGAAGTGGCACTGCAGGTGGAGCAGTCGCTGACCCTTCAGGTCCTGCGGGAGCATCGAGAGCTCGATTTCGCCGAGACTATCGTTGCCCGCGAGCCACCCTGGGACGTCATAGAAGTCCGACTCCCAGTGCGCATCAACCATCGCATCCCAGTGCGCGCGGTTGTGTTCCAGGTAGTCGCTCGAGGTCGTGGCGCTCATCGGACGCGGAAGGTAGCAGCGCGTTTTCGGCTGTCCATCGGTTTGTCACGTCCGCCGCCATTGCAAGCCGCGGCGACTGGCCCGAATTGAAACCCGTGCGCGGCCATACGGACAAAGCACGAGGGCGCGCATGGATCCGAGGTGTACGCTCTCCGGGGGGCCACAAAGGGTCCGAGAGGTGGACGCCCATGGCGACGGATGCATCGGGACCGACTGGCAGTAGCTCTCCGACCGAGCAGTGGACGCAGCGGGCCGCCTTGGCACCGGAGTACGTGATCGTGGTGGACGCTGGGCTCCTCCTCCGTTTTGTCAGCCAGGTCCAGCCGGGTGCAACGTGGAGCCCGGGGGAGAGCTGCCTGACGCACGTCGAACCGGCGTATCACGATGCCATCCGCCAGATCGTGGCCGACACGCTCGAGACTGGACTTCCGCATCCGACCGAAACCTCAGCGGTTGGGCCCAACGGCGAGAACTCGTACTACAGCGTCTGGGCTTGCCCCACGACCTTTGACGGGGAGCGGTGTGTCTCGATCATCAGCACCGATATCTCCCACCTCCGCCGTATGGAGGAAAAGCTCGCCGTGAGCGACGAGACCCTGCGATCGGTCATCTCGAACGCGGAGGACTACATCACCGTCGTCAACCCGGAGCACCACATCGTGTTCATGAATCGAGTGCGGGGCTTCGAGTCGGTGAACCAAGTGCTTGGTCGACCGGTGGAGAGCTTCTTGCCCGAGAACGAGCGGCAGAAGGTGTACTCCGAGATCGAGTCTGTTTTGCGGACCGGTGAGCCGACCGAGTACTCGTTGCAGATGACCATCGGCCTCGACGGGGAGGCGCGGGATGTGCATCTGTCCACGCGGGCAAGCCCCGTCTACCGCGACGGCGATGTGATCGGTGTGACCCTGATCGCCAACGACATTACCGAGTCCGTGCGGGCCCGGAAGCAGCTTCGCCACGCGGAGGAGGCGCTGCAGCGGAGCCAGAGGCTCAAGGCCCTGGGGGAGCTGACCGGGGGCATCGCCCACGACTTCAACAACCTGCTCATGGTGCTGCGTGGCAGCCTTCAGCTGGCGGCCATGGACGTTGCATCCCCGGACGCGGTGCTGCAGTACCTGGACGAGGCAGAGAGCGCGATCTCTCAGGCCGCGGAGTTGACCCACCGATTGCTGACCATCGGGCGGCGTCAGACCCTGTCCCCACAATCGCTCGATGTCGAGGAGCTACTATCGTCGATGGCAGCCCTCATGGCTCGCACGCTGGGTCCACAACTCGACATTCGTGTACGTACCAGTGCCGACGCATGGCCGTGTTACGTGGACCGACCCCAACTCGAGAACGCGGTGCTCAACCTTGGTCTCAACGCACGCGATGCCATGGGCGCTCGCGGCGGGGCGTTGTCGCTCGTCGTCAGCAACCTCTCCCACGATGGGCACGGCGATCCGGAACTCTCCAACCTCGAGCCTGGAGACTACGTGTGTATCGCGGTGCAAGACCGTGGCCCCGGGATGTCCTCTGAGACTTTGGAGCGGATCTTCGAGCCGTTCTTCACCACCAAGGCAGCCGGAGATGGCAGCGGTCTGGGGTTGAGTATGGTGTACGGATTCGCCAGACAAAGTGGAGGAGACGTCGCTGTGGTCAGTGAACTCGGTCGCGGAACGACGGTCCGGATTTATCTTCCGCGGGCGGTCGGAGATCCCGCAATGGCGGCGTCTCCACGCGCTCCCCGGACCAGGCAGCCGGGGCAGGGGAAGCACATCTTGTTGGTCGAGGACATGCCCGCGGTGGCCCGGCTCACACAACGACTATGCACCCGCATGGGGTACCGCGTGACGATGGTGCACGATGGCGAGGGCGCGCTCGTAGAGCTGGCCAAACAGGAAGACGTCGACCTCCTCCTGACCGACATCGGGCTGCCGGGCGGCCTTGACGGGGTCGCGTTGGCCAAGGCGGCGCGCACTCGATACCCGGACATCCCGGTGCTGTTCATGACCGGATTCGACAACGGGTTGCTCGACGATAAGACCGATCAGAACCTGCTTCGCAAGCCATTCGGCGCGCGGCAGTTGGCGGACGCGTTGCACGAGCTGCTCGACGTCTAGGTACTAGAATCCTCCGATGCTCAGAGCTTGCTGCGCCACCTGGATGACCTCGATGCATGTGCTGACGACGGCGTGGAGGCGGACTTCTGCGAACACGACTGCCGGATCCTCGAGAACCGACTGACGAACACGTTCATCGCCCTGAGTGCACTATGTCGACGCGGGCTCCGTCATCCCCGGGTGCAACGACGCACACGGCGGCATCGCCCCGGACCTTGGCGCCCACGAGTTCGATCAGGCCCCAACGCAGTGGGGCCCGCGCGGCTGAGCAGCGTTGGCCTTACTCGAGCGTGATGTACACGCACCACTCGTCCAGCGTGCCGTCGTCGGCGCCCGCGAACACGTCCGTAATCGAGAGCGTCCAATCTCCGGTCGCGGACAGCCCGTCGTAGGCCGACAGCGGCTGTTCGGGGAGCAGGTTGCCCTCGATGGCGATCGGTTGCACACACACCGCGCCGACACCGTTGCTCCCCTCGTCGTTGAACGTCGCGAACACATCGTTGGCCGAGCCGCACCGTTGGTCGAGCAGGTCGCTGCTCACCCCAAGACCGTCGGCCGTCAGCTGAATCTGAAGGTCGGTCACGTAGGTGTGTGGGATGTCGATGAACACATCGACGTCCGCGATGGTTCCCACATCGGGGATGGTGATCGTGTCGGTGATGCTCGGGGTGACGAAGTCGATCGCCGTGCCGGGCGTGGAGCAGACGACGACGATGTCGTCGGAGCACTGGCTGGTGTCGACGTCGCAACCTGCTCCGCAGTCGAGGGCTCCGCCGGCGAACCCGAAGTCGGTGCAGTTCTGCTGGCCGAGCTCGGTCAAGTCGCAGGTTTCGCCGGCCTCGAGGACAGCGTTGCCGCAGGAGTCGCCGCAGCCGGTGAAGTCGAAGTCACACGAGGGGGTGCAGCCCAGGACGCCACCGCCTTGCCCCTGTGAGAAGCAGGATTGGCCACCCAGGTCGCCGCTGTCGCAGTCTTCGCCGGTCTCCACGATCCCGTTGCCGCACTGGGGGTTTTCGACGAGCAGTGTGTAGTCGCCCGAGCCACCAAACGCCGCGTCGACGACGACCGTGATCGTCTCGTCCTGCAGGAGATCGATGATGAGCTGAGCCCCAAGCGGGCCGCCGAACGTGGTGCACGCTTGCTCGACTCCGCCGCAGGTTTCGCCTGGGTAGTAGTACAGGGCGGTGGTGAAGTCGTCGTCGTCGGTGCTGAAGACGTAGGACCCGTCCGAGGGCGCAGTGAAGGTGTACGCGACGTCGGGCGAGGCGCCGAACGTGCACGAGCCGGTACTGGAGTCGACCTCGAACTCGGTGCTTCCCGTCACGGTGAGCGGGAGGTCACCATCGAGGTCGAAGTCGGGGCAGGCGTCGAGCGAGATGTTGACGTCGAATGCGCCCGACTCCGCGCTGGCGCCGTCGACGACGAACAGAACCTCTTCGCCTGCGGCCAGGGTCACATTGATGCGCGAGGTGTCGTCGATACCGCCGTTGTCGTTGCAGGCGGTCTCGGCTCCCCCACACTCCGCGACCGCGTACAGGACCGTGTCGAAAGATGAACCCGCGGTGTCGATGGTGTACACGCCCGGCTCGGGGGCGGTGTACAAGAACGAGACCCCCGGCGCGCCGGCGCCTCCACAGCTTCCCGTGCTGGCATCGAGTTCTCCGGCGGTCGTGCCTGAGATGCTCAGCGGCGCGACGCTATCGAGGACAACGTCCGGGCACACGTCGCGGTCGACCGAGACCGTGTAGTTGCCCTCCTCGAGGGCGGCTCCATCCACGGCGACGATGACCTCTTGGCCGGCGGTCATCAGCAGGTTGAGGTGCGAGGTCTCGTCGGATCCCACATCGTCGCTGCAGCCGAACTCGTCCCCGCCACAGCCGTCGAGGAGGAACATGACGGTGTCGAAGTCGGAGCCCGCGGTGTCGAACGCATAGACACCGTCTTGGGGAGCGGTGAACGTGAGCGTGTCGTCGCCCGCCGTGTCCCCTCCACATGATGCGAACACGGTGTTGTCCGCGCCCGTGGTCGAGCCCGTGTAGACCGCGGGAACGGTGTTGCCGATGTCGTCGTTGGGACAGGTCCCAGCGAAGAATGTGGTGTCGAGCACGATGGTGCCCCCGCCGAGCGCGAAGCCGTCGGCGACCACCGTGACGACCTGCCCGGCAGTCAGCTGGACGCTGACTTCAGCATCCGTGCCGAACGGCGCGATGTTGTTGTTGCAGTCCAGCTCGGGCCCACCACAGGTGCCGTCGAAGACCGCGACGATCGGATCGACGGCGCCGTCCGGGCTGGAGGCGTGAATGATGTACAGGCCGTCGCCCGGGGCGGTGAGCGTGTAGGAGTAGTCGGGTGCTCCGCCTCCGCCGCAGGTGGACACGAACTCGCTGTCCTGGTCGAGCGTCGTATCGGTGATGCTGCCCGGTGCGTCCATCATGCCGTACGGGCAGTCTTGCTGGCCTTTGGTTGTCCCGGTCGAGGAGGATTCGCCGTCGGTCGTGCTCTCGGCCGAGGTGTCGCCGGCTGTGCTGGTCGTGCTGTCGTCGGTGTCGCTGCCGGTGGTCTCGGCCGCGGTCGTCGACGATGAATCTCCCCCGCCGCCGGTCGTGCTGGTGTCGGCGGATCCGGTCGTGCTCGTGCCGGGGTTGGTCGTGCTGCCCTCGGAGGTCACGCTGGAGCTCCCCGTCACACCGGTGGTCGCGCTCGTCGTGTTCTCCCCGGTGGAGCCTGCGCTGGCGGACGTCACGTCATCACCGCATGCGGTGGTGATCGCGAGCATCGACAGGAGCCACAGACGCGGCGAGCGGTCCGACAGAGAGTTCTGGAATGTGTAGAGCATGCGAAGTCCTGTGCGTTGGGCCCACCCGTGCTGGGTGGAGAAGTCGCTGCGGGCGACTATACGCGCGCACCCGGATTCGGAGAACGGCAGCCGGCCGGTCGTTGCGGTCCGACGAGCCGCTTCTGCAACGCGAAGCTAGAATGTGAACATGTTCAAATTTGAATTGGACTCCAAAAATGAACACGCTACAGTTTTGATGTGCTGGACCGGAGACGTCGCAAGCGGGAACGGACCCGTCAGGCCATTCTCGAGGCCAGCAGCACGCTGCTGCGCGAGCGAGGGCTCGACGCGACGACGATGAGCGCAGTCGCTGAGAGCGCGGATGTGGCGACGGGCACGCTCTACAACTACTTCTCATCGAAGGACGCACTGCTCGTCGGCTTGTGGACCGATGCGACCGCTGGAGTTCTCGATCGAGCGGAGCAGCGAGTGGCCGATGCGGGGCCGGATCCGCGGTCGCAATGCACGGCGCTGCTGGGGCTGTACTGCGAGGCGGTCACTGTGTTTCCGCAGCCGCTGGGCCGCGAGCTCTTCGCAAGCACGTTCGCCGTCCCCCCCGAGACTTTGTCCGAGTACACGAGTCTCGATGGGCAGTTGATGGCCTGCTTGTCCGAGCTCCTGGAGGGCTGGAGAGCAGACGGAGTCTTCGCGGAGGACCTCGACCTCGAGGCGGCAACCGCATTGCTCTACGGGGTGGCGGTCACGCAGATGATGTCGCTGCTGGTGATGCCCGGGCTCTCCTTGGACGACGTGCAGGCGGCGATTGGTCGTCAAGTGTCGCTCGTTTTCTCCGGACTCGAAGCACCCGCGTCGACCCCACGACCCCGAAAGAAGCGGAAGAAACGATGACCCACGAGCACCGCCCCATCCTCATCGCCGGCGCGGGCCCGGGGGGCCTGTGTACGGCGCTCACCTTGCAACGCCGCGGGGTCCCTTGTCGGGTCCTCGAACGTGCAAGCCACGAGCAGGTGCTCTCGGACGTCGGTGGGGGTTACGACATCGGGGTCAACTCCCTGAAGATGCTCGACAGCCTCGGGGTCGGGAATGCGGTCCGCGAGCAGGGCCGGAAGACGGCCGAGGTCCTCTCCTACACCCACAGCGGAGCGCTGTTTGACCGGATGCCCTTCCCCGAAGGGATGGACGTCGCAGGCGTGATGCGATCGAAGCTCCAACACATCCTGCTGGACGCCTTGGATCCGTCGACCCTCCGCTGTAGTGCGGAGATCGTGGATGCCACGAACCACGACGCGGGTGTCGAAGTCACGCTCGCCACCGGGGAACGACTCAGCACGAGCGTGCTCATCGGCGCGGACGGTGTGCGGTCTACGGTTCGTCGGAGCGTGTTCCAAGACGATGATCCGCCGCACTTTTGCGGTCTGAGTTGTGCCTGGGGACGCACGCCTCTGGGCGACATGACCGACGACCTGGCGGCCTTGATGCCCCCTGAGGATCGGGCCCTCAACGTGATGGGGCCCGGGAGAATCTTGCTCGCCGGATGTCTTGGCGACCACTGGTTGTGGAGCGCTTTCTGGCAATCCGAGAGCTTTGAGCGCAGTGAGTCGGGACCCAAGTCTCAGGACAACGTTGCGAAGCAGTTCGAAGGGTGGGGCCCGATGACACGAGGGCTGATCGACCAGGCCCGGCCCGAGACGATCGTGGAAGTCGGTATCTGGGATCGAGACCCCGCACCGTCGTGGGTGCACGATCGGACGATCCTCATTGGGGACGCGGCGCACCCGATGACCCCGTTCCTCGGTCAGGGGGCGAACTCCGCGATGATCGACGCATTCGTTCTGGGCAACCTACTCGCGGACGAGACCCCCGAAGCTGCGTTCACGCGCTTCGAGGAGCGGCGCAAACGTGCCGTCGAGAAAAACGTCAAGAGCGCGCGGTCCCTGGCGGGTTGGATGACGACGACAAACCGACTGTCCGCCTTTGCGTTCCGATCGATGATGCGGCTGATGCCTTCTGCCGTGCTACGGCACGCGATGACCTCCGCCGACCAGGTCAACGATGTGGACGACCTCGTCCCGCTGATGCCGTCGGCCGCCTGAGTCGGGCCCGAGCGGCGTCACCGAGAGGGCGCGCGGACTCTGCGGCGTCGCAGCGCGAGCAACAAGAAGACACCGAGCAACTCGGGGCTCAAACCCGGCGCGACGGTGCAGCCTCGTTCGCTCTGGGTGCACGTTCCTTCGGTGTCCTCACCGGCGCATGCGCACTCGCAGGGCTCGTCCGTGTCGGTCTCGACTCCGCCAGAGGTCGTCTCGTCCACGCGTCGCTCCTACGCCGTGGGCGGGACCACCGCGACCGGGATTCGGGCTGTGGCGGCGAGGGCCGTGCCCACGCTTGTGTTGAAGATTCGCTCGGTCGCGGACAGCAGCCTCGATCCGCACACCAGCATGCTGGCCCCGACCTCGTCGCTGGCCCGAAGGATGGAGGGGATCACACGGCCGCTCGCAACCAACAGTTCGACCGGCTCACCAGGCTGTTCCGCGAGCCAGGCTCGGACCGATGCCTCGTGTCTCTCGTCGATGCCGACGGTGTGCGCCGCGGTCGGCAGGTAGGTGACGCCGGACGCAAACGCGGGAGGACTGACTGTGATCGCCTGCAGCGGGAGGCCGGTCGCGTCGGCGAGCGCACGGCCGAACGCGAGCGCCGACGCATCTTCTCCCTCGCCGTCGACGCAGACGAGCACGGGTCCTGCGGCGACCTCAGCACCGACCATGTCCGGTGGGCATACGAGCACGGGCCCAGGGAGCCGCCGAAGCAGCCGGCGAGCCACCGCGCCCAGGCGGACGATCGAGCCTCCGTCCCGTGGTGCCCGGCGACCGATCACCAGCGCGTCCGCAGCGTGGATGGAGAGCGCGCGGGCGAGCGCAGCTTCCGGTGGTCGCTCCTCGAGCACACGCATTTCGACCTCGGGAAGCCGGGTTTGCACGAACTCCCGCACGTGCCGCATCACGGTCTGTGCCCGGGGCGGAGCCAGGTTGGTGACGATATCAACCGCGTGCGCGACCACGAGTTGTGCGTCCGCATCGCTCGTTCGCAGCCACCGCGCCCAGCCGAGGGCTCCTTCGCAGGATTCATCGAGGTCGACCGCGACCATCCACTTCATCGTTGGCCTCGCGGGGTCCGATCTAGCGCCATGAGATCAGACTAGGACCGTGGCCCCATCGCCCCTGCGCATCCTTTGCGTTGTCCGGTCGCCGTGCCCGCAGTGGGTGTGCTCAGGGGTATGAAATCAGAGAGGCCCCAGACGACTCGCTCCTGCTGCCGATCGAGAGCTGCGCGCGGGGATGCTGGTATCATGGGCCCAAGGGGTGGGTCGGGCAGCGACATGGATCGTCTTGGGTCTGGTGGTCGGGGGCTGCAGCAGCGGTGCGCAGGCGCAGCCGGGGGCGGTCTCCGGAGTCCCCGGGAACCCAGACGAGGGCACTGGCGAGGGCTCCGGCGAAGGTACGAGCGGGTCCTCGACCGGCGCGACTACGCTCGTGACGAGTGGCTCGAGCGGCTTGGAGGACACATCGTCTTCCGTTGGGGGGGCGGCGAACGACAGCACCTCGACCGGCTCAACGCAGACCGGGCCTCAAACGTTCGACGTCGACCCTGGGTGGGCCTCGTTCAACCTCCCGTTGGGCGGCAATGACTACGGCTGGCGCCCCACGGCAACGGCGGGCGGGGAGCCGGGCGAGATCTGTGGCTTCTTTCAGGCGCCGGCGGAGAACTCGTACTACGCCGACGTTGGAGCGATCACGCTGACGCTCGAGGGCCAGGGGGTCGAGTCCTACGACTTGTCCGCGGAGGATCGTGTCGCGATCGAGAGCCTCGACGCATTCGGCTTCGCCACACGCATCTCCGGAAATGCTGGCGTCGACACCGGCCTGCTCGAGGCGTACATCGACGACGTCGAGTACACCCGCTGATCCGGGTTCGCAGCCGGTGGTCGTGAACGACCCGGTCAACGAGGTGGACGACCGGGGCGTGCGGCAGAGCGGTTGAAGCCCTGACACACATCGGCCCGGGTTGGGGACGGCCCGGAAGCCGAGCGACTGCGTGATAGCCTCGCGCTGCCGCCCGTCATGCGCCATCGCTTCGAATCCCTCGTCGACATGCAAACCCGGGTCTGCGCCCAGTTCGCTGGGTCACGTCTGTTTGGCGTGAAGTCGGGTGGCGCATACGCGTGGTCCACCTACGAGGCGTTCGGAAACGACGTCGACGGGTTCCGGGGGGCTTTGGCGTCGATGGGGGTGAGCGCCGGGGACAAGGTTGCGGTCGTCGGCCGCAACAGCGTGTCGTGGGCGGTCGGAGCCTTTGCAACCTACGGGCTGGGGGCGGTCTACGTGCCGGTGATGCCGAACCTGCCGCGTAGCGCCATCGCGTATGCGGTGCGGGACAGCGGGGCGAAGGTCGTGCTGGCCGGGTCGGACGCTTTGTATGAGGCGCTGCAGACGGCGCGAGGCGAGTTGCCCGACGTCGAACACGTGCTCTCGATGGAGGCCAGCGGACGCCCCCATGCGTTCGTCGAGCATCTGGTGCGCGGGCACGATGTGGAGGCGCCGCCGGTTCGCCCGAGCGCCCAAGACCCGTCGACGATCCTCTACACCTCGGGGACGACCGGCGCACCAAAGGGGGTCGTGCTCAGTCACGGCAACCTCATCTCCAACGTCAACGCCGTTCAGCAAGTGCACGACGTGAGGGCGGACGACGTCAGCTGTGCGTTCCTGCCCTGGGCCAACGCGTTCGGGCTCACCTGCGAGTTGTTCGGGATGATGAGCGGCGGAGGCTCGCTGGGTCTGAGCGCCGATATGGATACCCTCGACGCGGACCTTCAAGCGGTGCGTCCGACGGTGCTCTTTGCGGTTCCGCAGGTCTGGAACACGCTTCACGGCCGCCTCCAAAAGAAGCTGGCCGGAGCGTCGACGACCAAGCGCGCCATGTTCGAACGGGGGTTGTCCGTGGCACGGCGTCGGCGCGAGGCCCTGGCCAAGGGAGAGCGCAGCCTGAGGCTCGAGGCGGAGCACGCCCTGTACGCAAGCATGCTGTTCGACGAGGTTCGCGAACATTTCGGTGGGCGCCTACGCTACGCCGTGTCGGGAGGAGCCGCCTTGTCCAAGCCGGTGGCGCAGCTCATGGAAGACATCGGCATCGAGGTCTACGAGGGGTACGGACTGACCGAGACCGCGCCCATCGTCACGACCAACACGCCGGACGCGAAGCGACTGGGAACCGTCGGTCGCGCGATCCCGGGAGTCGACGTGTTCATCTGCGACGAGGGCGGCCACGTCCTGGGACCGGGCAAGGACGGCGAGGTCGTGGTTGCGGGACCCAACGTGATGCTCGGCTACAACGGCGACCCCGAGACCACCGAATCGGTCGTCTTCGATCTCGATGGTCTCCGGGCCTTTCGCACTGGCGACCTCGGGCAGCTGTCACCGGCCGGATATCTGACGATCACCGGCCGCCGTAAGAGCCGGTTCAAACTGGCGGACGGCACCTTCGTCGTCCCGAACCCGGTCGAGCAACGTCTCGAACTCAGCCCGCTCATCCGTCGCGCCTACGTGCACGGAGACAACCGCAACTACAGCGTGGCTTTGCTCGATCTGAATGCCGATGTGCTGCGCTCATGGGCCGCGGAAAACGGAGCGGACGTGTCGGGAGAACTCGAGGCGATCGAAGGGTTCGCGGCGTTCGTCGACGATGCCCTCGAGATGTGCTTCCAGGGCTGGGAAGGCCATCGCCCAGAGCGCTGGGCCGCGGTCTCGCCTGGATTCTCGGTGGAGCGTGGCGAGCTTACGCCCAAGCATTCGCTCAAGCGCCAAAGCATCGCAGAGCACCACGCGTCGCTCATCGACGGCCTGTATTCGGACTGAGCGGCGCACCCGAAGGCTGCTACCGTGCGGTCTTCATGCGGCTGCTCAGCTTTGCCTGTTTCGCTCTGACGATCGCCTCCGGTGGATGCACTCCCAAGGTGTCGACCGAGCCAAACCCACCGTCGGGCCACGAGCCCCACGCGGGCCACGAGCCCCACGGCCCTCACGCCAAGGCCAACGCCGAACACGACGGCCACGGCCACGGACATCACCGCTTTGAGAATGCCGAGGAGTGGGCGAAGCAATTCGACGACCCGCAGCGCGATGAGTGGCAGAAGCCCGACGCGGTTCTCGCGTTTCTGAAGCTCGACCCCGCTGCGGTCGTGGCGGATCTCGGAGCGGGAACGGGCTACTTCGCCGTGAAGATCGCGGCCGCGGTGCCGCAGGGCCGGGTGCTCGCCAACGATATCGAGCCGGACATGGTCCGCTATCTCGCGGAGCGAGCGGACAAGGACGGCCTGGGCAACGTCGTGGCCGTGCAAGGCACCGCCGAAGGACCCGAGCTTCCCGAGCCCGCCGACGTTGCGTTCATGTGCGACGTCTACCACCACATCTCCGACAGGCCGGGCTATTTCACGAAGGTTCGTGAGCAGCTCCGCGATGGAGGACGCCTCGTGATCGTCGACTTCCGCAAGGATGCCGCCGATGACATTCCGGGGCCTCCCCCCGCCATGCGAATCGGGCATGACGAACTGGTGCGCGAGCTCGAGGGCGCGGGCTGGAAACACCTCCGCACCGACGTGCAGACGCTCCCGCATCAGTACATCGTCGAGCTGGTTCCGGCCGGCTGAGCGAGGCTCGAGGACGGCGATGACTGAGCCGCGCGAGAAGCCTGGGTTCGGCAAAGGCGTGTTGCGCCGGACCAAGGGCCTGAAGAAGTTCGGAGGGGGTCGCTTTCACCCGCCGGACTCCTTGGCCCCGTTCGTGGAGCACTTTTGGACCACGCATTGGGACCTGCGCGGAGAGCCCGCCTACGAACAGGACGTGTTGCCGCATCCCACGGTGAACCTGGTGCTGGAGCCTGGGTGCTCGGAGGTGGTGGGCGTGATGACGGGCAAGTTCACCCGGCGCCTCGAGGGACTCGGCCGAGTGTTCTCGGCGACATTTTGGCCCGGTGGTTACTCCGCGTTTCATCCGGGGCCGCTGACGGAGCTGACCGATCGCCGGGTACCGCTCGGCGAGCTGCTCGATGTCGACGTCGAGCAACTCGAACAACAGGTCTTTATGGACGCGCCGGACGATGCGGCCCGAGTGCGAGCGCTAAGCAGCGCACTGGAGGGCTGTGAGCCCAAGCTCGCGTCCGCGGCGATCCAAGCGCGGGACATCGTCCGTTCGATCATCGAGCAGCCGGACATCCTCCGGGTGGACGACATCGCGGCCCAGATGGGACTCGGCGTCCGCACGCTGCAGCGGTTGTTTGCCCGCTACATCGGCGTGAGCCCCAAGTGGGTGATCCAGCGCAAGCGTCTGCACGATGCAGCCGAGAGATTGGCCGCGCCTGCGCCCCCGGAGCTCGCAGCACTCGCCGCCGAGCTCGGCTACGCAGACCAAGCCCACTTCGTCCGCGACTTCCGCAGCCTGGTCGGCGTGTCGCCGGGCAGCTACACCCGCGAGTTATAGCGCCGCGCCGTCGTAGTGCTGGACGGGCAGGGCGCTGAAGTCGAAGTCCGCAAGGCAGCGGGTGTTGACCGCGTACATTTTCTCGCCGTCGTGTCCTGGACCCCACGAGAAGGGCCGGACGCCGCACGTCTTGCAGAACAGGTGGTGGGTCTTCTCCTTGCCGAACATGTAGTCGGTCAGCGCGTCCTCGCCCTGCAGCAGCGTGAAGCTGTCCGCCGGGGCAAAGGTCAGCTTCCAGCCGGCGCGAGAGCACATCGAGCAGTTGCACTCCATCAGGCCCTCGATCTCCGCACGGAGTTCGAACTTCACGGCGCCGCAGTGGCAGCTTCCCGGGTGCGTGGGTTGAGTGTCAGCCATGAATGAAGCATGCCGGCGGCCGCCGCCGACGTATTGAAGAAACGCGTCAAGCCTCGGGGAGAGCGCTTCGTTCGGCTCACAGCGGCGTGAACACCACGATCACCACATGTTGGCCCCAGGCTGCGTACGGAGGGCTGAAGTAGCTGACGGTGACGGCGACGGCCATGTTTTCGTGCTCAAAGAATTCCTTCGAGAAGTCGGGGTTCCAGCCGTCGATGAGGGTGGGGGTGTAGATGAACCCGTAGAAGTCACGACCCACGCGTTCGCTGAAGTGCTTCACCATCCGGTCGAGCTCTTCGCCGGGCTTGCTTTCTTTGAGGCGGATGCGCTCGGCGCTCTCGGAGAGGGTGGCCTCGTCGGCGCCACCTTCGACCCTCTGTACGGGCGGAAGGTTGACCTTGGCGCGGGCGTCGTCGAGGGCCGCAAAGACGGCCGCTTCTTCCGCGGCGAAGTCTCCGGGTACAAACACCTCGTACCCGACATTGAGCAGACCGCGGGCGGACTTCTCGGGATCGTCGAGGACGGCGGTGGAGACCACGGCGGTCTGTGGACTGAGCGTGGCCGCGCGGAACGCTGGGAAGAAGAGCGCGCCGGCAAGGATGCGGTCGAGCGGGGTGTCGGGGTGGTGGTACAGCGCGTTGAAGGTGCCTTGCCGGATCGTCTGCTCGACCTGCCAGCCCGCGATGAGGCCCAGGGCAACCTCGTTGCGTACACCTCGGTCGGTGCTACCCAGCAGGTGCGGGAACAGGTTGGCGGTCACGACGTCTTGCGCGGGCGCACCGACCACATCAGCGAGGCCGCTCTTGCTGCGCAGCGCGTTGATGCCGGCCAGCACAGCGGACGCGCTGAAGTCACCGGCGGTCGCGGGGACGTCGAGCGCCGGGGCGTCGTACTGGGTGGGGTTGGTCCCGTCCGGAGAGATCAGCACCCTGGCCATGACGCGGCCAAGCACGGACCCCTTGGGAGCGGCGACGACTTCGACGACGGCAGCGGAGTCTTCCGGCTTGGTCGGGCAGCGAAAGCCGAACGTTCCCGGCGGGTCGGAGGCAGGGAGGCGAGCACACGTCATGCTGCCGAAGGCACCGTGGGTGACTCGGGCGGTCATCCACTCGGTCGGTTGGTCGTAGACGCCAGAGATGTCGACGCTGCCCTCACCCCCGCTGAGAAAGGGGACCGGGGCGAGCTCGAGCGGTGGCTCCCCGACGAGCACGGAGACCACCACCTTCTTCTCGCCTTTCCAGACTCCCAAGCCGCAGACCGCTTGCTCGGAGGCACCTTCGAGGAGCGCGAGAACCTCGGGCTCGGGCCGCTTGGCGTCGAGGGCTCGGAACTTGTCGGTGTCGAAGGACCAACGCCTGGCCTGCACGGTGTCGAACGGAACGCCGCACCGGGCATGCATGAACGCTCGAACGTCGGCGCCGGCGATCGTGTCGGGGTGCTCGGCGTCGAAGCGGGCGTACTGCTGCGCAAGGCACGTCATCGCAGCGGACACCATGACTCCGGACGTGCTGGTCTTGGCCCACGCGGCAAACGCGGTGGAGCTGGGATCGTCGCCGATGTAGGGCGCCCTCCACTGGGCCTGCGGAACGGCGGGGTCGATCGACCACGAGGTGATCGCGGCCATGGTGCCAACGACGGCCAGTGGACGCTCCACGGGTGTTCCGCTGAGCTCGTCGAGGCGTTCTTGGGTGGGAAACGGCTGCCGGATGGGCACGGCGTCGGCGGCGAGCTTGTTCGTCTTGAACCCTGGGGTGGGCGACGAAGCTGCGCAGGCGATGGAAAACAGCCCGGCAAGCGCCGCGCACGTGACGATTCGAATCTTGAACAGCATCCTGCGTCCCTTGCGAAGGAAGCCAGCTTCCGTACGAGGGGTCAAGCGATTGGTGCACCGTGGACACTGCATTGTTGCGCGCATCGCTCGTTGTGGGACGTCGTATCGGGGCTACAACGCTCCCCATGATCCGAAGCAATTCGATCGCACTGGCCATCGGCCTCGCACTCGCCACCACAGCGTGCAGCAACCCCGCCGACGGGAAGCCGCAGGCCAAGGTCGAAGAAGCGGCCCCGCAGGACAAGGCTGAAGAAGCGGCCCCAGCCGCAAAGGCCGGCGGGTACACCGTCAACGCTGCCGCCTCCAAGCTCGGCTTCGTCGGCTCGAAGGTCACCGGCTCGCACCCCGGAGGCTTCAAGACCTTCTCCGCCACGGTCGACCCCAAGGACGGAAAGGTCGAGGGCGGCAGCGTGTCGGTCGAGATCGAGATCGACAGCATGTTCAGCGACAGCGAGAAGCTGACCGGCCACCTCAAGAGCGCTGACTTCTTCGACGCCGCGGCCCATCCCAAGGCGACGTTTCAGTCCTCGGAGATCAAGGCTGGCGGCACGGATGGACACAGCCACACCGTCGTGGGCAACCTCGGGCTGCACGGAGTGACCAAGAAGATCACCTTCCCCGCGAGCATTGCGATGGAAGGCGGCAAGGTCACGGTCAAGAGTGAGTTCTCGATCAACCGCAAGGACTTCGAGATGGCGTACGCAGGCAAGGCCGACGACCTGATCCGCGACGAGGTTGTGATCAAGCTCGACCTCACCTTTGACGGCAAAGCCTGAACCCGGCGCGCTGTAGGTCACGACGGTCGTTCCCAGTTTCTGGGAATCGAATCCCGTCGGACTTGGTACGCTCGGCCACATTGCAGGCAATTCCACGCGAGTCAGAGACGTTCGACGGCCTCAGCTGTGAAAGCTGCGGCGCGTCGCTGAACGTTGCGGCCGGGGAGCGCACCGCGATGTGTCCGTATTGCGCGTCGCCGGCGGTGGTTGCGAAGCCGCGGACCGCTGGGGAGGATCCCGAGTTTGTCGTGGGGTTCGTCATTCCCGAGGAAGACGCACGCAAGCGCGCTCGGGCCTGGATCCGCAGCACATGGTTTGTGAAGTCCGCCTTCGCCAAAGCGGACGTGAGTGCGGTGCGCGGGGTGTACCTGCCCGCCTACCTGTATTCAGGCTCGGCGGCGGTCCAGTACACGGCGCAGATCGGCGAAAACTACACCGTCACCGAGACGTACACGACGACCGACGCCCAGGGGAAAACCGTCACCCGCACTCGGACCAAGACGGTAACCGAGTGGCGGTCGCTTCAGGGGTCCTGGGCGGCCTACCTCGACGACGTGATCGTGACCGCCTCGCGAGGCCTCCACAACGCCGAGCTCGAAGCGATCGAGCCCTATGATCTTCGGGCGCTTCATCGCTACACGCCCAAGATGCTCTCGGGCTGGCTGGCAGAGGATCCGTCACGAGCGGTGGCGGAGTGTGCTGCGATGGCACGAGAAGAAGCTGTCGAGCAGGTGGGGCGGCGAGTGTCCGCGCACATGCCGGGCGACAGTCACCGAAGCCTCCAGTACCAGACCCGCTTCGAGAACGAACATGGCGCGTTGGTGCTGCTGCCCGTGTGGGTGCTCGCGGTGAAGTACGACCCCGAGGTCCCCGCCGTGCGCATGGTCCTCAACGGACAAACCGGCGCCCTGATCGGGAAGCCACCGCGGTCGTGGACGAAGATCTCTCTCGCTGTGGTCGGGGGCATCTTGTTGATCGCGGCGATCGTCGCGTTGGTGGGGGCGAACTCATGAAGGCCCGTGAGTGCAGTCGATGCCGTAGCCCGCTGGAGGTCGAGGACCTGCGGTGCGCCGTGTGTGCCCTTCCCACGCCGAAGCTCGCCCAAGATGAACGCCCGAGCGAGTCGGTGGCGCAGATTCTCCGGTGCAACGGCTGTGGTGCGGGCGTGCAATACAGCGCCGAAGTTGGGGCGCCGCGCTGTGACTTCTGCGGTGCCGTGATGGAGCTCGAGACGCCACAGGACCCGGTCGAGCAGGCCGAGCGCTACCTCGACTTCACGGTCACCGACGCACAAGCCAAGGCCGCACTCAAGCAGTGGCTGGGTCGGAAGAGCTTTTTCCGTCCCTCGGATCTTCAGTCGCGGGCGGCCGTCGACGGGCTCAAGCCGTTGTGGTGGGCCGGGTGGATGTTCGATGCGGCGGCCAGCGTGTGTTGGGCGGCGGACTCGGAGGCGGGCTCGCGCCGTTCGGCATGGGCTCCTCACTCCGGGCAGTTCACGATGGAGGCCGAGAACGTGGTGGTGCCGGCCTCGGTTGGTCTGACGGCCGCCGAATGTCGGGCCTTGGTGAGCCGCTACGACCTGCAGCGCTCGAGCGACGAGCCTCAGGGTCATCCGGGGGCGACCGTCGAGCAGTTCACCCTGCAGCGATCGGCGGCGCGAAAGGTCATCTCCGATGCGCTCGAGGGCGTCGCCCGGACCCGCGCGACGCCCCACATCCCGGGCAGCCAGGTCCGAAAGCTGCACGTCAGCGTGCTGCCGTCCCGCCTCACCACCAGCCACCTCGCGTTTCCCGCATTCGTCCTCGCCTACCGCTACCGAGACAAGCTGTACCGGGCCGTCGTCCATGGACAGGACCCGAGCTGCGTTCTCGGGAAGGCACCGGTGTCCTGGGCCAAGATCGCGCTGGTCGTCTTGGGTGCCGTCGCGCTCGTTGCCCTGATTGTATTGGCCGTCTCGGCCGTCTGAATCCTCTGTCACGGGGGCTACACGCCTCGCAGTGCAGGAAATGTAGGGGGACGGGAACCTCTGAGGGGCCTTGTCGCACAACCCTACCGTGGGATTGAGAACGCTGGGGGTCGGAGTTGCGCTGTTCACAGTTCTTGGTGGTTGTGACGACGGTGGAGGCCGACCGAGCACCCCATACACCGCCCCCGGAGGCAAGGCAGACGACGGCACGACGGCCATCGAAGGACTGAACTTCGACGGCATCGCCCAGAACCTCGTCGCCCAGGCCAATGCCCCGCTCGATCCCGACGCCCCGGGTGCTCAGGAACCGGAACCCGAAGCGCCCGCCGATGACACCGGCGCCGAGCCGCCCGGAGATTCGGGCGATTCCGGCGACAGCGGTGAGGACAGCGGCGGCGACAGTGGTGGTGACAGCGGCGGCGACAGTGGTGAGGTTCCAGAGAGCTGCGAAGGCTTCGAGTGCGCGGACGGGAGCTGCATCGCCGCGAGCTGGGAGTGCGACGGCGAGGCCGATTGTGGGTCCGCCGAGGACGAAGCCAACTGCTCCGAGTCGTGTTCGGGCCACAGCTGCGGGGACGGAAGCTGCATCGAAGCCAGCTGGGTCTGTGACCAGATCGTCGACTGCGACGATGGTTCCGACGAAGCGGCGTGCGGCATCGCGCAGCAAGAGTTCGACCTCGAGGGCACGGTGGCCCCGGCGTTGCTCGACACGAGCTGCGTCTTCAGTGCCACGGCAACCTCTGCCACAGCGGGTGTCGTCGCAGCCGAAATCATCTCGAGCTCCTGCGTCGCCGGGGGCGTGGTCGTCGGAGTTGCAACGGCTCCCAGTGGGGGCGGTGCGGTTGGTGGATTCGGCGTGGCGGCCGTGTGCGGGGTCGCGGACATCTCCCAGATCGATGCGGTCGTCGGCGGAGTCGCGGGCGCGGTCACGGGATTGGTCGGCGGCGTGACCTTCTGTGAAGGCGGGGTCGTCGACCAGGCGAACACATTCATCAACTGGCTGTGGGGCACCGAGCCCGAAGCCATTCCCGTCTACAACGTCGCGGCCCTTCCGGCTGCGGATGAGGAGGGCGCCGGGCTTGCGGCGACCGCCGACGCACTGCTCGCGGAGGCGTGCGGCACAAACACGCCGCAGACCGCGATCGACAACTGCAACCTGTTCTTCCACTACACGGACGCCCCGGGCTATGCGGGCATCTCGAGCCATCCCGACATGGCGATCCTCGGGGATGCGCAGAACCGAGTGTTCGTCACTTGGATCCCGTACACGCCCACGGAGGTCCGCAACCAGCTGGTGTTTCAAGGAGCGAACGCCGGCAAAGGGGACTACATGTTCGCGTTCCGTCTCAACTCGGACGCCCCGCTGCGACCCGACACAAACTCCATCGAGCTGGTGCACGACGGAACGTTGCGACTGCGGACCCGGGCGGAGCTCGTGTATGCGGGCCCCAACCCGATGGCCCTGCTGGACTAAGAGCGTTCGGTGCCGCGGCGGATTCGCGCCGACAGCAACATGGCCAGCCCGGGGAGCCCGACGCTGGCCATCGCTGCGATCTCGAGGCTACCGAGGTCGGCTGCGATGCTCCCGGCGGTCCCGTAGACGAGCGCGACCACGAGGTTGGCGAGCGTCGTGACGGCCAGGACACGACCGCGCGGCATCCCCGAGGTGCCCGCAACGACGACGCTTGCTTCGGCCAGCACCGGGACGGCACGCAGCGCGATCAACAGCCCGAGTCCGTGTTTCGCCATGAAAGCCTCCAGTCGTTCGCGTTGGAAGTCGTCCACCCAGCGAGAGACCCCAGCGCGGCCTGCCGAACGTCCGAGCTCGTAGCCAACCCACGCGCCCAGGCTCAGTCCAACGGCGATGACCATGGTTCCCGCCGCAGTCCCAAACACCGCGCCAACACCGACCGCGAGTACGCTGGAAGGGACCGGCAGCACGAGGTCGGCCGCGAGGAGGGCGACGAGAATGAGGGCCAGCGAAGCGGAGGGCGTTGCGCTGTCGAGCAGCGATGCACCGTAGGCCTCGAACGCATCGCCCCAGATCACGAACGGGACGATGATCGAGGCGAAGAGCACGAGCCACAGGATCGGTGCGGGGACGCGTCGAGCCACGAGCCCCGACGGTAGCACTCGCGGTCAAGGTTCTGCGTAGATGACCGCGCTGTACAGGGCGACGCCTTGTCCCCCGACATACGTATCCGCCGAGACGAAGAAGTAGAGTTCATCCAGCGGCCCCATGACGAGATCTGTCATCGGGATGTTGACGGTGCCGCTTTCGCCGATCCCTTGATTGAGCGCCGAGACGATGGGCGGACCTTCTCCGTTGGGTCGCAGCACCAGAAGCTGGAACGACATGCGGCTCATCGCCTCCGGCCCGGCGGTGTTGACGAACTCCCAGCCCAAGCTCAACGTCGCGTCCTCTCCGATCGGAAGGTCGGCTGCGCTGAATCTGCCCTCGATGGCCTCCCCGTCGTCTGGGAACGGTCGAAGGATCAACACCTGGGCCTCGCCTGGGAACTGCGGAGTGTCGAACATGGGGTACTTCCACACGCCGCCTTCGACGTTGGCCAGCCCGGGAGTGAAATCGCAGGGAACGGGCTCGGCCGGCTTGAATGCCGGGGTGGCCCACGCTCCGTCGCAGCTGCTCGCGTAGAAGTCGAACAACACCTCCACCTCCACGCCCTCAGTTTCGGCGAAGCCCGTCGTGGTCGCGCCGGTCGTGAAGTCGGTCGTCACTCCGACGGATGTCACTCCCGTGGTCCCCTCGGATGTGTTGTCCCCGGACTCCGAGCTCTCGGAGGACACGCGGGTGTCGCCGCTTTCCTCGGTCCCAGGTGCGCTGGTGCTGCCGGAGTTCGTGGACGAAGACGTGCTCCCCGGCGGCTCCGAAAAACAGGCGGTGGGGGCGGCGAGCAGCAAAGACAAGCCCAGACGGCAGCGCATCGGTCGATTGTGCCCGTTGGTCGGTTGTGAGGCGAGCGGACGCTATGTCTCCGCGATGACACCCATGCCCCAAAGTGCGATGGCCTGGTCTTCCACGTACATGTCGCTACGTACCTCGAACACGATGTTGTCCAGGTCGCCGAACACGACCCCGTCCAAAGGGACGTCCAACGCCCCGGTCGTGCCGTCCCCGAGGGCGTCTTCCAAGACGATGTCCGCCGTGGTCCCGTCGGGCCGTTGGACGTAGACATGAAACGTCATCGTGCCAACGCTCTTCGCGCCCATCATGACGCTGACGAACGCGTACTCGAGCTGGAGCACAGCATCGTCCTCAGGAACGAGATCGGCGGCGCTGAAGGTGCCTCGGACAACGCCGCCATCGAGGGGAGGTGGCTGAAGCAAGAGGACGTCGTCCTGCTCGCCCATCATCGTCAGCAGCGTGGGAAACCGCCATGCACCGCCCGCCGTGTTCGCATCCATCGGCATCAGTCCACACTCGCCCTCGACAAACTCGACGCCGTCTTCGGAGACCTCCCAATCGGCGAGGCATGCTCCGTCAAAGAAATCGAAGAGGACTTCGGAGCCGACACCCGTGGAGCTGCTGCCGATCACATCGGAGGTGCTGCCTGTACTCGTGCTTCCGACTTCGAGCGCACCGGTCGTGGAGCTCTGGTCCGCGTCTGTCCCTGCGGTTTCTGCAGGGCCTGCGGTTTCTGCGGACGAGGTCGTCGCATCGCCCGATGTTGTGGCATCGCTCGCTTCTGCGGACGAGGGCGGCTCGGAGAAGCAGGCGGTCGTTCCCAGGAGGCTCCACAACGCAACACGTTCCCAACACATCAACATGTCCACGTCTCGTACGCAGGAGGCGTGCCAGGATCGCGTGCGCTGGGCTACGCCTCGGACCAGACGCCGAGCTCGTTGCCACCGGGATCGGTGAAGTGGAACCGGCGACCGCCTGGGAAGTCGAAGGGAGGCGTCGAGATCGTGCCCCCGGCGGCGGTCACGGCCGCGAGGGTCTCGTCGAGCTTTTCCGAGTACAGGACGACCAGCGCCCCGCCCGGTCCCTTGGGCTCTCCCTGCGTGAGACCGCCTTGCTCTCGCGGGGTTCCCTTGATCCCCGCATAACCCGGTCCGTAGTCGGTGAACTCCCAACCGAACGCGCCGCCGTAGAAGGCCTTCGCGGCAGCAAGATCGGGGACGGTCAACTCGATGTAGTCGATCGTGTGGTGTCTTTGGGAAGCGGGCTCGGCCATGCGCATGAAGTACGCAAAGCCGAGCCCGCCGTCTATGGGGCTGCTGACAGGAGGTGTCAGCAGTCTGCGATCCTCAGTTCGTTGGATCGCGCCCACCGAGTGATGAGCTTGAACTCAGACGCGGAGGGGGGACGGTTGAGTTTCCCGCGGACTTGAACAACCGCACCGTTGCGGACCTCGATGGTCAGCATGCTCATCCCGCTGACGCGCAGGCTCCACAGCGAGCATTCGCCGCGGGCCGCGGAGGCTGCGTAGCTCGCGACGCAGTGACTGAGTCGCGCGCCCTCGTGATGGACGGCATGGGTGCTGGTGAGCTCGCGAATCACGGTGCTTTGGCGATGACTCCGGGGGAACGTCATCGATGCGTACGTGGTCGGGCTCCAGCACGCGGGCGGAGGCGGGGAGGTGTGCCGGCCCTGGACTTCGGCTTGCACGACCCGCGGACGTGGAAACTCGCGCGCACCGACGAGGGCCCGAAGCGATGCCATGGAGCGCCCACGCACCACCAGGTCTGGGAATGCGTCGACCGCTCGAGCGACGAATTCGATGTCTCGCCCGGTCAGTCCCGGGGTGCGGCACATCCACGCGATTGCGTGGGCCCGTCGAGTCTCCCGTCGCGCGGTGGCGGGCCACTCCCCCCACGCGCAGCGACTCAGGGCGTGCCCCAGCGCGCGAGGACCCCCGCGGTTCAGAACCTGCACCATCCGGATCGCTGGGCCGAGTCCCCAAACGCCATGCACGGACGACAGCAGGTGACACTCTTTGCGCGAGAGCAGCACGCCGAGCATGCCTTGGGACGCGAGCGAGTAGACGCTCCGCCCCTGGGCGATGAGCGCGAAAGACTGAAGCCGAGACAGCGAGGTGTCGTCGGGGTCACGCAGCCACTCCGCGAGCCAGAAGTAGGGCATCGGGTAGCGGCAGTAGAGATGGTTCACCAACGACCACAACAGCGCGGGCACGGAGTGTCCACGAGCATTCCAACGCATCGGGTCGCGATGGAAGTGGCGACGCTGCGCCGAAGCGGCGTGCAGCATCGGCCAGTAGTCCGGCCGCAAAAGGACCCGCCGGCGCTTGTAGAGCTCGGTGAACGGCGTGTTCCGAAAGTGATGTCGGTACAGGGCGAGGGGCCTGGGATAGACCCGAAACTCGTCTCGAATGCAGGCCTCGTAGGCGGCTTCGGCCTCGAGGCGCAGCTGTAGCGCGGAAGGGGGCATCGCGGCGTCTCCGATCTCGCGCGTCGATGCGCGAAGTGAGGGGGAGCGGGCCGCGAGACCCTGGGCCGAGAATTGGGCAGAGGATCGGCTAGGTGCGGCCCACGTGCTGAGAACGTGGTGTGTGCATGGACAACGTCATGGGACGCCTCGGTTGGCAGCCGGTGTAGCAGGGCCCACGAAGGGCGCAACGAAAAGTTCGGGGCGCTCGGTGTACGCTCCGCCGCGATGGTGAAACGCACCGCTTCGCTCGCCGCTTTGATGCTGTTTTGTGCCTGCAACGTGCAGGCGTCGACCTCGGGTTCGGTGGGTACCGCTCCGCCGTCCGATGCCGCGCCTCCGGCCGACGTTGCGACGCCAGGCGAGACGCCGCCAGAGACGCCGGCCGCGACGGGCATGACCATGCAGCAGAAGGTCGACCAGTTTGCGGTGGCTGAGCTGACCGCCGACCTCTCGGACCTCTCGCAGAGTGAGAAGGACGCGCTCGATCTCCTCATCGCCGCGTCGAAGAACCTCGACCCGATCTACGATCGTCAGGCCTGGGCCGGAAACCCGGACCTCGAGCTGCAGCTCGCCGGTGCCACCGACGAGGAGGGCAAGGCCCGCTACGCTTACTTCCGGATCATGCGGGGGCCGTGGGATCGCCAGGCTGACCACGAGGCGTTCGCGATTGGCAGGCCGCACCCCAAGGGAGCGGGTTTCTATCCCGAGGACTTGACCGCCGAGGGATTCGAGGCGTGGCTGAAGGACCATCCCGAAGACCGAGAAGCGTTCGAAGGGCTGTTCACCGTCATCAAGCGTGAGGGCGAAACGTACAAGGCTGTCCCGTATTCGCAGGAGTACGCAAAGTGGCTCGAGCCCGCGGCCGAAGGGCTCGAGGCGGCCGCGAAGAAGACCAAGAACAAATCACTGCGCAAGTTCCTGAAGCTGCGGGCCAAGGGCTTTCGCACCGATGACTACTACGCCTCCGACAAGGCGTGGATGGATCTCGACAGCCGGGTCGAGATCACCGTGGGCCCCTACGAGACCTACGAAGACAAGCTGATGAACTACAAGGCGTCGTTCGAGTCGTTCGTGACCGTGAGCGACCCCAAGGCTTCGAAGGCGCTGGCCAAGTACAAGAAGTACCTGCCCAAGATGGAGAAGAACCTGCCGGTCGACGACGCCGTGAAGACCAAGCGTGGTGCCCAGAGTCCGATTCGCGTGGTCGATCTCGTGTTCACCGCTGGCGATGCGCGGACCTCGGTGCAAACGATCGCGTTCAACCTTCCGAACGACGAGCGTGTTCGCAAAGAGAAGGGCGCCAAGAAGGTGCTACTGCGCAACCTGATCGAGACGAAGTTCGACAAGATCATGAAGCCGATCGGTGAGCAGGTGCTCGCGCCGCAGCATCACGCGATGTTGTCCGGGGACGCGTTCTTCCACCAGGTGCTGTTCCACGAGCTGTCACACTCGCTCGGCCCCGCGTTCACGCAGAAGGACGGCCGCAAGGTCGAGGTCCGCATCGCAATCGGCCCCGCCTACTCCGCGATCGAGGAGTGCAAGGCGGACGTCATGGGTGCCTACAACATCCTGTACATGATCGACGAGGGCGAGCTTCCCAAGGACTTCCGCGAGAAGCTGTTGGTCTCGTACTTCGGCGGGTTGTTCCGCAGCGTTCGGTTCGGGGTTGCCGAAGCGCACGGGCGCGGGGCGGCGGTGCAGATCAATCGATTCCTCGAAGACGGCGCGGTCACGCTCGATGACCAAGGGCGGTTCGTGATCGACTTCCCGAAGCTCGACAAGAGCATCTCGGACCTGGTGCACGATCTCGTGATGCTCCAGCACGAGGGGGACCGCGGCGCGGTGGAGACGTTCCTGGACAAGTACGGGGTCGCGAGCGAAGCGATGACGAACGCGCTTGGGAAGCTCGGCGGGATTCCGGTGGATATCCGGCCGGTGTATCCGCTGGCGGGCGAGACCGGGCCTCGGTAGGTACCAGTTCTCGGTGAATCGACCGGTGCAACGCCGTCGCGCGCATGAGAGCGCACCGGCAGCGGTGCACCGAGTCGAGGACCGCTACTTCGGACGAAAGGCGTCGCTGCTCGTTTTCCACGGTGCGAGCGTGCCGGGCACAGCCGTGCCGTCGACATCCAGGGCAAATACCGTGCCGGTGGGACCCGCCGACTCGCGGTAGTACAGGAGCCTCTCGACCTGCGTGTCCTCGCCGATCGGGTGCAGGCCAATGAGGACAAGGTCGTCGTCCTCCTCTTCGTCCTCTGCAGTTTCGAGCCAGACGTCGAGCTCCTCGGCCCACTCCTCGTCGAGGTTGTCTCGATCGAACAGAAGCGCGGTGGTTTGTTCCCCTTGATGCTCGACGGAAACGTGGGTTCCGGAGATGTCCGTGATGAGTGCGAGAATCGACAAGCCCCACAGTAGCCCGCTTGGCCATCGGGCGAGCAACGAATGCCTACGGGCTGCTAGTGGGGGGCTGGTGTTGCTCAACTGGCGCGAGCTCGAGGAGGTCCCGGTTCGGTGCCTGGTTCAACAAACTCGTGGCGCCGGACGAACGCCGCGGTCATACTCCTTCGCGGCTGCGCCGGATCGCCTGTGCGCGCCCCC
Source organism: uncultured Pseudomonadota bacterium (assembly GCA_913061055.1). Taxonomy (GTDB): domain Bacteria; phylum Myxococcota_A; class Polyangia; order Nannocystales; family Nannocystaceae; genus CAJXVA01. Next base: position 28,414 of record CAJXVA010000056.1, read on the forward strand.
AAGGAGGCTCAAATGGCCAAACTGAATCAAATTCTCGCGATCGAGAAGGGTAAGAAGACCCAGCTCCACAAGGAAATCACGGAGCTTCATCGCGCGACCCAGAAGAACCAGTTGATGACTGGGCATCACAAGACGTTCGCGCCCAAAGAAGAGGGCGGCGAGACGTTTCCCGACGACCGGCAGCACGTTCAGCACCGCGCCAGCGAGGTGATCGAGCAGGTCACCGAGCGGCTCAGTACGCTGATGGACGTCACGGCGACGAAGGATTGGGCCAACTGTACGGCTCGCGCCGACGTGGTGGTCGATGGGGATGTGTTCCTCAGCGATGTTCCGGTCACCTACCTGTTGTTCCTCGAAAAAGAACTCACCGACCTGCACACATTCGTGTCCAAGGTGGTCGAGCTCGACCCCGCTGAGCAGTGGACGGCCGACCCCAACTCCGGGTTGTTTCGCAGCGACCCGGTGACGACGCACAAGACCAAGAAGGTGCAGCGTGCAGTCGTCCTGTACGACGCCACCGAGCACCACCCGGCGCAGACGCAGATGATCACCGACGATGTGGTCATTGGGCACTGGACCACGGTCAAGTTCTCCGGGGCGCTGCCACGTCCGGTCAAGAAGCGGATGCTCGATCGCATCGGGACGCTGCAAGACGCGGTCAAGTTCGCGCGTGTTCAGGCCAACTCGATGGAGGCCGCGGACCAGCGCTTCGGGGCCAAGGTGCTGAAGTACGTCTTCGGCGACCCAGCGTAGGGCAGCCCATAGATTTTCCTTCGGGAGACAAACTCAAACTCAAGATCAAACTGAACCAGGCTTCTGGGAACCGTGAAGGTTCGAGTCCTTCTCCCGCCACCTTACGTTGTTGGTGCGGCGGGATGGCGAAACTGGTAGACGCCCCCGCCCGCAGAGGGCTGGGGGGTTCCACAACAAGGAGGCCCCATGACGATCAAGTTTTCTCCCAAACTCAGCAACACACTGGACCTCGAAGTCTCTCTGTTCAGCGACACCTTCGTTCGAGATCGCGGTTAGAATCCGCGGGGCCCCACCAATGAGAGGCGGAGATTCGCTCCCCTCGAGTTCACCGCTCGAACCTCTCTCTCTTGGAGCCCTGGTCAAACGTCAAGACGCGAGCGTTCAACCTAAGCGCTGAAGCCTGTCGTCTTCGAGAAATGCCAGTGCCCAGAGCCGATGCTCTGGGAAAACCAGAATCCCCCAAGTGCGGTTACATCTTGGGGGATTCGTTTTGGTTTGGGCTGAGCAGCGGGGCCAAGAACAGCGCAGCGACGGCTTGCTGGTAGGCTTACGTACGCGCCCAAATGACCGACAGCAACGTCAAGAGTGGGTTTGTTGCGCATCTGCGCTCGCGGGGAATGAGCGAGGAGTACATCAACGGATTTTCGTATCACGTCGATGCCTTCTTCAAGAGCCAGCCCTCCGTGGAGCCTAGGCATGTCACGGCCTCGGATCTCGAGAACCACCTGACGGAGGAGACCCGTCGGGGGGCGAGCGAACGGGACCTTCGCAATCGGTCGATCGCGCTCGAGGCGTTGCTCGAATACGTGGCCGCGACCCGGGTTCCGCCACAACCGGCCGCCGTCGAGCCCGCAGCTCCAGCGGCCCATGATCAACCTGCGTCTGCCGATCCGCGTGCTCCGTTGAGGCCGGCAGGAAACGCGAAGGTCGCCGCTGCGAGCGAACATCCTACGCCCCTGGGCGAACTGCTCCGGCGCCCGCTGAGTAAGGAGGGGGCGCTCGCAAGTGCTGGCCTGGCCATTCCGATCCTGGGCGGATACGTGCCGCTCATCGGTTGGTGGCTCGCGTTGCTCTACTACCCGGGACTCGTTGGGTACTACTTCCTCACGATGGATCACATGGGGCGCGGTCTCCCCGGCATGGCTCGCTTCGAGTCGATCGCCGCTGAGGACATTCGACCTTTGATGGTCCGGGGCGTCTCGTGTCTGCTCCCGATGATGTTGCCGTTCGCCGCCGTCACGGTCTGGGGCCCGGCGGAGGACTCGAGCCTCTACCCCATGGCGATGTTTGGAAGCGTCGCGGTTGGGGCATTGCTGGGGCCCGCCGTGATTCTGAGCGTGTATCTCACCAGCTCGGCCTTCTCCGCGTTTCATCCCGGCGCTTGGTGGCGAATCATCAGCGAGTTTGGCGGGCGCTATGCACCGACCGCTGCCGTGTTCGCGCTTCTTTCCGCGGCGGTTGTGGTCACGACCTACCTCACCGATCCGTGGCTCCCCGGTGGTCCCCTGGGCCAGGCTCTCCGGGCGTTCGTCCTCAATTTCGTCTGGCTGTCGCAGGCATGTGTGCTCGGAGACTTCGTTCGTAGAAACAGCCATCGGCTCGGCGGCGCGGTCTAGGCGACTGCTTCGCGAACCGCTGAGATGACCGCATCGGTCTTGCCGACCGTGAGAAGTCCGGCCGTCCCGGGCGCAGACATCGTCGCAGGTCGGGTACGCTCGCATCGTGATCTCGCTTGTCGATGGGCGCTCGTCGTGGGCGATTGGATCCGTGATGGCCACTCTTCTCGTCGGATGTGCTTCGCGCTCGGAGCCGCAGTTCGCTCCCGCGCCCAATCCCGTGGTCGTTGCCAATCCGAGCGCGAAGCACATCCGACGAGAAG
>CAJXVA010000057.1 GCA_913061055.1 uncultured Pseudomonadota bacterium
CGCTCGTCGGCAGCGTCAGATGTGTATAAGAGACAGCCGAAGGGCCGGTGGTCGTTGCGGCCGCAGTGTCGGTCCCGCTCGCCGAGGAGGCTCCGGTACTGCTCTCTCCGCCACACCCAGGGTTCCCGATGATGCTTCCGCCGGTCTCGTCGCAACCGCCGGAACTACCAGGCAGGACGATGATGAGCTCGGTCATGTGGGCCTCGTACGACCGACCCGCGGGATCCGTGGCGATGACTCGGACCAGCAGCGTCTCCGTTGCGTAGTCGTCCCCGGGGACGAACTCGAGCGCGAACGACTCTTCGTCGGCGGGCACGTTCTCCGCAAAGGAGATCCACGTCGGCTCCCAGTCGGATTGGCCGCCTTGCGGGGTGATCGCGAACTCGCCGGTCAGGGTGGTGCCCGCGGCTCCGGCGACGCAGCCTTCGATCACGGCCGCATCGTTGGCGTAGACGATCAGCTCTCCGTTGGTGACGACCGCAGCGGGGCCGACCGCGTCTGGGTCACCGTCGTGCACGACGACAACGTTGCCGGCTCGCTGGCTCCAAATGTTGAACGCGGGCTCCCAGGTGTAGCCCCACAGCATGTACACACCAGCGCCCGCCGTTGAGGTATCCCACTGGACCGGATCGGCAACGCTGTCCCACGAGATCGGCCGGCGCGCGTCGTCGGGGGTGATGCGAACGAAGTCATCCGACCAGATCGGGCTGGTCACCATGGTCTCGTCCGCGCCGACCGTGGTGTCGGCGATCAGCTCCTTGTCGAGCGCGGCCTGAACATCTTCGGGCGTGAGCCACAGGTACGGGTACTCGGACTGCGGGTTTCCCTGCCGGGAAAGGGCGATGAACTGATGTCGGCGAGAGTCTGAGACCTCGTCGGGGAGCAGCGCTTCGCCGGGGCTGGGGTCCTCGTCGGCGATGTTGTAGGAGAACCGGTAGACCGGGTCGGCGGACCGGTCGACGAACTCCAGACAGGCGACCGGCGGCTCCCACATGACGGGCAGACGAGGCTTGATGCCGTTCTCCGCGGAGGCCTCGCTGGGCGCCAACATGGGCGCGAGCAGCGCGGCTGTGAGCACGAGGCGGTTCGTCCAGGCCATACCGACAAGTGTGGGCTTGGTCGCTAACACGCACAAGGCCCCCGCGGATTCCCGCGGAGGCTCATCCTGCTTGGTGTTACGCGCAGGGTCGTGAGCTCAGCCGGCGGACGCGCCGCCTGCGAACGCGGCGGTCAGCTTGCCGAGCGCTTCGGCGCCCAGCTTCGGGACGCCCATGACGGTGGCTTTCGCATCGCCGATCGAGGCCTTGATGTCGGCGTCGAACTTGACCACGAGGTCGAGCTCGCCTTGCAGCTCGGCCTTCTTGTCGGCCTTGAGCAGGGGGTTGGCCATCTTCGCCTGAATCGATGCGGTCAGCTTGGTGACGATGCCCGTCGCCTTGATGCCGAGCTCGGCCAGGTTGGCCGTGGCCGTCTTGGCCCGGGCCGGGGTCTCTTTGAGCCCTGCACCGATGCCCTCGATGGTGGCGAGCATGGTCTCGATTTCAGCCTTGGCGTCTCCATCGATCTCGGCGTTGAACTCGACCGTGCCACCGTCGAACTTGGCACTCGCCATGGCGGTGAGATCGGCCGCGTTCATGCCGTAGCGGGTGGGGATCGAGGTGAGCTGGTCAACGACGACGTCGACATCGGTGATGGGCTGCAGCACCAAATCGATTTCGGCTTGGATTTTTTCGGGGATGGCCTGCAACTCGACCATCGGGTCCCCGTCTTCTTGGGCAGCTTCATCCGGAGAATCCGTTCCCTTGTCTTTCTTGGCGCATCCGATGGGTGCGAAGGCGAGGGATCCGAGGACAGCAAAGGTGAGGAGTCGTTTCATGGCGATCACTTCTTGATGAGGAGTGGGTGTGGTCTTGGGCGCACTTCGCCGGAGTCGTCTGCGTCCAAGCGAACCCCCGAATTGGAAGGCCGGGGAATGCTGGTCCGCTGCGTCGACACCGCGGGTGCGGGTTGTCGTGGCGCGAGAGAAAACCTCCCGCTTCGCTAAGGGAGACGAGGCGAAGTGCCCCCGGTTGCGGACCGCCCATGAAAAGAGCCCGTGCGGGAACACGGGCTCTTCAATGTCGCGAAGTCTGCAACCTCAGGCGCGCGCGCCGTCACCCTCGACATCATCAGTGTCGGTGTCGTCTTCATCGCCCTCGTCCTGGCTGTCCTCGTCGGACGGGGACGCTGCCGCCTTCTCGGCCGCGATGCGGTCCGAGTCCTTGGCGTAGTCGAGGTCGCCGGGCTTCTCGCGCCGGACGAACAGCAGCCAGAGCCCCGCGAGGAAGAAGGTGACCGTGAACCACTGGGCGGGCGTGAGGCCGATGTAGCGAGCGTCCGGGGTACCGATCACGCCCATCGCGGCTTCATCCGCACGCGCGAAGTCGAGCAAGAAGCGGTAGGGCGCGTAGACGGTGGCAACGAGACCCACCAACCATCCGGGACGCTTCGAGCGCCAGTCCACCACGAAGTAGATCGCACAGGTCAGGGTGACGATGAACATCAGCTCGAGCAGGCCGAGGTCGTAGCGCCACGAGCCGTCGGGCCAAGGACCCACCGCGAGCAGGTTGCTCTCCTCCACGATGCGCCCGGGGTGGTCGTGGACCACAGAGCAGCCGGCCCGACCGAAGCACCAGCCCAACATCAGGCCGAAGATCGACGCGTCCGCATAGACCATGATCGGCTGCTTCTTCATCTTGAGATAGACCATCATCCCAATGAAGGCGCCGAAGAAGCCGCCGACGCTCGACAGACCGTTCCAGACCTTGAGCAGCACCCACGGGTCGTCGCTGATCTGCTCGGGGAAGTAGGCGATGACCGAGACCCAGTGCGAGATCACGAACGCGGTGACCAGCACCCAGAACATGTAGTCGCGGAACAGGACCTCATCGATGTCCTTTTCCTTCGCGTACTTGAGGCACTGTCGCCAGCCGAGGATGACGCCGGTGGCGACCAACGGCCCGAACGGCTGAAGCTTGAGCTCACCGAAGACGGGGATGTCTTCCAGCAGCGTCTTCGTCGGGATCTCGATGAAGGGGATCAGCGCCTCAAGCATGGGGTGGGCGAACCCTAGCCTAGGCGGCTGACCTCGGCAAAACGCCCGCTCAGGGGTCTTGCGCGGGGTCCCTGGGGGGTCCGAAGCCTCCCCCGCCCGGGGTCTCGATGCGGATCGTGCTCCCCGCAGGGAGCGCCTCGCTGAACCGGCCACCGCGGGGCACCCCGTCGATCAGGGTCTGCCCGGCGGCTCCGGGCCCCCCACCGGCCAGTCCGAACGGCACGGACACCCGGCGGTCGGACAGCATCGACACGCGCAGCGGTCGCAGCAGCGTGTACTCGCGGATGACGCCATCTCCACCGCGATGGTGCCCGGCACCGCCCGAGCCCGAGCGCAACGAGAACCGTTCGAGCCGCACCGGGAAGCGAAGCTCCAGCGTCTCCGGGTCGGTGATCCGGGTGTTGGTCATGTGGGTGTGGACCCCGTCGCGACCCGGTCCGCTCGCCGTGGCTCCGTCGCCTCCGGCAATCGTCTCGTAGTAGCCGAACGATCCATCCCCAAAGGTCAGGTTGTTCATCGTGCCCTGGCTGGCGGCTTTGCGACCCACCGCGCCTAGCAGCACGTCCACCACGCGCTGCGCGGTCTCGACATTACCGCCTGCGACCGCGCGATCCGCAGCGGGATCGAGCAAGCTGGGGGCCGGCACCGTGAGCGTGATGGGTTCCAGGCATCCGCGATTGAGCGGGATGGGTTCTCCGACGAGCGACCGCAGGACGTACAACACCGCGGCGACCGTCACCGCGCGGGGGGCATGAAGGTTGTGCTCACCGCAGCCGGAGGTGTCGGAGAAGTCGACGTGCAGGTGGTCTGCTTCCCGCCGCAACGCGACCGCGATGCGGAGGCCATCGTCGGTGATGTCCTCGAAACTCGCGTGTTCGAAGGGGAGTCTCGCGATCGCGCTGCGGACTGCATGGGCGGCGTGGGCCTGTACGTGCCGCATGTGCGCGTGAACCACAGCGACGCCGACCTCTCGGCACAGCCCTTCCAACAACACCGCGCCGGTCTGATTGGCGGCGGTTTGGGCCTGGAGGTCGGCGATGTTCTCGTCGGGGCGCCGGGCGGGGTGAGGGCCGCTGCTGAGCACCGCGCGCACCGTGGCCTCGTCGAACCGCCCGCGGTGAACGATTCGCGTTCCTCGAAATACGACGCCCTCTTCGTCGAGCCTGGTCGCGTGGGGCGGCATGCTCCCGGGGGACACCCCGCCGACATCCGCGTGGTGCCCTCGCGAAGCGACGTAGAACGCGACGTCGTCGCCGTCGAACACCGGCGTGACGACGGTGATGTCGGGCAGGTGGCTGCCACCTGCCGTGGGGTCATTGGTGGCAAAGACATCCCCAGGGCTGGGGGTGGGATGTGCGGCGGCGATCGCCTCGACCGAGGCTCCCATCGCGCCCAGGTGCACCGGCATGTGTGGGGCGTTGGCGACGAGTCCGCCTTCGCGGTCGAACACCGCGCAGGAAAAATCGAGCCGCTCCCGGATGTTTGTCGAGACCGAGGTTCGTCGCAGCACCTCACCCATCTGCTCGGCGATCGCCATGAAGCGGCCTCCCATGACCTCCAAGGAGACCGGATCGCGCTCGGTGCCCACCTGTGTCTTCGTTTCGGGTTCGGTGTCTTCGAGGAGCAGGATGCCCTCGGGCCCATGACGCAGGCTCCAGCCCGGCTCGACCACGAGCGTGCCCGTGTCCTCGAGGATGAGGGCGGGGCCATGCAGCACCGGGGGGAGTCGCTCGCGGTCGAAGAGCGGGGCGTCGATCCATGTGCCGCCGTGGTGGAGGCGAGCGCTGCCGGAAGACCCGGTCTCGGCAGTTTCACGTTCTGTGGGTGCGTCGGCGAGGGTCTCGATCCGAAGCTCGAGCCGAAGGGCGGCGATCTCGATGAGGTGCCCGTCGCGCTCGTACCCGAACTGCTCGGCGTGCATCCGGCCGAACCCCGCGGCGAGCTCGCGCGCGCCGGCCCAGGGCAGCTCGAGGCTCGTCTGAGTCCCGGCGTAGCGCAGCGACACGGTGCGATAGGCGTGTCCGGCTGTCCCCAGGATGTCTTGCCCCTCCTCGCGCATCGCCTCATAGCGCGACTCCAGCTCGTCGAGGGCGTCCTGCCGCAGTGCAAGCCCGCGGCCGTCGCGTTCGCCGTGCCACGTCTGGGGCGCCTGACCGATGCCCCACGCGGACAAGACTCCGCCCAATGGGTGCAACACCAGGGTGCGGATGCCGAGCCGCCGGGCGACCGCGCAACCGTACTGCCCCCCGGCACCGCCAAACACGACCATGGCGTGCTGCCGGACGTCGTGTCCTCGGGCGACGGTCACAACCCGAATGGCGCGGGCCATGTTCTCAACCGCGATCGACAGCAGTCCCTCGGCTGTGGCTTCGACCGACATGCCCGCGGCCTCGGCGAGTTTCTGCACACCCACGCGCGCGCGCGCCAGGTCTAGGGGCAGGGGAAAACGATGCGGCGGGAGTCGACCCAGCGTCGCCGCGACGTCGGTCAAGGCGGGCTCGTCGGCGTCGGGGTGCCCATAACAAAGAGGCCCTGGCTCGGCGGAGGCGCTGTGGGGCCCGACGGTGAAGCGAAGTCCGTCGAACCGGCACAACGATCCACCTCCGGCGGCAACGGTGTGAATCGCGGCCATCGGCGTCCGGATCCGGACCCCGGCCAGCGTGGTCTCATGGTCGCGTTCGAGGGTGCCGCCCCACCGCAGCACGTCGGTCGAGGTCCCGCCCATGTCGAACCCGATGAGTTGTTGCAGTCCGAGCCTCTTGCCGAGCGCCGCGCAGGCGACCGCCCCTCCGGCAGGTCCGGAGAGCACCGCGTCCTTGCCCCGGAAGCGGCCGGCGTCGGCCAGGCCTCCAGAGGACTGCATCACCGACACGGTGCTGCCGGGGAGCTGGGCCCGTAGGTGCTCCAGGTAGCGAGCCAGCGGCGGGGTGGTGTAGGCGTCGACTACAGCGGTGTCGGCCCGCGCGAGCAGACCCGGGGTCGTGGAGACCTCGGTGGATGCGACGACCAACCGGAATCCGTGCTGGCGGATGCGCCCGGCCAGCGTGCGCTCGAAGGTGGGGTTCGCGTGGGCGTGGATAACCACGAGCGCGACCGCTTCGATGCCTTGGGCTCGCAGCGCCCTGCAGTCGTCGTCCAAGCCCCGCAGGTCCGGCGTGGCCAGGACACCACCGTTGGCATCGAGCCGGGCGTCGAGCTCGACGACGCGGGCCGGCAACGGGTGAGGTTGTTCCAGTTCCAGCGCGAAGAGGTCGGGACGACTCTGGTCCCCGATGCTCAGCAGGTCGCGAAACCCGCGGGTGATCAGCAGCGCGGTGGATTCGCCTCGCCGCTCCAGCAGAGCATTGGTCGCCAGCGTCGTTCCGAGCCGGAGCTCGCAGGGGGGCAGGGGGGTGCCGGGAGCGAGCTGCTGCAGGGCCCGCATGGCCTCGAGCGGGGCCTGGTCGCTCGAGAGCAGCTTGAGGACGTGCTGGGTACCGGTGTGGGGGTCGACACCGATGCAGTCTGTGAACGTGCCACCGCGGTCGATGAAGAACCGCCAGCGTCGCTCAGCCATCGGCTCCCGCATCGCGGGCCCGGTATTGACCGACGCGCTTGACGTACTCGCGCCAGGAAAACTCGATCGACTCGTGGTCCGCCGGGGTGCACGTTCGCAGGACTCGCATCGGGTTCCCGATCACGACCGTCCCTGTCTTGACGCGCTTGCCCGCTGGGATCACAGCCCCTGCACCGACGATGCATCCCGGCTCGATCACCGCGTTGTCCAGGATGATGCAGCCCATTCCAATGAGGCTGTCATCCCCGACGGTACAACCGTGAAGGATGACGCGGTGGCCGACGGTGACCCGGTCTCCGATGGTGGTCGTCGACAGGCCCTCGGTGTTGTGGATGATGGTCCCGTCTTGAATGGAAGTCCGCGCACCGATGACGATAGGCCCGTCGTCTCCGCGAATGGTCGCGGTGGGCCAGACGCTGGAGAGCGGACCGAGGGTGACTTCGCCGATGATCACAGCGGCGCCATGGACGAACGCTTCGGGGTCAATCTGCGGCTGATGGCCCTCGAACGGCTCCTGCATGACGCCGTTTCGTATCACGTTCGAGATGCGCTCAGGCCTTGTCTTCTTCGCGCAGGCGAATCGGACCGACCATCTCGTTCTTGTAGCCCTTGGCGTTCATCGGCTCATAGAACGCACGGATGCTGTCCATGTCGGCTTTGACGTCGCCCGTGGGGATGATCGGGGGACCGAAGCCACCACGCTTCTTTCCAAAGTCCAGGTACGAGGGGACGATCGGGACGCCGGCTCCCACCGCGATGTGCCAAAATCCCGACTTCCAGTGGTCGCGGTAGCTGCGGGTTCCCTCAGGGGGAATCATCAGGGCGAGCGAATCCCGGCTCGCAAACTCGTCGACCATCTGCTGCACCACGCCATTGGCTTTGGTGCGGTCGATGAACACGCCACCCACGCCGCGCACGACGGAGCCTAGGACTGGCTTGTTCACCGCGTCCTTCACCATCCAGGACATCTCGAGCCCCATCTGCGCCGCCATCATCACCATCATGACGCCGTCGAGGTTCGAGCTGTGGGGCCAGGCGAGACCGACGAACTTCTTGGGCTCCGGCCGCTCGGTGATGGTCCAGCCAAGGGCGCGCAGGGAGAGCCGAGACGGAAACGCCAGCATCGACATGGTCGTGCTGGCGTATCACGGGCGGTGCCGTCGTTCAGCCAGAATACGCACGCGCGAGCGCAGCGTTGACGAGGGCGGAGCCGCTGTACGCGGCGGTTTCAGGGTCCCCGGCGCCCAAGGACGCGGTCCCGAGCGATGCGGCGATTCCGTCCTTGGCCAGGCCCTGCTCGAGCCGGTCCCGCAGGACGTCCGTTCCCTCCTCGCCGGTCTCGGGAAGGAGCATCACGAAGGTGTCTCGGTTGTAGCGAGCCACGATGTCGACGTCGCGCGAGGAGCCGGTGAGCTGACGGGCGATGCGGCCTGCCACCGCGTCTCGCTCGGCTGCGACGGGAGCGTACACGACGATGATCGACAAGGGTCGGTCGTAGCGGTGTGCTCGGGCGGCTTCGGTCGGCAGCCGGTCTTTGAGATACGCCGGCGTGTAGACCTGCGTGACCGGGTCACGGGCGTCGATGTGTCCGCCGACGGGTTGGTTGGCAGCCGGAGCTTGTGGTCGGTCCAGGACCGGGTCGGTCGACGCGTAGTGGGAGTGCCCGAGCCGGACCAGTAGGTGGGTCCGGGCCAGCAGCTCGACCTCGGTGGCGCCGAGTCGGAAGAAGTCGCAGCCCGTCCGGGAGTACGCCTCGTCGATGACGCTCGAGGGCGCGTACTCGCCGACCAAGGCCACCAGCGGCACATCCTTGGTTTTGGGGTCGTTCGCGAGGAGCTCGATCGCCCGCAGGCACAGCGGAAGCGGCTGGTCGAGCGTCACGTAGATCACGTCGGGGCCGTAGGTCGCGGCCGCGAGCGGGAGGTGGGCTGGGGCTCGGGTGATCGGCAGACGGCCGATCATGTAGCCGGCGCCGCGCAGACACTGCTCGGCCGGCGTGTCACTGGCGGCTCCCGTGCGCACGTGGAGCACGCGCCCGCGCCCGGTGTGGGTTGAGAAATCCCGAAGCTCTTCGGCAGTCCAAAAAGGACTGTCGATGGCGACTTCCAACGGACGAACGGCGACTTCGATCGGGCCCACAGTCCGGATATCGTCCGCGGGCCGTCCTACTTGAGGACCCCTCGACGATTGGTTGCGCTGCGCGAGTGCGACCGGGGCGCTACTTCAGCACGAACATGTAGACCGCTGCGCCCGCGCCGGCCGCGATGAGCAGCAGCAGAGCCAGCATCGGCACGATCGAGCGACCACCACCGGTGGAAGGCACGGCGGGGTGGCCCCCCGTACTGTGGATGCTGCCTTCGGGCGCGGTGGTGCTGGACGAGGCTGCCGGAGGCGGTGTGGGCTCGTTGTCCGGAGAGGATGAAGGCCCAGCGTCGAAGTCGTCGAGCGCCAGCGGGGTCGCCGGGTCGTAGTTGATCGGCATGTTGCCGGCCATCAGGGAGTCGAGCGGCTGCGAGCCGAGCTCCGGCGCATCGGAGTCTTCGTCGATCGACTTGAAAGTCGTGAACTCTTCCTCGATCAGCCGAAGGATGACGTTGCCTTGCTCGGGCTTCTTCTGCTGCGGGGCCGGGGCCGGCTCCTTCTGACGCATGTCGTCGAGAAGGGTGCGCAGTGTTCGCGCGCTGACCTTGAGCTTGCGCGAGAACAGGAAGCCGAGGAGATCGTCGGCGAACTCGGAGGCGTTTTGGTAGCGGTCCTTCGCATCCCGAGAGAGGGAGCAGCGAATGATCTCTTCCAGCTCGGCCGGGATCTCCGGGTTGGTCGCCCGCATCGACGGGATCTCCGCCGCGCGCACGTTCTGGACCGTGTCGTAGTCGGTGTCGGCGAGGAACAGCCGCTGACCGGTGAGCATCTCGTACGCGAGGATGCCGACCGCGAAGATGTCTGCGCGGTGATCGACCGCCTCGCCGTGCGCGGCCTCGGGTGCGAGGTAGGCGAACTTGCCCTTCACCACGCCCGGGTCGGTCGACTCGAGCTGGGTGCTGGCCTTGGCCAGACCGAAGTCGGTCAGCTTCACCTCGCCGTTCCACGAGACGAGAATGTTCGGGGGCGAGATGTCGCGGTGGACAATGCCCAAGCCGTCGCCCGTGTTGGGATCGCGCAGTTCGTGGGCGTAGTCGAGACCCTTGAGGATCTCGCCAACGACCCAGCAGGCCAGGGGCACGGGCATCGGCCGCCGGTATTTGGCCAGGTACTGGAGGATGAACTTGAGGTTCGTCCCCTCGACGTACTCCATCACGATGAAGTACGCGTTGGCGCTCTTGCCGATGTCGAAGACGCTGACGATGTTGGCGTGGTTGAAGTTCAGCGACAGCCGAGCTTCGTCCAGGAACATCCGAACGAACCGCTCCTCTTTGAGCAGCGCCGGAAGGATGCGTTTGATCGCGACCTTCTTGGTGAAGCCCGCCACTGACTCCGCCTCGGCGACATAGACCTCAGCCATGCCTCCGGAGTCGAGCTTGTACAGTGGGCGGTAGCGGTCGGCCATTGCTTCGCGAGCGACGGTGAGGGGACGTCGGACTCGGGTCGTTGAACCCTACACGTCAACGATGAAGAGTCCCGAGAGGCGCACCCCGTCGGGGTCGTGCGTCCTGGGTCAGAGTGTATCGGAGTCGCCCGCCCTCGGGGGCCCGTATTCGGACGAAACTCGGACTACGGTTGCGGCGTCGGAGGGTCGGCCACAGCGGCCGGGGCCTCGCGTTCAGGGCGCGGCGGGGGGTCGTAGGCCGACAACTGAAGCCGAATCGACCCCACCCACATGTCGCTTTCCAGAACCAGAGGGATGCGACGCGCATCGGCGCTGACCCAGGCCCGCAGCGCGAACGCTTTCTTGCCGGGGATCGGTTGGTCGTGGGCGTCGACGCGGGTCAGCTTCCCCTTGAGCTGGACAATGTCGTCCGGACCGAGCTCGAGCGCCCGCGTGATGCTGGGCAAATGCGCCGGAGCCCCCCGTCCGGTGGCCTCGATCTCCACCCTCATGAGCGTGGAGCCGTCGACCACGTGCGCCTTGTAGCGGGTACCGGGCTCGAACGGCAGGGTTCGGACCCAGGCCATCGCGGACATCGGGTCGAAGGTGTCGACCGGGACGGTCTTGAGCTTTCGCTTCACCTTTTCGTCCTTGGTGTCGACGATGCGGACCTGACCTCGCCCCTCGTACTGCTGATCTGTGACCCGGTGTCTGTACTTGGGCGCAAACCCGTCGTAGTGGAGGGTGTTGACCGAGTGAACCGGCGCACCCGTCTCGGCGTCGATGACCGAGACAATCTCGTCCGTCACGGTGGCGAGCATGGACACCACACCCGAGGTTCGGGCGCTGCCGAGGATCTGCAGGGTGGGAGCGCCCTGGGGGCCGGATCCGCGGGCATCGGGCTCGCCGGCAACGATCTCGGCCTCGGCGAGGCCGGCGGGGTTCCCGGCGAAGTTGATGTCGAACCGGAACTTCTCGCCGGGGATCAGCTGGTCGCCGAACGGTGCGGGGACCTGGGTGCGGGGCACGCGACGCCGGCCGTCGGGAAACGGGGTGCGGAGGGTAGCCCGGGTCCAGCTCGAGGTGCTCCGGGCCGCGTCGGATTTGCGGCCATCGCGGTTCTGGCCGACCACCGCCGGAGACCGCGTTCGCGGCAAGACGCTGCTGTCTCCCCAGGTCGAGCCGTGTCCGGCGTTGCTCGAGGGAGCGGCCTGAGCTTCCGCCGCCAAGCCGCCGAGCAGGCAAGCGAAGAGGATCGAGCGGCGACGCATGGCCTCGATGGTAGAATGCGTCGCACGAGCGCGCCATGAGTCCAGCGACTGCACCGACCTCGGCGCCTCTGGTGATCACGCAGGGGGATCCCCGCGGCGTGGGACTGGAGCTCCTGTTGCGCCTTGCCGCCGATGGGGTGTTTCGCCCCACAGACCGTGTGATTGCCGACCCCGCAGCGTTGGCGCAGCGGGCCACCACCCTCGAGGCGAGCTGGGCGCGGCCGGGATGGGCGGCGCTGGAGCCGTTGGTCGAGGGCGAAGCAGGCCTGCGCCAGACCGATGCGCTCGCCCGCGGAGTCGACGCGGTCCTGCAGGCGCCTGGGACGGCTCTGGTGACGGCACCCATCGACAAGAAGGCGTGTCAGGACGAGGGCTTCGAATTCCCCGGGCACACCGAGTACCTCGCGCACCGGGCCGGGGACTGCGAAGTCGCGATGCTGATGGCCGGCCCGGCGCTTCGCGTGGTGCTGGCCACCATCCACGTCCCGCTGTCGGAGGTCGCGCGGCGCCTCGATGTCGCGGCCGTGGAGCGAGCGGGCCGCCTCCTCGCGCAGGGTCTGCGCGATCGTTTCGCAATCGCCCGGCCTCGGGTCGCGGTTCTCGGGCTCAATCCCCACGCGGGCGAGCGGGGCATGCTCGGCAACGAAGAGTCCACGGTCATTGCTCCGGCGGTCGCACAGCTCCGAGTGACCGAGCCGTACGCGAGCTTCTCGGACCCACTCCCCGCCGACACCGCTTTCGCCGCGCATCACCAGGGGCACTACGACGGGGTCGTGGCGATGTACCACGACCAAGGATTGGGTCCGTTCAAGCTCCTGCACTTCTACGACGGCGTCAACGTGACGCTCGGCCTCCCCTTCGTGCGGACCTCCCCCGATCACGGCACCGCGCTCGACATCGCCGGCCGCGGTGTTGCCAACCCCGCGAGCATGCTGGCGGCGATCGGGCTGGCGCGTGGGGAGTCGTTCGCTCGGTGAGCGCGTCCAAGATCGTCATTCGCGGCGCGCGAACCCACAACCTTCGAGGCGTGGATCTCGACCTTCCCCGCGATGCGCTCGTCGTGATTACCGGCCCGTCGGGCTCCGGGAAGAGCTCGCTCGCCTTCGACACGATCTTCGCCGAGGGGCAGCGACGCTACGTCGAAAGCCTGAGCGTCGCCGCCCGCCACGTCCTGTCCCAGCTCCCCAAACCGGACGTGGATCTCATCGAGGGGCTCTCCCCAGCCGTCGCGATCGACCAGGGCTCCCGACCCCGCAATCCCCGGGCCACGGTCGGCACCGTCACGGAAATCGACGACTACCTTCGGTTGCTCTACGCCCGGGTCGGGGAGGTCTTCAGCCACCGCTCGGGCGAGAAGATGCAGCGGCACAGCGTCCAAGACATGGTGGAGGCGGTCTTGGCCTTGGAGGACGGGACGCGGTTTTCCATTCTTGCGCCCGTCGTCGTGGCTCAGCCCGGAGACCATGCCGATGCGCTCGATGAGCTGCGGCGAGAAGGCTTCACGCGGGTGGCCATCGACGATGAGGTTTGCGACTTGGGCGAGCCGCAGAGTCTGGACCCCGCTGTCCGCCACACCATCGAGGTGTACGTCGATCGCCTCAAGCTCAAGGACGGCATTCGGGGCCGGCTCGCGGACTCGCTGGAGATCGCCGCACGACTCAGCCAGGGGGTGGTCAAGGTGCTCACAGTCCCGGGGGACGTGCTTCGCTTCAGCCTGCGATTCGCCGATCACGATCACGACATCGCCTATCCCGAGCTCACGCCGAGCCTGCTGTCGTTCAATTCCCCCGCCGGCGCATGCCCAGAGTGCGACGGCTTGGGCACCCGCTTCACGCCGGATCTTTCCCTCGTCATCCCCGACGAGCGACAGAGCGTCGAGGGCGGGGCGGTGGTGCCACTGACCGGTCGTGGCAGTACGACGCTTCGAAAACACGCTCTGGTCGCCATGGGCGAGGCCGCGTCGTCGCCGTGGAAGCGACTCGACCCCCAGACCAAGCTGCTGGTGTTGGAGGGCTCGGGTGCGGCGGTGCCCGAAGGGCTCCGCAAGCCATTCGAAGGGGTCTTGCCCTGGATGCGGCGTCGCCTCATCGATGAAGAAGAGCACGAAGATGACGAGCCCGACGTCGCTCGCGGGCTGCGGGGGTTCTTCATGGATACGATCTGCCCCGCCTGCGACGGCGCCCGCCTGCGGCTCGAAGCCAGGATGGTCAAGGTCGACGGGCACGCGCTTCACGAGGTCTCACGCTGGCCGCTGGCTCGGCTGCGAACTTGGGTCGATGGCCTGACCCTCCGCGGAGCCGATGGGGAAATTGCCCAGGTCGTGCTCGCCCAGGTCAAGAAGCGCTTGGGGTTCCTCGATGGGCTGGGACTCGGCTACCTGACGCTCGAACGCCGCGCTCGGACGCTCTCCGGCGGGGAGGCCCAGCGCATCCGGCTCGCGACGCAGGTGGGGGCGGGGTTGGTTGGCATCACGTACATTCTGGATGAACCGAGCATCGGGCTGCACCAGCGGGACAACGACCGCTTGATCGCCGCCCTGCATCGTCTGCGGGACCTTGGCAACACGGTGCTGGTCGTCGAGCATGACGAGGACACGATGCGCGCGGCAGACTGGATCGTCGACATGGGACCCGGTGCAGGTGTCCTTGGCGGTCAGGTTGTCGTCGCCGGGACGGTTGAGGACTTGTGTGCACACCCGGAGTCCGCAACCGGTCGGGTCCTCTCCGGCCGGGCGGTCGGGCCGGCACCGGTTCGCCGCAAGGGCAAGACCGCCAGCCTCGTCCTCGAGGGGGCTCGCGGCAACAACCTCCAGGAGGTCACGGCGACGTTTCCGGTGGGTCGCTTCACCTGCGTGACCGGAGTCAGCGGGTCGGGCAAGTCGAGCCTCGTTGTCGACACGCTGCTGCCCGAGGCCGCGCGGGTGCTCAACGGAGCGATGCGTCGCGGCCTGCCGCATGCCGCCGTGGCAGGACTCGGACGCTTCGACAAGGTGGTGCATGTCGACCAGTCCCCGATCGGTCGCAGCGGTCGCAGCAACCCCGCGACCTACACCGGACTGCTGTCCGAGCTCCGGACGGTGTTTGCGCAGCTTCCCGAGGCCAAGCTGCGGGGCTACCCGCCGTCGCGATTCTCGTTCAACGTCAAAGGGGGGCGCTGCGAGGCGTGCAAAGGCGAGGGGGTTCGCCGCATCGCGATGGACTTCCTGCCCGACTTGTTCACCGAGTGCGACACCTGTAGAGGGCGGCGCTACAACCCCGAGACGCTCGCGGTGACGCTGCGCGGCAAGACCATCGCCGATATCTTGGCGATGTCGGTCGCCGAGGCCTACGACTTTCTCGTGGTGTATCCCGCAATGCGGGCCAAGCTCGAGGTGCTTCGGGACGTGGGGCTTGGATATGTCCCCTTGGGGCAGAGCGCGCTGACACTCTCCGGAGGGGAAGCCCAACGCATCAAGCTCGCCCGGGATCTCTCCAAGAAGGCGACCGGATCCACGCTGTACGTGCTGGACGAGCCCACCACCGGGCTACACTTCGTCGACGTGACGCTGCTCGTCGGTGTGCTTCAGCGGCTCGTCGATGGTGGCAACACGGTGATCGTCATCGAGCACAACCTCGATGTGATCGCGCAGGCGGACCACGTCATCGACCTCGGGCCCGAAGGCGGGAGCGGTGGTGGCCAGATTCTGGTCGCCGGAACGCCCGCCCAGGTCGCGAAGTGCAAAGCGAGTCACACCGGACGGGTGCTTGGGCCCGTTCTCCGGCGGCTCACTTCATCGCAGTGAGACCCTCTTGGTCCTTCAACACGACGGTTCGTCCGTTGAGATCCAAGAGGCTCTTCTTCTTGAACTGCGCCAGCGTCAGCGAAATCGTCTCGCGGGTGGAGCCGATGAGGTTCGCCATCTCCTGGTGCGTGATCTTCAGGCCGATCTGAAGACCATCCTCGCACTCGACACCATACTCTTCGCCGAGGTCGAGCAGCAACGCGGCCAGCTTCGCCTGAACGTCGCGAAACACCAGGTGCTCGAGCTTGGTCTCGATCTGCCGGCGCCGGTCTCCGATGATGCAGGCGAAGTTGAAGCAGAGCTTGTTGTCCGTCTGCAGCAGCTCCGTGAACAGCTCCCGCGGCACCTCGGTGATGATCGCGTTCTTCATCGCCTCGGCCATCTCGTCCCGCGGGGTGCCATCGATGATGCAGAGCTCGCCAAACAGCTGACCGGCTCCGCGGTAGGCAAGTGTCAGCTCTTTCCCGTCACGTGTGACCTTGCTGCACTTCACCCGACCACCGTTGATGAAAAACACCCGGTCTCCGGGATCACCTGGCAGGTAGATGACCTGACGCCGAGGGATTTCGCGGATCTCGACGGCAGCAGCGAGCTGTTGAAGGCGGCCCTGGTCGACTCCCTCGAGGAGGGGAATCTTGCGCAGGTACCACATTGCGCGCTTCTCATCTTTGGCCGGATCTTCTTTTGCACCGCGAGCCATATGCGTCCGCAGTGTACGCCACTTCACGAAGACGCACAATCCTGTTAGCCGGGCAACATTGTGGGGCGGCCCCGTCGACCCACGGCACGCCGATTGCACTGTTTTCGGGGCGCTTTGATGTCGATGACGCACCCGCGCGGGCCCCAGCGGCCCCCATCCGACAATTGCTCGGTCAATCCAACAGGTTCGGCCTCTCCCGGTGCTTCGTCCCCGCGGCTTCGAAACGGTCCCTCTATGCAAAGAGTTCACAGTGGTCGCGACGCTTTTCGGCCCCGCACCGTTCGCGGACTGGCCAGCTCGCGCGGTTTCACGCTGATCGAGCTGATGGTCACCGTCGCCATCCTCTCGATTCTCGCTGCGGCCGCACTCACCGGCTTCCGCCAGGACCAGGTTCGCAGCCAGTACAAGCGCTTCATCGATGACGCTCGCGGGGCGCTGCAGACCGCGCGCAACGCTGCCATCGACGACCAGACGCTGGTCGACGTCGAGGTCACCGCGACGGAGATTCGGGTCAATCGGCTCGACCAGGCGACGGACGTTTGGGAGCCGCTGATGCGGGTCGCGCTCGATCGACCCAGCACCGAGCTGCTGGAGGTCGAGGACCGCGTATGCATCTTCGGCTTCGCCTCTGGGGTGCAGACACCCGCCCAAGCCGAGGATGCACCTCCGCCTGCCGGCTGTGTCGATGGCACCCAGGTGCTTCGTTTTCAGCCCGACGGAAGCTTCGTCGACCGGGACTCCGATTTCACGACGATCGAAAACGCAGGCGTCACGCTGTGGATCGCCAACCGTCAGGTCTCCGGAAACACCAAGCTGGCCATGATTCAGATGTTCCCCGGCGGCCTCATCCGAGCCTTTGACCGCACCAGCGAGGCAACATGAACCCGGCGCACCACAGTCCGCGCCGACTCGCGGCGCAGCGCGGCTTCACGCTCATGGAGGTCCTCGTGGCCTTGGTGGTGTTTGCGATCTCGGTCGTGGGTCTCGTTG
Source organism: uncultured Pseudomonadota bacterium (assembly GCA_913061055.1). Lineage (GTDB taxonomy): Bacteria > Myxococcota_A > Polyangia > Nannocystales > Nannocystaceae > CAJXVA01. The sequence goes on from CAJXVA010000057.1 coordinate 16,919, forward strand.
CCCTCGAGTCGCGCAGTATCGACTCGCAGCGGGCCGCCCAGCAGCTTCGCGAGGGCGAGCGCATTGCCCAACAGACGATGGCCAACATCACGTCCCGGGGGTTCCTCGAGCTTGTGGCTCGGGACTTCTCAGGGAACGACAACCCGCCATTTCCCTACGATGATGAAGGCGTCGATCCGGGGACGCGGCTTCGTGACTTCCACCGACCGCCGGCGGACATCCCCGCAGCAGAAGTTGTCGTGGGAGAAGTCCGCGGCCAGTACCTGGTCTCGCGTCGGGTCGACTGGATCGTCAACCCCCTCAATCAGCCCACGGCAAACCCGCCGCCGGTCGCGGAGTGGACGCTGGTGACCGGGGTGGAGGTGGACATCACCGTGATGTGGATCGACGACACCAACCCGGCATTTCCCGCTCCGGACGGGTTGAGGACGATCGATCTGGAGCCCGACATGACCGACCCGGCGAGCCCCGACTTTTCGCCCTTCGTGGGCTCGGTCCGCCTGCGCACGGTTCGGGTCAATGACGCCGTGCTTCCTCCTGCCGACGGAGTCGCCGGCCCATGACTCGGATGACGACCACGAACCGGAGGAATCGGATGAAGCGGATGAATCGGACAAACCGAGTCTCGCGCGTTGGCCATCGCGGCTTCACGCTCATCGAGCTGATGGTCGCGATGGTCGTGTCGTCGATCGTCGTGCTTGGCATCTTTGCGTTCTCGAGCATTCAGCAGACGACCACCGGCATCCACGAGCGAAACGTACGGATCCAGCAGGCCCTCGAAGGCGCCATGTACAGCGTGGGTCAGGACGTTCGAGCGGCAGGGATGGGATGGTCGCGGCTGTGCACCGAGCTGCGGGTTTGGGATGGTGCGAACAACCGCTTGATCAACCCCGGCGGCGGACTCAACGCTGCCGATGCAACGACCGACGCCGTCACCGGAGAGGCCTACTGGGTCCTGCGTGACGGTATTCAGGGCTTCTGGGACTCCGGCCCCGGCGGCACCATCCTCGGCGGCGGCGGTGCGCAGGCAAGCTCGGCGCGCCCAGACGCGGCCGGTGATGCGCTCGACGTGATCGTGGCCGAGGCCAACTACACCGGAAGCATCGGTGTGTTCACCCTGTCGACGGCGCTTGTCGGGGCGGACACGGTCGTCCGGGTTCGGACCGGTCCGGTGCTCGACTCCGCCAACCCGAACCACCTGGCGGAGGTCCAGCAGATGTTCCCGCCCGGCTCGTTCGTGATGATCGTCAACCCACCGCTGCTCTCGTTCCGCGCGGAGCAGCAACAGCAGTGCATCCTGCTTCAGCTCACCGGTGATGTCGCTGCCGGTCCCACGGCGCAGGAGTTCCTGCTCCCAATCGATGGCGGCTCGGGATTCAACAACCTCGCCGGGTTGCTCAATGACAACAACGGCGACGTCCCTGGCGACGACTGGGATCCCGCGACGGTCAACAGCACCCAGGCCAGCGTCATCCCGATGGGCCGGCTGCGATGGTCTCGCTACGAGATCGACTACAGCCTCCCGCGTATTCCGTATCTGGTCCGCTACGACATCATCGGGTTCCAAGATGGTGTCGACCCCGGCAACCTGGGGGCGGTCGACTATCCGCACTGTGATGCCGGTACGTGTCCGATGCCGGGCCTGCACCTGCCCGGAAGTGAGCCTCCACCTCAAGCCGTGGCGATTGGGCCGATGATTGAGGACATGCAGGTTTCGGTCGGCTGCGACGGCTATACGCCTGCGGGAGTCGCGGCAGCGGACGCCACGATCAACGACCCGGCCGTCGGATTCGAGGAACGAGGCCCTGCGGAGGGTCCCTTCGTTGGGATCGCCAACCGCACCGTCGATGAGAACACGCCGGGAAGCAACGAGCGCGACTCGGACGAGTGGCTCGGCAACGCGGTCGAAGAGTCATGGGCACCGGACTGTGTGTTCTACGGAACCGCCGAGTACGATGCCGCAGGGTGGGAAGGGATCGAGGGGGTCCAGAACCCGCCGCCCGCCCATCGAATGAGCCCCCAGTCGGTGCGAGTCACGCTCGTCGCGTCGGGGGAATACGACGAAGAAGGGGGCGGCTTGGGGACCGACCAGGTGCTCGCCGTCGAGGACCGGCCGCCGATGGAGTCCGAGGTCGGCGTCCGCCAGAGATTCACGCTCACCGAGCGTTTTAGCCCGGAGAACCTGCGTTGGCGGGATCCCCAAATCGAGTAGTCGTCCGAGCGTCACTCGAGACCCACCCGCAAGCCACCGTAAGCCACCCCACCAGGGAGCCGTTCATGCAGACCCAACGTCCAACTTCTCTTTCCGCCACCGCGATCGCGTCTCAGCGAGGCGTCACCATGGTCAGCGTCATGCTGATGACCGTGTCGCTCATGACGCTCGGCCTCCTCGCCGTGCGCTCATCGGTCCGCGAAGCCACCGAGGCGGGGCAGCTCGTGTCTCGGGAGCGAGCGTTGATGGTCGCTCAGGCGGCGGTCGACCTCGCCTCCGCGCAATACGTCCAGTACGAGGAGGACGAGATCGATCAGGCTCTGGTGGGGTTCAACGGACAAGGCGCGGCATGTTCGGACCCGCTCTCGGACTGCATTCCCGGACTCGATCCCGCCTCGGTGACCGGTCAGCGCAACGACGTCTTGGCCGGCTCGGCCGTGGGTTGTGGCGGCCAGGTCTGCATGCGCCAGGGCTCGGTCGCCTTCCTGCGGAACTCGGCGGGAATCCAAGAGAGCTGGGCAGACGTTCCGTTCCGTGACCTCGTCCCCAACGGCGACCCGGACGCGCGGGTGACCGTGTGGGTCCGCAACAACGCGGCCGATGCCCTGGGCGTGGGTGGCTCCGGGATCTGGACCGAGGACTCGGACGGCCAGGTCGTGGTGACTGCACAGGCTCGGGTGCGGCAGACCGTCGTGACCATCGAGCAGGAAATCGCCCTGTCGGTCGGTGCCGGACTTCAAGTGCTTCAGCCCCAGAGCCCGGATGAGGGCTACGGAGGCGGTCACAACAACGACAACTCGGCCGTCTCGGTGTGCACGGACGACTACGTGGCCGGTGCGGCTGCCGGCTGATCGGTCTGCGGCTGTGCGCGTGCGCCGTCGTCCATTCGGATGGCGGCGTTTGTCGTTGTACCCTCGCCCTCGCGTTGGCCACCGACATCGAACTCCCCGCACCGCTGCGTAAGCTCCTGCTCAGCAATGACCTGCAAGTCGATGCGCCGTTCGACCGGCGGATCTTCACCAACCGCGACCTCAACCTCGATCGCGTCAGCATGTTCGGGTTCGACATGGACTACACCCTGGCGATCTATCTCCAGGACGCGTTGGAGCGGCTGTCGTTGGAATCGACGACGAGCAAGCTGCTGGCCCGCGGGTATCCGGCCGAAATCGGCAACGCCGACCCGGATCCTCGGTTCGCGATTCGTGGACTGATGGTCGACAAGAAGCTCGGCAACATCATCAAGCAGGACCGGCATGGATACGTCGGCCGTGGCTATCACGGGGTCCGAAAGCTCTCCGACGACGATCGGCGGCCGTATCGGGATCAGCGGCTCGGTATGGAGCTCGAGCGCTTCGCTCCGGTCGACACGCTGTTCGCGCTACCCGAGGTCACCCTCTACGCCCAGGCGGTCGAACTCATCGATCGTCATCCCGAGCTGTGGCCCGACAAGAAGCCGCCGAGCTACACCAAGGCCTGGAACGACGTCCGGGAGTGTATCGATGAGGCGCATCGGGATGGCTCGATCAAGGATCTGATCCGCGAGAATCCGGCCGACTACATCGAGCAGGACCCGGAGCTGCCGCGGACGCTGCACAAGTTCCGATCCGCAGGGAAGAAGCTGTTCCTGCTGACCAACAGCTACTTCACGTACTCCAACGCCGTGATGGACTTCTTGCTCGGCGGCAAGATGAACTCCTACCCAGACTGGTTCTCCTACTTCGACTGGGTCGTCGTGGGCGCCAAGAAGCCGGGCTTCTTCACCGATGGCGCTCCCTTCCAAGAACTCGATCGTGAGGGGCGAGCGGTCGGCAAGCCTCGGCAGGATGTGCAGCGCGGCAAGATCTACGAGGGCGGGAATCAGCTCGGCCTGCAGGCGTCGTTTGGGTGCCATGGCGACGAGGTCCTGTACGTCGGCGACCACATCTACGGCGACATCGTGAAGAGCAAGAAGAGCTCCGGGTGGCGCACCGCGCTCGTCGTTCAGGAGCTGCAGCACGAGCTCCGAGTTGCTCGGGCCCGGGGGATGACGCTGCAGGAGATCGAGAGCCTGTATCGGCTGCGGAGCCAGCTCGCCGAGCAGGTCAGCGCGCTGCGTCATGTCTCGCGGGTGCTGGGGCGGCTGCCGCTCGAGCAGCTCACCGAAGAAGGCAGGCTCACCGCGTCCGAGGGCTCCGAGATGCTCGAGGAGACGCAGGCCAAAGTGCGACTGAGACTCGATCGGCTGCGGGCCTACGAGGCCGAGACGGTCGAGACCCTGGAGAAGCGGACGCAGGAAGTTGACGAGGCGTTCAACCCGTACTGGGGGAGCAGTTTCTCGGAGCGACACGACACCAGTCGGTTCGGCGCACAGGTCGAGAACTACGCGTGCATCTACACCTCCCGGGTCAGCAACCTGCGGTTCGTGTCGCCCGCCAAGTACTTCCTGTCGCCACATGGGTCGCTCCCCCACACGTCGGTGCGGTAACGACACCCTGCTTCGGTCGGCCCGGCCCAGGTTGGCTGGCCCAGGTGTTGCACAGTTCTTCACCCGGACGGACTGCCCGTCCAAGAGTCCGATGAAGGAGCTGTCAGACCCATGTTTTCGAGCCGTGCGCCGTCTGGGTGCGCAAGCGGTCGTGGGTCCTATGCATCGTTTTCATAGCGATTGCGACGCTCCAGACAGGCCGTTCGGCCGGTCTGTCTCTGGACCCACAGCTCAAGTTGGACCCACCTAGGGTCACCCCTGAGGAATCGTCATGCGCCAGCCTGCACTTCAGACGCGAACCGTTCACCCCCTCACCGCCCTTGGCCGAACTGCTGCCACATGGGCGGGACTGGGCCTGATGGTCCTCATGCTTTGGCTCGGCCAGGCAGGGTCGTCGGAAGCTCGGCTCGATGCGTACTACGTCGTGCGGGGGGCCGCATTCGGCACCGTGTCGCCGCGGGTCCTCTTCGTCCTCGATACATCGGGTTCGATGAGTCGGCGGGCGAACGCTGATGCGGACCGCTGTCGCTGGTCGCGGTGCGAGAGCCCGGACTTCTACGATACCACCGAGGAGAGTCGGCTCTCCGCGGCGCGGCGGGCGATCCGAACGGTTGTCGACGGTGCTGGGGAGAGCGCGCAGTTCTCCCTCATGACGTTTGTGCAGAACGTCGCCGAGAGCCAGTCGCCGCCGCCGATGTGCGAGACCTACGGCGATCCCCAGGTGCCGACCCGCTTCGTGTGGACCAACATCTTCAACGACTGGTCCGGATTCGGCACGTGGATCGAGCGGACCGAAGGCGGACCGAACGACTACCGAGGCGGACTGCGTCTGTGTCAGGGCGACGCTCGCCGGCCCTACGCGTACATCCGCTGGGATGAGCTCGGTACGGGGTCGACGATCGGCATCAACAACCTCCCCGACCCGATTCCTGCCTCGCCGCTCATCAGCCTCGCCGAGTCCGACTACAGCGATATCTCTACGCTGCAGCGGCGCGTGCAGTTCTTCCCCACCTTCATGGGGGTTCGCGCTCAACTCAACGCCGAGTCCGATCCTGATCAAGACATCCTCAACGGGAGCGTGGGTGACTACGACCGCTTGACCGAGGTTTGGAACAACGACTTCTACTACTGGCCCTACGTCGACGGCTTCTCGGGCTACGCGACCCAGAACGTGTACGACTTCGACGTCGATGAAGGTCTCGTCAGTGGGTATGACGGCTCCGTGCGTGCGGGGGTCGCGGGCGACAACGACTGGTTTGCGGGCGTGGAGCTGCACGCCCCGTTCTTCGTCGACCTGTCGGACACGGCGGTCCCGTCGGACAACTGGGGGCCTGCGGACGAAGCCGAAGCGCTCATCCTCACGCAAGCCCGGACTGCGCCGCTGATCGAAGGTGGCGTGGACGCGACCGGAAGTACGCCGTGGCGCTCCGCAGTCGGGACCGTTCCCGGCACTCCGCTGGAGGACAACCGGGCGGGGTCCCACCCCTCGATCGCCTCGTACCTCTCCTTTCTCAACACGGTGGCCGAAAGCTCGGCGTGTGCACCGACCAACGTCGTGCTGCTGACGGACGGTGACCCCTCCGGCGGCGAAGGCGGTTCCGACCTCTACGCCAACCTGGCTGGGCTTCGCAACGAACTCGGCGCTGCGGTCTACGTGGTCGGTTTCTTCGCCGATGGCGGTGAACTCAACAACATGGCCTGTGCGGCGGCAGGAGCCTGCGATGGTGCGAGCTGCAGCTCTCCATGCGACGACACCTCCGCGCAAGACTTCGACACCTGCCGTGACCCGGACAACCCCACGACTTCGTGTGCATTTGTGGCGTCGAGCACCGCTCAGCTGGAGGCGATCTTCGCGGGTATCATCGACGACGCCCTCGATGTCTCGGTGGACTCCGGGCAGGGCTCGGTCGTCAACGAGTTCGGGGCGACGGGCCTCGCCGACGGCGTCTCTGCGGTCCAGACGGTCTTCAGCGCAAGCACCGACTACCCCGGCTGGACCGGCCACGTCGAGCGTCGCTACTGCGAGATCTACGACGAGTTCGATGTCCTGGTGCCCACGTGCCAGCCTCCCTCGCCCGAGTTCGAGCCCGACCTCGCGGCCGCCTTCGATACGTTTGGCGATGGCTGTAGCATCGGTCGCGATTGGGACGCTGGCGAGTGTCTTCGCGACACGAACTGGAACGACCGACGCATCTACTCGCACGACGCGAACAACAACGTCTATCGGATCACCAACCCGGACGGCAGTGCTTCGGGGGACTTCATCGACGAGCTGACCGCCCTGGACCACGTCTCAGGCCCCGATGCTGCCGACGATGCCGACGAGATCGCAGCGTTCTTGTTGGGCCGCGATGCCCCCGGGGGCTGGAAACTCCCCGGAGTGAGCAACTCTTCGCCGATCACCGTGCGCCGGGTCCCCGAGTACGATGAGACACGTCTGCCCGAGGTTGCGATCACCGACCCTCACTGTGCCGGTCGTACGTTCGGCGAACTCGATGCGGGCAGCCTGCCCAACTCCCTCGAGCAGTTCTCGCTCGATTCGTGGGACGAGGACGAGGCGCCGAACTACGCGTACCAAGAGGCCGTCGTGGTCGGCGATGACTACGGCATCATCCACGCCTTCCAACTCGATTCCGGAAACGAGCTGTTCGGGTTGATCCCTCGGTTCGCGCTGGCCAACGCCGTGGAGCAGGTCGGGAACGGGCCGCTCAACATGGGACAGCCTGCCGATGACCTCGAGAACCACGTCTACGGCGTGTCCTCGACGCTCAACCACGGGTGGGCCTTCGACTCGGACGAGTCTCAGTGGCGTCACTTGGGAATCATTGGCATGGGTGCGGGGGGCACCGACTACATCGCGCTCGACCTCAGCCACATGAACCCCAGTGTGGAGCCGCCGGTCGACGTTCTTTGGACGACCGACGACGCCGACCTGGAGGCGACCTACAACTACGACGCCATTCTGGGAGAGACCTGGGCTCGACCGGCACTCACGTATCACGTGACGAACGAGGAACTCTCCAGCGAGCCGGAGACGTTCCTGGTCGCCGGAAGTGGCTACCCCGAAGAGGGGGATCTTGGCGACGAGGGCCGCATCCTGTTTGTGGCCAACGCGATGACCGGCGAACTCCTGGAGCGCGCAACGCTGCCCGATGCGGGTAACGTGTACGAGGATGTCTTCGGCTCGGTCGTGGACCCCTCGGTCGGCAGTCACTGCATGTCGCGGTACTGGGCTGAGGGCCAAGAGGCCTACATCGCGGATCCTGCCGGGCGTCTGTTCCGTTGGGACCTTGGGCGCGACGCCGCACCCCTGACGTTCAAGCACGACGCCGACAGCGGTGACGATGACTGGGGGGGCGTTGCGGAGGAACTCGTGTCGTTCCCGGCATGCGCAGGGACGGGCGACTCCTGCACCGTGAACCCCGGCAACCCCGGCGACCCGTTCTTGTTTGGGCCCTCCGTCAGCGCGTTCAACCGGATTGACGACATCAGCGGTGGCGCTCTGGATCCGGTCGAGGAGAACGACCAGTTCTTGATCGCGCTCGTCTCTGGATCGCCAAACGAGGACACCCTCGATGGTGGCGACGATGAGAACGACTTCCACTCGAGCCTGTACCTGCTCGTGGACGACCATGGTCCGACGGGCACCGAAGAAGGGATTTCGGTCCCCGCCGGCGCGCCCAAGTCGGGGCCGACGTTTGCTGCTGGCGACAGCGTCAACGGGAACCCGGGATACATGCGCATCGCGGTGTCGGATGTCACCCGGACCCGTCGCGTCACGCCATTCCCTGGCGCCAGCGAGTACACCGAGACTCGGACCTTTTCCAAGGCTGCGCGACCGGTTCGGGCGCCTCGGATCTACGTCACCGGCGTCGTGGACGACGGTGGTGGCGAGCCGGTGATCGTCGAGGATGTCGAGGTCTACTACGTGACCTACTACATCTACGAGCCGAGCTCGGGGGAGTGTGACCCGCGTTTCTACGAAGCCGCGACTCGGACCTGGCACCCGGACCGCGGAACGACGTACGAGTTGACGTTCCGTCTGACCGCCGACGCCAACAGCGGCTTCGAGTTCAACAGCGGAGTCAGCGGTGGTGACGCGATGGCCGACTTTGGGGCTGGGTTTGAGACTGGGCTGCAGCTCGTGGCCGTCGAGCAAAGCACCGGTGGTGAATGCGAATCGGGGAACTGCGGTGCCAGCGTGACGCCGCAGCCGTTTGTCCCCTGCGACAACAACCCGCCCGCCGACGAGCCGATGCCGATCTCGACCTACGTCATCCCGATGGGCAACAAGACGTTGGACGCGTTCTCCCCCGTCGAGAACTAGTCTGACCTGGGCCTGGCCCGGGGTCTGACCCGGGCCTCGACCTGCGGGTGCGTGGTACCGTCCGCCGCCGTGAGTGACGCCGAGCAGTCCCCGTCCGACGACGCCATCAATCCCGTACAGCTCGCGACCCGTGGTGCCACGGGCGGGGTCCTGATGGGACTGGCCAACCTGGTGCCGGGGATCAGCGGCGGCACGATGCTCCTGGCGGCCGGGGTTTACCCGCACTTCATCCAGGCGATCGCCGAAGTCACGCGGCTCAAGTTCAAGCGCAGCTCGCTCATCGTGCTGGCGTCGGTCGTGGCCGCGGCTGGGCTCGCGATCGTCTTGCTCGCCGGTCCGGTCAAGACCCTCGTCGTCGACTACCGATGGATCGCCTACAGCCTGTTCATCGGGCTGACGCTCGGCGGCGTCCCGATCGTGTGGGGGCTGCTCCCGCGACGTACGACCGCGGTGTGGGGCGGGGCCGCGGTCGGATTCGTGGCGATGGCAGCGTTGGCGCTCGTGCAAGGGCAGGGCGCCGGCACCGACAGCGGACCCACGGATGCGGGCTTTGTTCTGATGCTGCTCGCCGGGGTGGCCGGGGCGAGTGCGATGATCCTGCCTGGGATCAGCGGCGGTTACCTACTGCTCGTGATGGGGGTCTACGTTCCGATTCTCGCCGGGATCGATGCGCTCAAGCTCGGCCTGAAGTCCGGCGACGTCGGGGCTGTGCAGGCGCCCTTGATCGATGTCGTGATCCCCGTTGGGCTTGGCGTTGTGTTGGGCATCGTCGTGGTGAGCAACGCGCTCAAGTGGCTGCTGGCGAAGTACGAGCTGCCGACGCTGGGCGCGTTGCTGGGACTGCTGCTGGGTGCCGTCGTTGGCCTGTGGCCGTTTCAACACGGCGTCGCACCCAAGGTCGGAGACACGTTCAAAGGGCAGGTCGTCACGGCGTTGTCGCTGCCGGAGCTCAAGGCCGAGGATTTCCCGACCGATTTCTTCACCCCTGATGCGCTTCAGGTCGCCGGCGCGCTTGGGCTCATCGTTGTGGGCTACTTCGTCACAGTCGGCGTCGCTCGGCTCGGCGGTGAGGCGTACCTCAAGGCCTGAGGCCGGCCGACCTAGTTCGGCGCGACGACGGTGATCTCGACCTCGGTCCCAGGCGGCACCTTGTCGCCGGGGCTCGGGTCCTGCCGCAACACGTAGTTCTCACCGCGCTCCGGATCTTCAACGCGACGGATCCGGCCGACGGTCAGTCCAAACTCGGCGAGCTTCTTCTTCGCGCCGGAGAGGTACAGCCCTTTGAGTTTGGGAACCTCGACCGCGAGGGGCTCCGCGATGGTGAGTCGGACGACCGAGCCATCCTTGGCCTCGGTCCCCGCGGCGGGGACCTGCTTGAGCACGGTGTTGGGGTCTTCATCCGAGACCTCCGTGCCGGGCTCGGGAACTTCGAAGCCTGCCTTGACCAGCTCGGTCCGCGCGGTGTCGTAGGGCTTGCCTAGGACGTCCGGCAGGGCGACGTTGCTCGAGGCCTTGGCGACGACGACGCGGATCTCCTTGTTGCTCGAGAGCTCGGCACCGGCCGACGGGCGCTGCTGCACGATCGTGCCCGGGTCGGCGGCGGTCACGTTGCGCTCGCCGTCCTCGATGATGACCAGTCCCTTGGCGCGCCAACGCTCCCGCGCCGCGTCGACCGTCATTCCCTCCAGGTTGGGGGCGGAGAGCTTTTCGGCTCCGTCCGCCGTCGGTGTGGAGGTCGCCGAGTTCCGCGCGGTGTTCGCCGGAGCCGGGCCCGTGCTGTCGAGCCCCTGCAGCTTGATGATGTAGGGCGTCAGCAGGAGCTGGCTGGCCACCGAAGTGACCAACGCGATCAGAAACATCTTGAAGTAGTCGTTCATCGAACGGGAGCCGGTCATCGAGGCCGGCCGGCTCCCGTCAGTCTACCCCACACGCCCCGGCGGTCTACGCGACGTGGTGTGTACGGAGGTTCAGCAGCTCAGGGTCTTCGGGCCCCTCCTCCGCGGGTCCCGCGTCGATCTCGACGGTGCTCCCCGGGGGGAAGGACCCATCGAGGATGCCGCGAGCGAGGCGGTCGACGACGTTGCGAGCGAGGACCCGGGACAGCGGACGGGCCCCAAACACCGGGTCGTAGCCCGCATCGGCCAACATCTTCTTGGCCTCGTCGGTGATCTGGACGGACAGTCCTCGCTCTTGGAGGCGCGGTGCAAGGCGCTCGAGCTGGATGTCCAGTACCCGCTCCATGGCTTCGCGCGTGAGGGATGTAAACGAGAGCACGCCATCGAGCCGGTTGAGAAACTCGGGCCGGAACTGACGCTTCAAGGCTTCGTCTTGGGCGGCGCGCCGGCCCTCGGCGTCCAGGCTGGCGTCGAGGAGCGCCTCGCTGCCGACGTTGCTCGTCATCAGGACGATCGTGTTGCGGAAGTCGACCGTCCGACCTTGGCTGTCGGTGAGTCGACCGTCGTCGAGCAGCTGAAGCAGGACGTTGAACACGTCTGGGTGCGCCTTCTCGATCTCGTCGAGGAGGACCACCGAGAACGGCTTGCGCCGCACGGCTTCGGTGAGCTGCCCGCCCTCGTCGTAGCCGACGTACCCCGGAGGGGCACCGATGAGCCTGGAGACCGCGAACTTCTCCATGTACTCGCTCATGTCGATGCGGACGACCTGGCGCTCATCGTCGAACAGGAACTCCGCCAACGCCTTGGCGAGTTCGGTCTTGCCGACACCCGTGGGTCCCAGGAACAGGAACGACGCGATCGGTTGGTCCGGATCCGACAGGCCGGCTCTGGCTTGTCGGACCGCGGCTGCGACCCGTTCGAGCGCTGGGTCTTGGCCGACGACGCGGCGGCGCAGGTTGTCCTCCATGTGCAGCAGCTTCTGCTGCTCGCTCGCAAGCATCTTGGACACCGGCACGCCGGTCCAGCGTGACACGATGGCCGCGATGTCCTCGTCGGTCACCTCCTCGCGTAAGAAGGAAGCCTCGCTGGAGGACAGCGTCTGCTTGAGGCGGTCGCGCGCCCGGTCCCGATCGGTCTCGAGGTCGCGCAGCGTGCCGTAGGTCAGCTCGGCAGCTCGGCTGAGGTCACCGGACTTCTCCGCCATCGCAGCGTCGGACTTGACCCGTTCGATGCGGGCGGAGACCTCCTTGACCTCCGCGAGCTGGTCACGCTCGGTTTGCCAGCGAGATCGCATCGCGTCGACGTCCTCGCGGACGGTCGCGATCTCCCGCTGCACAGCGTCCAGCCGCTCATCCTGGGCGGGGGCCCGGTGCTCTTCTCGTTCCAGGGCCGCGCGCTCGATCTCCAGCCGAGTCAGGCGCCGCTCCTGTTCGTCGATCGCCGTCGGAACGCTCTCGACTTCCATCTTCAGCTGGGCGGCCGCCTCGTCCATGAGGTCGATCGCCTTGTCGGGGAGGAAGCGGTTCTGGATGTAGCGATGACTCAGGGTTGCGGCGCTGACGAGCGCCGCATCTTGAATGCGAACCCCGTGATGGGACTCGAACTTGCTGCTGATCCCGCGAAGGATTGCGATGGTGTCGTCGACCGAGGGCTCGTCGATCATGACGGGCTGGAACCGACGCTCGAGCGCTTTGTCCTTCTCGATGTGCTTTCGGTACTCGTCGAGCGTCGTCGCTCCGATGCAGCGCAGCCCACCGCGGGCGAGGGCGGGTTTGAGCATGTTGGCGGCATCTTGCGCGCCCTCGCTTGCGCCGGCGCCGACGAGCGTGTGCAGCTCGTCGATGAAGAGGATGATCCGGCCCTCGGCTGCCTCGACTTCGGCGAGGACGGCTTTGAGCCGCTCCTCGAACTCGCCGCGAAACTTCGCACCCGCAACCATGGCTGCGAGGTCGAGTTGGTGCAGTTGTTTGTCGGTGAGGCTCTCGGGGACGTCGCCGCTGGCGATCCGCTGGGCGATGCCTTCGGCGATGGCCGTCTTGCCCACGCCGGGTTCACCGATCAGCACGGGGTTGTTCTTGGTCCGGCGGCTCAACACCTGGAGCGCACGCCGAATCTCCGCGTCTCGACCGATCACCGGGTCGAGTGCCTCCTTGCGGGCAAGCGCGGTGAGGTCCAGAGCGTACTTCGTGAGGGCTTCGTAGGTGCTCTCCGGGTCCTGCGTTTGCACGCTTTGGGTCCCTCGAACCTCGCGCAGGGCGGCGAGGACCAAGTCGGCTGAAGCGCCGAGTTCTCGGAGCAGCGCGTGCGCTTTGATGCCGTGGCGATCCGCGTTGTCGTGCAAGAACGCGAGCACGAGATGCTCCGTGCTGACGTACTTGTCGTGCAGTCTCTCGGCTTCGGCGGCCGCGAGATCGAGCGCGGCCATCAGCTCGCGAGCCGGCCTCACGTCGGCGCCTTGAACCTTCGGCAGCCTCCCCAGAGCGTCGGATACGGCGCGGTCGAGGGCGGCGCCATGGACACCGGCACGCTCGAGCAACGGGCGGACGAGCCCGCCGTCCTGGCCGGCAGTGGCGGCAAGAAGATGAAGTGTGGTCACCTCGGGGTGACCGAGTTCCTGGGTCATCGCTTGCGCGTGAGCGAGCGCATGACGAGTCTTCACGGTTGCGGATTCAGCCTGGAATGCGGGCATCTCGCACCTACCTTTCGGGGCCGTCCTCCGGTCCCAGACGCAACGTAGGTACGGATTCGTGTCACGCAAGACCGCTCGATCGGGTGGGCGCGTTGCGTAACCAATCGCGGCCGGGCACGGTTGCAGGGTTCATGCTCGCGTTGCGTTCCTTTTCTCCGGCCGTCCTTGCGGCGCTGTTGGTCCTCCCGTCCGCGTGTGGACCTGAGGATGCGCCCGCACCTTCGGGCGCCTCGGGAGAGGACGATGCTGGGGCGGCCCCGAAAGCCGAACCCAACGCGAAGCTCGAGCCCGAGGCGGTTGCCAAGCTGTCTCTTATACACATCTCCGAGCCCACGAGACCTCTCTACATCTCGTA
>CAJXVA010000058.1 GCA_913061055.1 uncultured Pseudomonadota bacterium
CGAGATGTAGAGAGGTCTCGTGGGCTCGGAGATGTGTATAAGAGACAGGGGTTGCCGAGAGCCCTCGGGAGGCCGGAGGAGGCGGCGAAGCTGAGGGCCCGTTCGGTGGTTCGAGCGGAACTGGATCGCGTGGTTTTGCGGCTTTTGTCGACGTCGTGATGGGCGCGACTCTCGCCCGAGGGAGTCGTGCTTCCGGACCGGCCAACGATGGGAGCTGCACACCCTGGCCGTTGTCCCGACGCGGCGGTTCACCGGCCGTAGGATCGGTCGGTCGCCGCTCACGGGTGGGAGCCGAGCGGACAGACGCCGCAGCCGGACGCGCCGCACCGCGGATGCGTACGAGAATCGCAAGGGAGACGCCCTTCTTGGTCACGGTGGCGGTCAAGCGCTTGCCGTCGACATCGAAGTTCACGTCCTTGGTCTTGTCCCCGCCAGAAAGCAGCGGGGCGACATCCGTGCCCTCGAAGAACCGCGCAATCGTCCGGGCATTGAGTGGAGAGACCGTGACCGGCAAGTCGCGGGTCGTGGACCTCACGGTCGCAGGCGAGCCGACCGCGAACTCCAATCCCGTGGCTTCAGGGCGCTCGAGGTACGCGCACAGTTGGCTGAGCTTGCTCACCGGTTTCGAGGGTATCTCGAAACTCGGAAAGGTCCGAGAGCCTCAATTGGACCGCTTCACTCAAGAAGCGAGTCGTCGTCGTCGGCCGGCGGCGGCGATGACAAGAACGACGGCCCAAATCGGAAGCGTTCCTGTTCCGGAGTCGCTCTGGCATCCGCAGCCCTCGGGCTCGCCCGGCGCTCCGTAGGTCGTCGAAGGAGGCAAGGCATCCGCCCCGCCCAGCGGACTGGTCCGGCCAACCGTGACCGTGACCGTGTTGCTGACGCGGATGTAGCCCTGCGTGTCTTGCACTTCGACGCGAAGCTCGTACTCCCCGGATACCGACTGCGCCGCGGTCCATCCGAACGGGGCTGCATCGTCGGTGTCCTGAAGGACCGTATTTACGAACAGCGCGGCCTTGTGGACCGTGACGCCCTCGTCTGCATCGATGACGATCTCGAACGATTCGTCGGTTTCGAAGTTCTCGCCATCCAGGGGCGCAATCAGCTCGATCGACGGACCGGACGCGTCCGGGGTCGCGGGCCCCATCAGCTCGTAGAGCTCGCGGTGCGAGTTCTGCTGTTCTGGGTTTTCGCACTCGGCCTCATGCTGGGCCGGACACTCGGCGCCCTGACTCAGGGGCAGACACTCGTCGCGAAACGCCGGGTCGCCGCCGACGTTGGTGGGGTTCATGATGTCCGAGGCTTGGTCGACGTGCTCGAGCCCGACCGAGTGACCGATCTCTTGGCTGATCGTCGTCGCAGTGCTCGTCGCGGTGTGGCTGTCGCTCGAGCTGTGAAACGCGAACACCACGTTGTTGCGGGTGCGGGTGTCTCCGCAGTCGAGCACGGCGATACCGAGCTTGGAGTCGTTGTCCGGGTTGCCCGGCCCGATCATCGTCATCACGTAGTCACCGCCTTCGGGCCGACGATCGGTGATGACCGCGTTGTACGCGGACCAGTCTTCGCGGACGGCTTGCATCACGGCCTGCCGCTTCGCCCCGTTCTCACCGTATGGAGGATAGGGACCGGAGAGGTTGGTGATGGTGGTGACGTTTGAGCGGGCGTCGTCCGGGCCGCTGATGAGCTCGGCACCGTCGAAGTTGAGGAAGAGGACCGTGGGGTCTGAGCTGGCTCGGGTCGTACGCGGAGCCGCGGTGAGGTCCTCGTCGTCGCTCGGAATCACGGGGTTGCCGCGCGATTGGCCGAGCCCGGCGGCTTCGAGTTGGGAGAGATCGTCGTCCCACGTCGCGGGCCGGTGCTCGTCCAGCCGCCATTGTTCCGCTGCGTGTACGGTCGCAGAGGTCGCGCAGAGCGCGAGGATGGCAGTGAGTGGGGCCCAGCGGGAGAACATCGAATGCAATGAAGGCTCTGGCCTTCCCTTACCCAGTGCAGATTGAGGACCGTGAGGTTCCCCGCTGCCCTTGGGCCGCCGCAAACAGGCCGCTATCATCCCCACGGTGCACGGTTCGAGCCCGGTTGGGTTGTTGATGTTCGCGGTGGTGCTCGGCTGCGGACCCCAGAGAAGCTCCGCGCCACCCCCGCAGCCCGCGGCCGCCTCGACGCTGGTGCGCGGGGAGGAAGGCGTGAACCGGCTCATCGGTGAGGTGTGCGGCCAACCCTGCGACACCTCGCTCGCGGGTTCCGCGAGTACTGCACGAACCTCGGCGGGAGGCGTCGTGCACATGGAACTGGACGCCGCCTCGTGTCGCGTCCCCGGCCACCTCGAGGAGCCGACCAGCTGCAGTGCCATCTGCACGACCGAGGCCCAGACGGTGTCCACGGTGCTGGTCGACATGGGACCGATTGGGCCGAACACCCGACGAGCGTTGTGCTTGGCGCTCGAACGCGATCGCGGGGTACCGACGCGGGGTTCGTGCGACGACGTCTGCGAGAGCACGATGGGATGTGCCTGGCCGGCGAGCGAGGGCCGGGTCGCCGTCGACTTCATCGGGCACCTCGAGTTTCAGTGCTCGGCTGGATCCGCGGACGCCTTGGAGCCAAACCAGTCCGCAGGATCGAACTCGATATCCCCGTAGCCACCAAACCCATGTCCGGCACCGCCGGCGGTTTCGACTCTCACGCTCGCGCCGGCCGGGACGGAGATCGGGGTCCAAGGAGGAACTCGTTCGGGGTCCTGTCCCGGTCGCTCGAGGAGCACGCTCGAGGGGCGGGGCGGTCCGGCTCGATCGATGCCGTGGGGTGGGTTGCGATCGCGGTCGAAGCCAAAGACGGCCTCGACATCACGCGTGAGGGTGTAGACGCGCTCAATGCCATCACCGCCGCGACGCGCTCCGCCGCCTCCCGAACCCGCTCGTCCGCGCTGGGTCAGTGACAGCCACGGAAAGAAGCCTGCGGTCGTGACGGCACCCAGGATCGGGCTCGCCCAACTCGAGCGCCCTCGTCGGGCAGGTGTCGCTCCTTCGCCGCCGGGAATTGCTTCGCACACGATGTCCGCTCCATGACGGAGCTCGACGACTGCGCCAGCGGTATTCGATCCCGCTCCCACCCTGGACGGCCAGCTGTAGGCGAGCGCCCCGAGGATCGCATCGAACGTGCGTGCGAGGGCGAACGCGCGACGGCCCGGATCGGACGAAGCGCCTCCGCCAACCCAGCTGTTCGGACTCGACAACAGCTCGATGCGCTCGAGCCAGCGCCGGTCAGCCCGTTCACCAAGCGCATGACACAGCGCCAGGACAGCGACGAGTTCGAGGTCCTCGTTGCCCACGCCAAACCCGTCCGCGGACGACGACGAGTCGCTATCCCGGAAGTCCAGCGTCAGGCGGTCGGGCGACCCCTTGGCAACGGCTCTCACGCAGAGCCGGTGTCCGCCGGCCAGTGTGATGTCATCGCCGAAGGAGCCCAGGCGTGCGGACGGCATCGCTGCAAGAGGACCGTCGGTGCAGGGGAGGTCCGCCCGCCGCGGAAGGTGAGCGGTGAGTGCGTCGAAGGCCATCAGCCCTGCTGCATTGAGGTGGCGCGCGAGGTGGGATTGGTTCCCGGCGCACCGGGGTCCTGCTGCGCTGCGTAGATCTGGAGCGAAGCGGACTTGCCCTTGACCTGTACTGGGGCCCGCTTCTGAGCGTTTACGGCCCCCTGGGCGGCCTGCATCGTGAACTCGGAGAGGATGACTTCCTCGGCCTTGGCCACGCTGCACAAGCGGGCGGCCACGTTCACGGCGTCGCCGATGACGGTGTACTGGAGGGTGCGCGAGGAGCCGATTGCGCCGGCGATGACGGGACCGGTGTTGATTCCGATACCGATGTGAATCGGCTCGAGTCCCGAACTCTCGCGGACGCGGTTGAACTCGGACAGCGCGCGCTGCATCTCGAGGCCGCAGCGAATCGCGCGGTCGGCCGCATCGGGAAGATGAACCGGCGCGCCGAACAGGCCGATGATCTCGTCGCCGACGTACTTGTCGAGCGTGCCCCCGTGGGAGAACAGGACGTCGACCATCACCTCGAAGTAGTCGTTGAGCGTCTTGACCATCTCCTCTGGGGAGTGGCGCTCGCTCATCTCGGTGAAGCCGCGGATGTCGGCGAAGAGCATCGTCACGTCGCGCTTGGTGCCGCCCTGGTCGAGCTTAAGGGCACCGCAGACGATCTGGTCGACGAGGTTGGGGGAGAGCAGCCTCTGGAACTGCGCTCGTTGTCCGGCTTCACGCTCGATCTTCTTGGCCAGGCGGTTGTTCTCGATCGCGATCGCGGCCTGGGTGGCGATGCCCTGGAAGAGCATCAGGTCCTTCTCGCTGAACGCACCCGTGGTGAGGGTGGAGTCCATGTGCATCACGCCGACGATGCGGTCGGAGTAGAGCAGGGGCACCGCCATCGTGGAGCGGATGCCCTGCATGATGATGCTCTTGGACGCCTTGAAGCGCTCATCGAGCATGGCATCGGACGAGAGCACACCGCGCTTCTTGGTGCGGACCTCGTCAAGCACCGAGTTGGACAGCTGAATCTCCTCGCCTTCGCGCTTCTGCTTGACGTAGCGCGGCACGAGCGCGTCGGTGTCCTGGTCGACGAGCAAGATGACGGCGCGGTCGGCTTTGATGAGCTGGAACGTCTCGTTGACGATCTTCTGAAGCAGGTCGTCGAGGTCGGTGTCGACCGAGAGCTTCTGGCTGAGCTCGTGTGCGATGCGGAGCTTTTCGTAGTCGGAGCGAAGAGCTTCGTTGTCGGTGATCTCGGCGACGGGAAGGAAGCTGGTGCTCGCGTCGACTCGGCTGCGGACCTGGCTCTGCAGCATGTCCGTCATGACGGTGAAGTTGCTCGCGGGCGCGGCGGCCTGCTCTTCGTCGTCCTCGAATTTCAGGATCGTGTTGCCCAGCGACAGCTCGTCGCCCGTGGCGAGGCGGGCCTCGTCCACACGCTGGCCGTTGACGTGGCAGCCGTTGAGCGAGCCGACGTCCCGCAGGATGTATCCGCCTTGGGGACCCCTGGTGATCCGGCAGTGCTCTTTGGACACGATGCGGTCGAGCACCTGCACCGTGTTGTCCGGGTGCCGCCCTACCGTGTTGAAGGCCGTGAGGAGGTACTCCGCAGGACCTTCTCCCTTCACCAGAATGAGCCTGGCTACCATCAGCGCGCCGTCGCCCGCATCGTAGCAGGACCCTGCTTCCCGCGTACCGTGCCCATCAGAAGTTCACCACGTGCTCGACTTCGTACACGAACTCTTGCTTCGGGAGCGCTTGGAACGGCCATTCGATGAAGATCGAGTAGATCGCGCCGAACGCCATCTCGTGGTCGTCGAGTTCGATCCAGGTCTCGAGGTCGGGGTCGTTGATGCCCACGCGCAACATGTCGGCCTCCATCCGGCGACGAAGGTTTTCGCGCGCCTTGGCGTCCTTCACGTAGTACGGCCGCCGTCCGGAGAACGCCGAGCCCGTCTCCTCGAGGACCCGGTAGGCTTCCTGCTTCTGGAGGAAAAGCGGGAGGTACTGGTACCCGAGGTAGATGCCCAGCGCAGTGATCAGCGCCAACACGATGCTGACCGAGTTGAGCCGCCTGGGCTTCTTGTACTTGACCGCCTGTGCCATCGTTCAGGTCGCTGACGTTACGTTAGCAGGCTGTCCGCGAACCCACTACGAAGACTCACCCATACATGCTCGCACGTTGTGAGGTTCGGGTGGGCACCGCTATGATGTGCGTCTTCGGTGGATCTCTTACCTGCATACGTCGCCTTGCAGCCGTGGGCGGTCGGACGACGGGTGCTCGTCGTGGCCCCAAGCGATCTCGAGGGCGCGAGATTTTTGCGCAGCAGTGGGGCGGCTCATGTGCAGGTGGCGTTCGGTCCTGAGGTTCGGGAACTCGGACTCGACAGCCGGCAGGGCTGGCCCGAGTTCGACGAACGGTTTGACCTGGTTGTGGCGCTCGACAGCTACGCCGGGCGTCACGTCTCGGAGCGCCGCCGATGGTTGCAACATGTCGCGTCGGTTCTGCACCCCGAGGGATGGTTTGCGGCTCGGGCGACGCATGGCGAGCGGGTCGAGGTCGACTTCTGGACGCTGGAAGAAGAACTGGGCGGCCAGTTCCCTCACGTCTTCATGCTCGCCCAGCTTCCTTGGCAAGGCGTGAGCTTGGCGCCGGTACTCGATGGAGAGGGACCGCCGCCGGGCCTCGAGCTCGATGAGTCGTTGGTGGCGGCCGAGCCCGACGCGTCGCACTACCTCGCGTTGGCAACGCTGTCTGCTCCGTCCCAGGATGCCCGGCGACGGGTGACCGGCAGATGCCTGCTTGTTCCATCGGCATTCGCCTCGGCCGCCCCTGCGATCTCCGACGAAGAGTTGGTGTCGCTGCAGAACACGGTCTCGGAGCTGACCTCACGCGCCGAAGATCGAGTCTCACGCGTTGAGGCCCTCGAGCGCGAACTCGAACGCCGCAACGCACGGGTGGCTGCCCTCGAGCGCAAGAGCGCACAAGACAGAGCGCGCGCTGCCGAGCAGACCACCCATCAGCGCAGGACCGAGTCGCTGGAAGCCGAGCTGGCTTCGGCCAAGGAACGTGCGCGCAAGGCACAGACCGACCTCACCATTCTCACCCGCAGCGTGCAGGACCTCGAGTCCGCAGTGGCGCGGGCCAACGAAGCAACGCAACAGCGCCAGGTCGAACTCGATACTCGCGACGCCGAGATGGGTGGCCTTCAGACCCAGGTGCGGGCGCTCGAGGCGGAGCGATCGAGCTTGGCGCACCAGATGGAAGTCGCGCTGGCCGAGCGCGAAGGGACGCACAAGCTCTCCCAACGCGTCGAGGCGGAGCTCGAGCTCAGTCGGCGCCGACTCTCGCAACACGAAGGGACGCTGAGCCAGCGGGTCGAAGAGGTTTCGCGGCTCACGACAGACCTCGAGGTCACGCGAGCCGAGCTCGAGCATCACCGAGCTCTGCTCACGCAGGCCCACAATCGCGAAGAGGTGCTTTCCGCGGAGGCTGCGCAAACGGTCGAGCAGGGCCGGATGCTCGCCGAGGTTGCCGGGGATCGAGAACGGCTCCGCGAGGAACTCAGTCGTCGCGGACAGCAGATCCAGAAGCTCGAGGAGCGTCTGTGGGCCAGCCGGGAAGAGCTGGAAAAGGCCCGGCTCGACAATGTTCGCACCGCAGGGGAGGCCGAACGCCTTCGCGAACGCGCTGAGCGAGCACATCAGTCCGAGAGCAAGCAGGCCAAGGACCTCGAGCGGCTGGGCGCTGAACTCCATCAGCTGGAGCTTCAGCGGGCCGAGCTGCGAGCGACGGTTCACGCGCACGAGGACGAGATCGGACGACTGCGGGCCGAGACCGAGTCCCGCAGTGACGACAACGCAGAGGCGGCCGCGCTGCGCGGTGAACTCTCGGAGCGGGCGCGCGAGCTCGCCGACCTCCGGGCGCGGCAGGAGCAACTCTCGGCGCGGGAGGTCGAGGCCAACGCCGTCGCACGACGACGCGAAGAGCAGCTCTCCGAGGTTGGGGAGGAACTCGAGCGGCTCCGCCGTGCGGCCGAGCAGAACGCTGCGACAGCGTCTGCGCTGGAGGGGGAACTCGAGGTCAAGGCGCTCGAGGTCGAGCAGCTCGCGGCCTCGGTGTCGGATCTCCAAGTCGAGGTCGAGGTTCGTCGAGAGGCGATCGAAGCGACGCATGCCCGCGAGGAATCCCTTCAGCGTGACCTCGAACATGCGCGCGCCGAGCAGGAGTCGCTGAGACGTCGGTTGCGGGAGCGCAACCAAGAGCTGGAGGATATCGCCAGCGCGAACGAGACCAGCGGCGTCGAGATGTACAAGCTTCGGCGCGAGCTCGAGGCTGCGGCCGAGGCGAACGAGCAACTCGAGCAAGCTCTCGACGACTCGTGGCCTTCCGAGGCGTCCGAGGCACCGCCCGCGGGCGCGATGGACTGGCCTCCCGAAGCCTTCGAGGCGATGCGCCGACTCAAGGCCCAGCTCGCAGCGCAGGCGCGTCGGCACAGCGAGCAGCTTTCGTCTCGCACGTTGAGCCCGGTGACCGACGAGGACCCGAGGGTCGGGCGCTACCGTCTCGAGGCCACCGTTCGAGCCGAGGAGCAGGAGCACATGCTTCGTGAGCTCGACTCCGCCGAGCAGAAGATCTGGGAGATGACCGACGCAGCCGATCGCAACGCTGCTCGCCTCGCGGCCTCGCTGACTCAGCTGGAGCGGCACAAAGAGGAACTCGACGAGACTCGCGACGAGCTCGAGGTGGCGCGGAA
This sequence comes from uncultured Pseudomonadota bacterium, assembly GCA_913061055.1. Classification (GTDB taxonomy): domain Bacteria; phylum Myxococcota_A; class Polyangia; order Nannocystales; family Nannocystaceae; genus CAJXVA01. The sequence goes on from CAJXVA010000058.1 coordinate 8,284, forward strand.
GCTTCTCTCTGCTGCCGAGGCCCGCGCCCTCGAACAGGAGCGGTTGCTTGCCTCCGAGCGGGCTCGGCTCGCGCGGATGGGCGGGGGCCCGGACCCCGAAACCAGCTTCGACGAGGTGGACGACCTGTTCGCCGACCTGGCCGGGGACGGCAAAGGTTCGATGGTCGAGCTGGGGGCGGTCGACGAGGGGGCGCCCGTTCGCCGCTTGAGGCCCGAGAGTGGACCCACCGCCGGCGTCCCGGAGCCGGTCGTGGGGACCTCCAGCAGCAAGCGGTTGGTCGATGAAGACGGACCGCGCGCGCCGCGGATGGTTGTCGAGTCGCTGGCGGACGAGGGCGATGAAGACCCTTGGGAGACCGGGGTTGTGTCGGCTCCAGAGGTTCCGGTGGGCAGTCTGCGGCCGATGTCCGCAAAAAAGAGCTGACCGTCGCCACAAACACTTGACGCTCTGGCACGCGTCCTCTACTTTTCGCGTCCCCAGCGCTCGGGTGGCGGAATTGGTAGACGCGCACGGTTCAGGTCCGTGTGTCTTCGGACGTGGGGGTTCAAGTCCCTCCCCGAGCACTTAGAAGCCCGAGTCTTTCTGACTCGGGCTTCGTCGTTTCTGGGGTCGCCGCTGTGTGGGCAGCCGTGGAGGCTCTACAAGCAGCTGGAGCGCCAGGCACCGGTGCACGCGGCCCGCTGCGACGCGTCGTAGCTCCCGACGGCACCCGGTCCGTACGTCCCATCGGTGATGGCACCGGTCGCGACCGTGAGGCCGTTGTCCTGGTCGAGGATCGTGATCGTGGTCGTGTCCCCGTCGAGGTCGAGGAACACTCTGTACTGCGTCTGGTTCGCCCAGCCCGTCGTCAGGAACTCGGCCGGCGTCGCGAGCACGGTGCCGGCGGCGGTGTCGTAGGTGGCGGCGAGGTCTTCCCCGGTGATGTCGCCCGGAGCATCGGCCTCGATTCGCTTGATCGTGATCCCCTCTTCCCAGGGTCCCCAAGGCGCCGCCTCGGTCGTCTGCTTCCACGACAGCAAGTAGAAGTGCGACGCGTCCTGCCAGCCCCACACGAACCCGATGCCGTCGTTGTCGGCGTTGTTGACCACCTCGAGATCGAACGAGACCTGGGTCTGTTCCATCACAGCCGGGCAGACGTAGGCGTTGGCCAGCCCATTGTTCCGCAGGTTGCAGTGGGCGGTCCCACCGATGAAGAAGGCGTCCTGGGGCGGGGATGCGGGCGACTCGAAGATGTCGGCGTAGACATGCGAGGCGCAGCCCTCGGCTTGGAGGTCCCAGTCCTGGTCGGTGATGTGGACGGTGACTTGGTCACCCGCCGCGTTGCCTTCGCCATCGCCCACGGCCACGGCGTACGTCGTGGCAACGGGCGGCGTCGCGTTGACGGTCGCGACGTCGTCATCATCGAGTGTGCTGATCGGTGACCACGCGTAGGTGTAGTTGCCGTCTCCGCCGCTTGGCGTAGCAGTGAGCGCAGCGGACCCACCATCCGTCATCTCTGCGCACGCGCCGGCGTCGACGCTCAGCGCTCCCCAGCAGGCAGCACCGATGTCGTCACATCCAAACGAGCACGATTCAACTTCGACGCCCCATGTGCCCGTCGCGTTGCACTGGGTCACGTTGTCGTCCGAGTTGCAGAAGGAGCTGTCGGCGGGACAGTCGAAGCATGCATCGGAGACGAGCACTTCGAGGTCATCGCAATCGGATCCGGCTGTGATCGCGGCGTTGGCCGGCGCGGAGTCTCCATAGTCGTCACCATCGGCGTCGAGCATGCAGGCCATGTCGTCATCGAGCGGCGCGGCGCCGGGGAACGCATCCGCCGAGTTGTCGTCGCAATCGGCTGCGTTGCCCACGTAGCCCTCGGGTGGGTCCACGTCGATGACGCAGGTGGCGGGGTCGCCGTATTGATCGTCGTCCTCGTCGGCGCACCAGGTCAGGCACTCGGTCGCCGAGGGGACGCTGTCGTCGCTGTCGTTGCAGTCGCTGCCCGCGATCCCACCGGCAGGGGGCATCGAATCGCCGTACCCGTCGTCGTCGGCGTCGCGCATGCACGCGGTCGCGTCGTCGAGGTCGGCCGCGCCGGGGAAGGTGTTGGCATCGTCGTCGAGACAGTCAGACCCTGCGGTGACGCCTTGTGGGGGGTCGGCATCGGCCCATCCGTCCGCGTCGCTGTCTTTGGTGCAGCTGTCCGTCGCTTCTTCGGTGGCCGCCCCGGGAAACGTTCGATCGGAGGCGTCATCGCAGTCCGTGTCATCCACCACGAAGCCGGCGGGAGGTCGCTCGTCGTCCGGAACATCCTGACAGTCATCGGCGTTGCCGAATCCGTCGTTGTCGCCGTCGACACACCAGGTCTGGCTGGAGACGGGCCCGGTGGAGGTCTCCTCATCTCCTGTGCTCGTAGACTCCGCGTCGTCGGTGGTGGAGGAGGAGCCGCTGCTACTGCTGGACGACGGGTCGTCCGTACCCATGGACGTTTGCCCACCGCTCGTTTGACCCTGTTCGATCGGATCTTGGCCCACCGGACAGTTCGACCCTCCGAAGCCGTCGTCCTCGCACAAGCCGCCACATCCGTTGGCCGTAAGAGCGCAGACGCTCAGGCCAATGCCCCAACGCAATACAGACTTAACCACAGAACATCACCGTATCACGCAGGCCCGAGTGTCCCGAACTTGGGACGAGGTCGGCGCGCGCGCTTGGGGCTATGCCGGTTCGACCTTGTCGACCTTGATCGCAGGGCCTGACATCTGCAGACCGAAGCCGCCCGATTCGATCGTGCCGTGGACCACGACCTTGGCGCCTGCGGTCAGGCCGCTGGCTCCTTGAAGGCGATAGGAATCTCCGTCGTTGGTGTGCAACTCGAAGAAGCCGCCTTCGAGGTCGTTGTGCCGAACAGTGCCGCTGAAGCTGGCCATGCCCAAAACGTGCACCGCCGGGCGGGTGTGGTCTACCGTCCGCCTGGCATGGTTCGCGGTTGCCTCGTCGTGACGCTCCTCCTCGGCTTGGCTGCAGGGTGCAAAGACCCCGTCCCTGCGGCCGACCAAGGCACTGCGGCCGGGTCTGATGCCGAGCCGTCCCGTGAGCCGGCGATGGTGTCGGGATGGGGCCGAGGCGTCGCATCTCGGGCCCCCGCGCTCGAAGCGCGAGAGTTGGCGAGGGAGCCCGATTCGCTACCCGCAGGTCCCGACGCGCGCACCGCCTGGGCCCAGGCGCGCATTGGAGGCCCGGGTGCGGTCGATGCTTTGGCGGCGTGGTTAGAGGGCGACTCCGGGGCGACGTCGGCACACTTCGCCGCGCTCGCGCTGCTCGACCCACCACCGGGCGAGCCGGACGCTGAGGGCAACGGCCGATGGTCCGGGTTGGAGAACGCGATCTGGACTCGGTTGGCTGTGACCGAGTCTCCCGACGAGATCGATGCGCTGCTGCTCGCGGTCGCACGGGTGGGGGGCGAGCGATCGCAGTCACGCTTGGCGGTGATGCTGGAGGGCGAGCCGAGGCCGGAGCACACCGCCGCGCTCGAGGTGATGGGGATGTTGTGCGCCAGAGGGCATGCGGCGAGCACCGCTGGGCTTGAGGCCGTGGCCAAACAGCTCGGGCCCGATGCCCCGCATGCGTGGGCGGCCGCGTATGCCGTGGGCCGGTGCGCGGGGCCGTCGGCGGAGCTGCTCGCCGGTGCCGTACGCGGGACGCTGGTGGAGCGGATGACGCCCGCATTGCAAGCCACAGACCCGGCGCTCCAACGCGTGGCGTGGAAAGCCTTCGCGGGGCTGGGCGAGACTCCGGCGAACGTACCCGCCGAGATCCTGAGCAGCACGCCGCCGCCCTGGATGGTCGAGGTCGAGGCTGTACGTGCCCTTGCAGGACATGCTGACGGGCGGTCGGTTCTGGTCGAGCGCCTCACCGCGCTGCAGCCCGACGCTTTTGTCGGGCCCCGGGGCCACGTTTTGCTGGTCGCGCTGGTCGGACTGCGGGACGCCGTCGTGGGAACACCGGAGTTGTTGCGCAGCCTTTCGCCGCTTCGGTTGGCGCTCAGGTCCGCGAGAGACCAAGCGAAGGGGCGAGGTCGGAAGTCGTTGACCCTCGCGCTGTGTGAGTCCGAGTTGCTCGCGGCGATCGGAAGTGGTGACCTCGCCGCGCTGCGAAGTTGCGCCCCGGGTGTGGACGAGCTTCCCGAGGGATACGCCGAGGTCCTCGAGATCGAGGCGTTGCTTCGCGTCGGTGCCGCAATGACGCGCGAGGCCAAGGCGCAGGCGCTGCTCGACAGGGCCGCCGACGCGCGTCCGAGTGTGGCTGCCGCAGCCCTCGCCGCCCTGGTCGATGTGGACGAGCCTCGGGTCAGCGCCGCGCTGCAGGCTGGGCTTGGGCGCCAAGATCCCGGGGTGAAGGCGGCCGCGGCTGCCGCCATTGCGACACGTGCTCGAGACCGGGCACGCCGAGATGAGAGCGCGCTTCCGCTGCTGAAAGACGCCGTCACCTCGTGGCCGAACTCGACCACGATCGAGGCCCGCATCGCCGCGATCGAAGCCTTGGGCAACTTGGCGCGCAGCGGAGGTAAGGATGAAAGCGGCGTCCTCGCGGCGCCGTGGCTTCGCGAGACCGTGTTGCCGCTGGCCAAGGATCCCGCGGTCGCGATCCGTCGGGCGGGCCTCACCGCGCTGCAGCCCGTACCTGACCTTGCGGAAGCCTTTGTGCGGGCGCTTTCCGAGCCGCGTCCTGCGCCTTTCGTCGATGGGTTGAAGTCGCGCCTCGCGGAGTATGGTGACGTCACCGGTTTGCGGGTCACCACGTCTGCCGGTGCAATGACGATCACCTTCGAGGGACCCGCGGCCGTCAACCAGGCCACGGTCGCTTCCCTGGCCGCCAGCGGCTTCTACGACGGGCTCACCTTCCATCGTGTCGTGCCTGGCTTCGTCATTCAGGGAGGAGATCCGAGGGGTGACGGCTACGGCGGTCCCGGATTTCTGGTTCCGTGCGAATGGAGTCAGCAGAAATACGAACGCGGCGTTGTCGGCATGGCCCTGGCCGGAAAGGACACCGGTGGGTCGCAGTTCTTCATCGCTCAGGCCCGAGAGCCGCGACTCGATGCGCGATACACGACCCTCGGGCGCGTGACCGACGGGCTGGCCGTGCTGGACGAAGTTCTCCCGCACGATAAGATCGTGACGGTGGAGATCCTGCGCGGCGATGGGTGACGGGGCAGTGTGGGTCGTCGGCGGATTGGACCCCAGCGGCGGAGGTGGGGTGCTCCGAGACGCGGCGACGGTGCATGCGGTCGCGCCCGAGCGTCCGGTGCACGTGGTGGTCACCGCACTTACCCAGCAAGGGGACGGCAAGAAGGCGGTGGCCGGACCGATGAATGCGTCGTCGCTGGAGTTTCAGTTCAAACGCGCGCCGACGCCCGCCGTGGTGAAGGTGGGGCTCGTGCCAGCCGCGGTGGCGTCGATCGTCGCCGAGGCGCTCGAGGCCATCGATGCACCCAAGGTCGTGGACCCCGTGCTGAGCGCGAGCATCGGAGGTCCGATGGCCGCGAGTCCCGAGGGGCTCTTGGCGTTGATGGATGGGGCTCTGGTGACCCCGAACCGCAAGGAGTACGACGCCCTGGTCGGAGGGGCGGACCCAGAAGGCTGGTTGGAGATCCACGGCGCCGTGGGGATCCTGCGCAAGGGCGGGCACGACAGCGGGGAGCAGGTCTCGGACACCTTGTGGACCCGGCGGAGCGTGCGGGTGTTTTCGCGTCCGCGGATCGACGGGCCGGACCCTCGCGGGACCGGCTGTGCGCTGGCCGCCGCGATCGCCTGCGCGCTGGCGGACGGATGCGAGATGCAGGCCGCAGTCGGGAAAGGGATTTCGTGGCTGGATAGTGTGCGCGGCCAGGCACGAAGCGTGGGCGGGCAGGTCCTGCTCGCGTAGGCCGTGGGGATGGCTCGCAGGAAGCACAAGCCGTTTGGAGACGCAGTGGACGAGCTGGCTGAGTTCCAGGGCCTGTCGAAACGTGACCTGTGGAGACTCCAGGCTCGGTGGCGGGAAGTCTACGCCGCAGAGTTGCAGTCACGGACTGGAGCGTGGGTCCATCGCGGCTATGACTGGCATGTCTTCAGCTACTGCTTCTGCGAGTGCGTGTCCGGTCCGAAGGCGAAACGCGAACTCGAAGTTCGGCTGCCGACGACGGCAGGGACTCTTGTCTTCTCCGACGCCGGGAATCGCAAGCAGTGGGGGGCGGTGGGGCAGCTGACTTCGTATTCCGCCCTCGACTCTTTGGTGGACGTGATTGTCGCTGCCGAGGACCTGAGTTGGACGTTTGCCGTCACCCACGAGCGCGATTGCGGTCCCTACTTCTCTCGGCGCGCATGGACCCAGAACGCTGCGGGAGCTGACGATTCCGCAGGTCTCCAATGACGATGAACACCAACTGGGTCCCTGGTGCTCGGTACGGTCCTTTTCGCGTCCGTTAGCGGCGACGCCGGCCCCAACCGAAGACACCCAACACCAAGAACAGAAGCCCGGAAGAACCCGGCGCACCGACACGACATCCCCCCTTGTCGGCGTCCGCCTGGCCTGCATCATCTCCACTGGCGTCGACCGGCTGATCGACCCCCGAACCTCCGCCCGGCTCGTAGGAACCGCACACCTCTTCACCCGCACAGTCATCATCTTCGAGCCCGATGACGCAGGTGTGCCACTGGGCGATGCCCGGCTCGGAGTCTTCGCCACAGCACTGCTCGATGTCGAGGTTGACGGCGAACGGCGATTCGTCGACGTAGCCTCTGCAGGTCTCGGTCAGCGCGTGCTCGTTGGCGACGTAGGCCTCGCATCGCGCGAGCAGCTCGTCGGATTCGCATTGCGGGGGTGCGACCTCATCCGGGCAGGTTTCGGCAAGCCGGGAGAAGCATGTGTCGATAGGGATACCCTCGAGGGGCCCAACCCACTCGACGCCAGGCGCGTTCACGCACTGGCACTCGCCCACGGTGTCGCCCGCGAAGCAGACCCCGGTGGCGTCGCGGCAGGTGATGTCGTGTCGCTTGCAGAACCCGTCGACGCAGGTGTCCCACTCTTGGCAGTTTTCCGCCTCGTCTCCACACGCCTGTCCCGGTTGGTCGGACACCGTACAGATCTGCTGATCACACAGTTCCGTTCCTGCACACTCGGAGTCGCGTTCGCACGATTCGCCCTCGGCGTGGGCGAGGCCTGGCGAGGCGAGGGCCGCCGCGCCAGCAACGATCAATGTCAGCAGTCCAAGCCTGGTCGGTCCCATGGTGATCTTGATAGTGCCTGCTCGCCCCACAACGATCATGGGCAGTGTGGTCTTTTTCTCGTCGGCGGTCCGGCCGGCACTCCGGTTTCGCGACGCATCGGCTCTCACCGCCACCACCTTGGGCACCGTTCGCAGCGGACGGATATCGGAAGAACTGCCGATGTTCCGTTCCGTGCCGGCCGCTTACGCTTCCACCGTGCGTGGGGGACGTTCGAGTTGGTGGGTCGCGGGGCTACTCGTTCTCGGAGCGAGCGGGTGCTCAGACCAGGGTGGGGAGGATCCTGTCGCCGAGACCGATGCTGGCGTGTCGATGAGCTCGGGCGCGGGCCCAAGCAGCGGTGACGCCACAGCGGGAACCGAGGGCAGCACGAGCTCGGTGGACGGAAGCGGTGGAGACGATACGACCGGTCGCGGCACGGAGACCGGCGAGGACACTGACGGCGAGCCCGGAGACGGAGACGATGCTGTGGACCTGACTGCGTGCCTGACCTGGGCTGAAGGCCTGGATGAAGAGGACGACGGGGCCACGCGCGACTTCTACAACCGCGCGGCGGGCCTGCCGTGGCGCAATTTCCTCGGGGACTGGCTGGACGCAACCGGCGTCGAGCAGGGAGAGGCCGCCTACGCCACCGCGACGCTGATCGATGACGACACCCCCGAGACCGCCTCCTTCGACGTGACGGCGCTTGTCCAGCGGTGGGTCGATGACGAGAACACCAACCGCGGGTTCTTTCTGCGGCGGATCTCCGGTGGAGGGCCCTTCGAGTTCGCGAGCCGCGAACACGCCGATGCCGGCAGCCATCCCGTGCTGGTTCTCGAGACAGACGGCGGCCCGATGACGTTGAGCCCATCGGCGGACACGTCCTTGCGGGAGAGCACGTACCAAGCTTCGGGTCAGGAACCGACCCTGCGCATCGTCGATCAGGAGCCCGCGTTGCTCCGTTTCGACCTCTCGGATGTGGCGGCGGGGTCGATCGAGTCGGCGACGCTCCAGCTGACCTCCGTCGAGGAGTTTGGCGGGGGCACGTTTGATGTTGGCGTGTTCGAAGCCGCCGCCGGGCCGCTCACCGCAGCCCCCGCGGCCGAGTTGGGGATCGCAGCACAGTATGACGGCGATGCGGGTATCGAGGCGGACGCTGCGGTGGTGTTCGCCAGCACGTTCGAGGCGGACGATTGGGGCGCGGTTTGGTCTGCGGGGAGCGATGCGGCCAACTTGGCCCTGATCGACGCCGAGGACGGGTTCGAGGCGCTCTCGGGACGCGCGCTCAAGGTCACCGTGCCGGCAGGGGAGAACGCTGGCCTGAACCTCCGTCATCGCTTCATGGAGGAGCAGGGCGAGGAGCCCGAGGCGATCTATCTCCGCTACTACCTGCGCTTTGCCGACAGCTGGCAGCCGAGCTTCGGGGGCAAACTGCCCGGAACCGCAGGAACGTACGGGGTCGCAGGTTGGGGTGGGCGCCCAGTCGATGGCACGGACGGGTGGTCGGCGCGCGGGCAATACTCCGTGTCTCCGCCCCTGGGCAACCCGTTCGAGGGCCACGTCACGGTCGGAAACTACGTGTACCACGCGGATATGGAGGGCCAGTACGGCGACGCCGAGTTCTATCTCGGTCACTGCGGCGGCGTGCTGGGCAAGAATCGCTGGTACTCGGTGGAGCAGTACGTCCAGCTCAACACACCGGGGCAGAACGACGGCATCATCCGCGCATGGGTTGACGGACGCCTGGTCGAGGAGAAGACCGATTGGCGATGGCGCGACGTGGACACCCTCCGCATCGAAGAAGTGTGGATGAACGTCTACCACGGAGGCACCGATACGGCGCCCCAGGACCTCGTCCTGTACATCGACAACGTCGTGGTCTCGGGCGCGTATGTCGGTCCGATGGAGTGAGTCGTACGGGGGGAGCGAAAAAAGGTGCGGCTCGGGGTCCTGATCCGTCACAACCTTCGGGCACCGCGTCTGCCCCGTTGTCATGCCGATTCCCACCCCCGCTCGAACGAATGGTGACCAAACCCGACGGAAGACCTGGACTCGGGGCCTGCTGATTGCGTTGGTTACCGGACTCGCGCTCCCCGCTGCGAGTGCGCTCATGGGTAGCTCGACCGCCGCCGCGGCGTCATCCAAGAAAGCCAAAGCCAAGCGCAAGCGCGCCGCCAAGCGCAGGAGGCGGGCAAAGCGGAAGCGGAAGGCGTTGGCCGCCGCGGTCATCTCCCCGCCGTGCGAGATCAAGACCTCGGACATCATTCAGACGAAGATCGACATCGGGGCGCAGTACTCGATGATGCGCAAGATGTCGGGCGACGACACCAGCCGCTATGAGGCGTCGTCCATCATCAAGGCGCTGGAGAACGAGACGCTGGCAGCGGTCCTGCTACCTCCGCGCAAGGCGGTCTCGGACCGCGGCCAACGCATGAGCCCGCCCCAGGGCTACTGGACCATGATCCCCAAAGGCAAGAACTCGGTGTGCCTGCAGGAGCCCGCCGGAGAGGCGCCAATGATCGTCTACCGTGAAAATCTCCAACCCTCGCAGATCGATGCGGCCATTAGCGAGGCTTGGAAGGACTGCAAGGTTCCTGGAGTCCCGCGGGCGTGCGAGTACACCGTCGATCTGCACAAGCCGAACTGGGACTGCACGACCAACCAACAGTGCCAGGACCGCCACGGCTCCGACCTGTACTACTGCAACCCCGACACGCACACCTGCGCGCTGGACATGCCCGAGAACAAGATCGAGCAAGACTGCAGGATGCCGCCCAACTGCGTCGTCGGTGACCCGCAGTCCAACTTCGAGTCCTGCGGGGCGTGGGTGACGAACTTGTGCGTGCCGCAGGCAGGGAAGGCGTGTGGCATCTGCAAAGGCAAGAGCACCAAGTCGAAGACCTGCCATGACACCAACCAGACCAAACACACGAAGGAACGCGCCAAGTGCAAGGCCGCGCACTCGCCAGGCAAGACCGCCAAGTACGCGGCCAAATGCACAGCGTCGATCCTCAAGTGCAGCGCTGACCCGTTGAAGAACCACAAGGCGTGCGCCGAGGCGATCGAGTGCGGCGTCGATCCGAAACCCGTCGCGGAATACCAGCAGTGCCTCAAGACCGAGACGATCCGTTGGCAAGACGAGCGCGACCGCTGCAACACGCTTTGATTGCGCGGCAAGGCTCACGAGCGCAACTGTTGCCGGAAGGCCGACCCTCGGCACCCGTAGAGTGTGATCAGAGGCCTTCGATGACCGACAACGACCGAACCGTCAGCGCGTACATGACCAAGAACGTCCATGCGATCGACATGGAGAACTCACTCCCGACCGCTCGGCGGATGATGGAGGAGCACGGCATTCGCCACCTCCCGGTGACCGACGGCAGCAAGATCGTGGGCCTGCTCAGCGAACGTGACTTGGGGAAACTCGAGGTGTTCCCCATGCTGAGCATGTCGATGGTGTCGGTCCCCGATGCGATGAGCGACAAGCCCTATGTCGTGGCTCCGGATGCGCCGATGATCGGAGTTCTGGAGAACATGCGAGACGAGCGACTGGGCTCGGCGATCGTCGCCGACGACGGCAAAGTGGTGGGCATCTTCACCGCCACCGACGCGATCACGCATCTCATCGAAGCCCTGCGCTCATAGACGCGCCGGGGCACCTCAACGCGAGCTCACTCGCACAGGAGCTCGCCGTTGGCCTCGACCCAGCTGACGTCGGGGCAGCACGTCGCATCGTCACTGCACCACACGCAAGTCTCAGGTTCGGCGTACAGCAGGTGGACCTCGTCCGAGTCGAGGAGGTCTTGAAGCACGAACGCGTCGCGATCGGCATCAAAAAGAATGGAGCCCTCGCAGTTCGGCGGGTCTTCGAGGCTCGCAATGAAGCCGCAGTTGAGCTGCGACTCATCTTCGACCGGGTCCCACTGCAGGCCCAGGGCGCCATCCGCCGCGACCTCGAGCGTCCAGCAACCGTAGAGGAACGTGCCGCCCTGCGTCGCTCCGGAGTTCTGGTGGTGACGGGTGAAGATGCCGTCGCCGCGGAAACGGAAGATATCCGAGCTTCCTCGCTCGCATGAGGTGTCGCCGCTCACGTACGACCAGCCTTGGCTGATGAGGCGAGCCGCGTCGGCACCAGAGACGTCTCCGGGCGCGGGGCACGTGAAGTCGTCGGGAGGCGCGGCGGCGCCATTGGGATCGATGCAGTCGAGGCCCTGGTCTTCAAAACCCTCGTCGCAGTCACAAGCTGGGAGCCCTCCTTCGAAAACGCACTGCCCGTTGCCACTGCACTCCAGGGGGCAATCTGCGTCACTGTCGGACTCTTCATTGCCGACGTCGGTCGTCTGCCCTCCCGTGTCTGCTTGCTCGGTGTCAGCGGAGCCCGAGTCCTCGACGTCGTCAGAGGGACATCCGGGTAAGACGGCGAGGAGCAATCCTGCGATTCGGCCGTATTTCAATGTCATCCTAAATCTCTACCTCGGTGCGATCGCCGAGGCCAGCCCAGAAGGACCGCCGCGTAGCGACCCGGATCACACCGTGATGGCCGCCTTGCGGCGGCGCACACCCGTCGCATCACCTCGAAACGATGCGGACTCGGCCGGGTCGTTTCGGTCGCCCTTGAGGCCGGGATCAAAGCGCCTGAGCGTTTGTCCGCACTCCGGATCGACCGAGCCAAGTCTCAGGGCGTGGCGTAGCACCCCAGCGCGTCAATTCGCCAAGTCCGGCGCGTGGGCGCAATGGCGATTCGCCTCGTTTGGACTCATCACGGATCCGGGATCCATGCCGAGCGACTCCCAGAAGTGATGATTGACGCTGTTGCCTCTCTTGGATTCACCTTGTTGTTCGCCTCATCCCCGACCGTGGGTGCGGAACACGACGGGCCATCGACGACCCTCGGTGAGCCCGCGCCAGCGCCCGCGAGCTCCACGGACGGCGGAGGCCCCTCCTCGGACGAGGACGACCCATCCGTCGTCATTCGGCCGCATGATGGCCATTGGGGCATGCACTTTGGCTTCGGTGGGTTGGCCCCGATGAGTATTGGCGGCCTCAACGATGTCAACGCCGGACGTCTGATGTTCACCGAGCTTGGCGTTCGTAGAGCGTTCCGCAACGGCTGGGCACTTCCTTTCTCTGCCGGAGTGGGGTGGTTTCAGAACAACCCGGACCAGGGCGAGACCACGAATACGGCAGGCGTGTCTGCGTCGATCGGCGTCCGGAAATCGTTTCGGGTCTGGAGGAGGATTGCGCCGTACACCGGCGGTGATGTCCGAGTGACGTATGCGGATCCCGAGGGCGCAGGGAATCGGCTGGTCGAGCTGTCGTTTGGCCCGAACTTGGGCATCGAGTACTTCGTCGCGGACCGCGTCAGCCTGCTCTTGCAAGGAGACCTGACCCTTGCCCTGGGATTCTCGGAGGTGGCCGTGGAGACCGACCTTGGAACGCACGTCAGCGGAGGTGGCCAGATGGGCTTGGTGTTCTACTTCTAGGACCGGCGCGGGTGCACTGAGTGGTCCGCTGGGGCGTCTCCCTGGTCTCTACAGCTCGGTTTGGCGGCCCCGGGGAGACGGTTGCATTGAACGGCGCTTCCAGGACACGATCCTCCCTTCGAGCTGCATGTCGAACAACAAGACCATTCACGTGATCGGCGTTCCTATGGACCACGGCGCAGGCCGACGTGGAGTCGGCATGGGATCCGCGGCGATCCGGATCGCCGGCTTGCATCGCAGGTTGCGCGGGCTGGACTACGAGGTCCGCGACCTCGGGGACTTGGTGATTCCGGCTCCCGAGACCCGTCCCCAGGTTGATGCGAAGGCGAAGTTCCTGCCGTTGATCGCCTCGACCTGCTCGGAACTCGCGGAAGCAGTTCCCGGCATGTTCGAGGATGGCGGGTTTCCGCTGATTCTTGGAGGCGACCACTCGATCGCCATCGGCACACTCTCGGGGCTCGCACTCGAGCAGCATCGCCGGGCGAAGACGAAGCCCGAAGGCCCGCCGAAGCTGGGTGTGATCTGGTTCGATGCGCACGGCGACATCAACCGCCCCGACACGTCGCCCAGTGGAAACATCCACGGGATGCCGGTCTCGTGTTTGCTGGGGCAAGGACCTGCGGCGCTGACCGACATCTCCTATCCTGGTGCCAAGCTCGACCCCGGGCGTTTCTGCCAGATCGGGCTGCGGGACATCGACGCAACGGAGCGCCGGCTCCTCAAGGAGTCCGGCATTCGCACCTACACGATGGCCGACATCGATCGCCGGGGCATGGCGACGATCGTGGAGGAGGCGCTGGAGTATGCGCTCGATGGCTCGGACATGCTGCATTGCAGCTTCGACATCGACTCCGTCGACCCGCGGGTCGCTCCAGGCACCGGCACGCCGAAGCTCGGCGGGCTCACCTATCGCGAAGCTCACTTGGGGCTGGAGATCATCGCGGAGACCAAGCGGCTGAGCAGCATGGAGATGGTCGAGGTCAACCCTGCGCTCGACGATGCGAACAAGACGGCCGAGCTCGCGGTCGGGCTCATCGCGTCTGCGCTCGGCTCACGCATCTTGTGAGTCGTGCGCGACGCTGGCTCAGGCGCCTTCGACCAGGGCCCGCGCGCTGTCGGCCAGACGACTCCAACGGCGCGAAGCGGATGCTGGCACGACGGCCCACCCTTTCATGGGCCGGCCTTTGCCCGACGGGTCGAACGGCTGGGCGCCATCGATCTCGAGCGCTTGGTCGACGTCTTCGCCGAGGCGTACCGCGAGGCCACCGTCGAAGCTGCCCGCGAACGCTTTGCCGGCGGCCTTGAGCGCGGGCATGCCGAACAGCGAAGACTCAGTCACCTGTTCGTGCCGCCCGACGTAGCGCTTCACGAACGCGTCGTACGCCTTGGAGCGTTCCTTCTTCGCGTTGGCCATCGGGAGTTTTCATACCATCCGCACTCAAGGGGCGCGTGCTGCCCCGTGCTAGAACTGGAGCGAGGCGACTGATGCGTACGACGGTTTCGATCCTTACCTTGAGCTTTCTCTTTGGCTGCAGCGACGACGGCACCTTCTCGGCCGACACCGATGCGGCCACGACCTCGGGCTCAGGAACGCCGGTCACCGGGAGTCCCGAGGGATCGAGCGGGGGAAACGGAAGCGGCCCGCCAACATCGGCCAGCGCGGGGAGCTCGGGAGACAGCGAGAGTGACACCGCGACGGATCCAACGGTCGCGACCACGGATCCGACCAGCGGTGACACGGACTCCTCCGGCGGAAGCACGACCGGGGGCGAGGTCATCGAGGGGTGCCCCGACGGCCCCTTCGCAGACCTGCCGCTGGCTCAGCCGGTGGAAACCGCCACGGCGTTCGAGAACACGTCGACCGCGGCAGGCAGCAACGGCCTGCTGGAGGGCCCGGTGTGGTGGAACGGTGCTCTGCATCTGTCGCACTTCTGGTTCGCCGAGCAGCCACCACCAGCCAACCTCCTGCGCTACGACGGCGCTGGCCTCGAAGTCGCGTTCGCGCAGAGCGGAACCAACGGCTTGGCGATCGGAGTGGATGGCGGGTTGGTCGGTGCCGAGCACCAGGCGGGCGCGATCTCGGCGTTCGATCTCGATGCCGGCACTCGCACGCCGATCGCTGACTCGTTCGAGGGGCAGCGCTTCAACTCGCCCAACGACCTCACCGTTCGTTCCGACGGCACGATCTACTTCACCGACCCGGACTACCAAGCGCCGGATCCCAACCCGCAGCCCGTGACCGGCGTCTACCGTGTCGCACCGGACGGAACGGTCGAGTTGTTCGAGTCCGGACTCGGGCAGCCCAACGGTGTATCGCTCTCACCCGCCGAAGACGCCCTATACGTGACGCACCTGGCCGGCATCATGCGCTACGACGTGATGGCTGACGGGACGGTGGCCACGCCGGGGACCTCGTTTGGGAACGTGAGCGGTGGCGACGGCATGGCGGTGGACTGCGCAGGCAACATCTACGTGACCGTGCACAGCCAGGGCCGCATCGCCGTGCTCTCGCCGAGCGCCGAAGACTTGGGACAGATCGACGTCGCACCGCAGGTCACCAACGCGGCCTTCGGCGGCGGCGACATGCAGACGCTGTACATCACCGCGGGCAACCCCGAGGACGGCAACTCCCTGTACTCGGTCGACCTGCAGATCCCCGGACTACCGTACTGACACTTCCTACAGCGGGAAGATGATGAAGTCGTCGTGGACTTCCTGCTGGGGCGTCCCCATGGCCGCGACGGCGTCGCGGAGCTCGACGAGGTGCTCGAAGCTCAGCTGCAGCTCGCGCTCCCCGGGATGCTGGTCGGCGCCGAAGCGAAAGTCGACGCCCGGCTGATCGGTCATCTCGATGTGCGTGCCCAGGACGTGGCAGACCTCTTCGTCCGCAAGGCGGGTGACCATGCGGTCGATGCTCGCGACATAGGCATCAAAGCTCGAGATGTAGAGCCGGCCGGGGTAGAGGGTGTCGCCGGTGAGGAGCAGGCCATCACCATGGTCGTACAAGGCGATGTGTGCACTCTGATGCCCGGGGATCGGGATGACATCCAGTACGCGGCCGCCGAGGTCGTACGCGACGATGTCTTCGCGCCAGTTTTGGATCCCAACGAAGGAGGAGATGCTGGGGACGTCGAAGCCGACAACGGTGGTGTTGGGCATCCCGACGAACTGGCTGTTTCCGCCGACGTGGTCGCCATGGCCGTGGGAGTTGGCGACGACCAGCTCGATCGACTCGCGGCCGCGCTCGGCGAGCCAGGTGTCGATGAGCCCATAGACGACCGG
Organism: uncultured Pseudomonadota bacterium; assembly: GCA_913061055.1. Lineage (GTDB taxonomy): Bacteria > Myxococcota_A > Polyangia > Nannocystales > Nannocystaceae > CAJXVA01. The sequence goes on from CAJXVA010000058.1 coordinate 24,276, forward strand.
CGCAACCTGGGCGCCGGCGTATCCGGTGTCCTCGAGCAGGACCCGGTCCTGGCCGAACATCAGGTAGAGGAACGGTCCCTCAAAGCCGGTGCACAACGACTGCCGCAGGATGAACGTGTTCTCGCTGTAGCGGTGCACCGTGAACGTGTCCTCGGGGCAGGCGGTCCCGTCCGGCCAGGCGTCGGGGAAGGAGCCTCCGTCGCAGATGGAGGCGTTGCCGGTGGTGCCGGTGGAGCTCGCCGTCCCTGATTGTGAGGTGTCCGAGCTCGCGGACGTCGAGGAGGTACCGGAGGAGGCCCCGGGGGCCGCCGTGGTCTCGGTGGACCCTCCGGTCGTTGCTGCGTTGCTGGATGCGGTCCCGACCGGTGGGGTCGTACCCGTTGATGAGGACCCGTCGGCCTCAGGCGTACCCGCGGGGGAGGCACAGCCTGCGCCCAGGAGCAGGACCGCCGAGAACATCAGCTCCTTGCACACGCAAGCACGATAACCCATCGGTCCCTAGCGTCGCGCCCACAGGATCATGCGGCGATACGTGAGGGGGAACGGCTCGGCGGGTCCGAGCGTGTCGAGCAGCCGTCGCTCGTAGCGTCGGACGAACTCAGCATGGAGCTCAGGGCCTAGGCGGGCCTCGTACCAGGTGAGCAACGAACCCTTGACCCACTCCACGGCGGCCGCGGCGTTGGGGAGCTCGTGCAGGTAGACCGGTTCGCGCACGACCTGCTCGCGAAATCCGAGGGTGTGCAGCAGCACCGCGTAGCGTTCGGCGGTTTCGACTGCGGCGCCGGAGCGCGCCTCGCCCAGAACTTCGGCGAAGGGCGACTCGCCGGCGAGCGTGAACGCGGTGGTGTGCGTCGGTTGGGCGAAGTTGTTGGGCATCTGCACCGCCAGCTGGCCTCCCTCGACGAGGCCGTCCCGCAGCCGCGCGAACAGGGCAGGGTGCTCGGGCAGCCAGTGCAAGGCCGCGTTCGATACGATGAGGTCGAAGCCGTGCAGAGGATGCTCTGCGATGTCCGCACAAGCGAACGAAACCCGCGGGTCATCTTCGGCCGCTGCCCGAGCGAGCATCTCAGCGCTGTGATCGACGCCGACGACCGAGCCCGCGTCGAACCGCTTGGCAAGGTCGACCGTGAGCTCGCCGGGCCCACACCCGAGATCGGCGATGCGCATCCCGGCCGAAGGCCGCACCAACGCCATGAGTTCTTCGTAGGGCTTCCGTCGCTCGGCGCGGAACTTCAGATAGCGCTCAGGATCCCAGGCGTTCCCCACAAGGGGAGCATAGCCAATCGACGTCTGCCGAAGTGAGCCCGGCGGTCCGTTTAGCGACCAGCGACCACGAAGACGTCGTGGAGCTCCGGCCCCTCGAACGGCTCGGGCACGACGCCCTCGGTTGCGAAGACGTACAGCGCGGTCCGGTAGATCATGTCGAGCGTGCGTACGAAGACGACGCCGAACAGGGCGACCGCGCCTGGGGCAAGGAGTGCGCCGAGGAGCCATCGGGGGTCACCAACGCCCAGCGCGATGCATGCGGCGAACGGCACGATGGCCAGCGCTGCAAAGCCGGCCCAGACCCAGCCGAGGGCGAGGCGGCCGATGAACGCCTCCTTCCAGGTCTTCTTGAACAGCTTGCCACTGCGGCGCAGCGCGGTGATGCCATTGCACTTCTCTTTGGCGAGGACGGGCACGACCAGATAGGTGACCGCCCACCAGGCCATCTCGAGCACGCTGGTGGTGAAGCGACCGATCATGCTGCCCAGGAATCCCTTGGCGCTGTTCTTCTGCTTGCGCTTGCCGAGCAATCGACCGACCCCGGCCTGGGCGATGGCGACGGTGGCAATCGCTGTGAGTCGGCTGGTGGCGGCCCTGGTCGAGCCGCGGATGGTCCACTCTCGACCGGCGAGCGCGTCCATCGTGGCGCGGCTGAGACTCACCGCGCAGATCAACGACCACAGCTGCAGCAAGACCGCGGTGAGGAAACCGCCGGCGGCGACGCCTCGGGCGGCCACCTCGTGTCCTTCGGGAGGCTCGCTGGTGAACAGTAGGGTCCAGGGGCCCAGATCGACCGTGGGGTCCGCGGCGATCTGCGAGGACACCCATGCGAGCGTGGCTCCAAAGCCGACCGCAAACACCGCCCCGATCAGCGTGATGAACGGAAACCACAGCAACCGCGGGTTGGCGCGGAGGGTGCGGAACGACGCGCGGAGTATGGCGCCGCTACTTGGTTGAGCTGGACGAGGCATCGAGGGTGTCCTGGAAGTAGGCGACCAAATCCTGGGCGCTGATCTTGTGACGAGAAGCGTCGGCGATCGCTCGATCGTAGATCTCACGAAGGGTGGTGCGAGCGTCGACCGGGTCGGGGGCGCGAGGGGCCGGAAACGTGCCGCGACCTCTCTTCGAGACGAGGTGGCCGCCCTGCTCGAGGTCCCGATACGCGCGGGCGACCGTGTTCGGATTGACGTCGATTCGGCGGGCGAGTTCGTGAATCGTCGGCAGCTGCTCGCCGAGCGACAGCGACCCCGTAGACAGCGCGGACAGGACCGCGTCGATGATCTGCCGATAGATCGGCACCCCGCGGTCATAGTCGAGCTGAACCTCCACCGGCACTGCCTACCATTTTACTATCAAATTAGTAAAATGCAAACGAGAGTAGGATAGGTCCCGTGGGAGGGGGGCTGTTCGGGCGCTTGGCCGCGACCTCGCTGATGTTGCTGATCGCATCCGCGTGTCCTGCGGCCACGTATCAGTGCAGCGACGACGAGCAGTGCCCCGAGGGGAGTTGTATCGAGGGCGCATGTGCTTTCGCCGATGACACCTGTGCGTCCGGTATGCGGTTTGGGGCTCACTCCGCTGGAGGCCTGGGCGGCGAGTGCGTCCCAGTCGACGAAACAACCACGACCGTCGGTCCCACAACCGGTTCGCAGTCCTCGTCGAGCTCGGGCAATGCGCCGGGCACCTCGAGCAGCGGGTCGACCCTCACCGGTGTTGAAGACAGTTCGACGACCAGCGGAAGCTCATCCTCCACCGGCGCCTCAGAGAGTTCGTCGACGGGCGAACCTCCCAACCCTGACCTGGTCGCTTGGTTCTCGTGCGACGGCGAGGGGACGGAGATCGGTCTCGACGCGTCGGGAAACGGACACGATGGGATCTGCAAGGGCTGTCCATCGTCGGCCCCGGGGGTGGTGGGGCAGTCTTGTGCGTTCGACGGAGAGCAGTTCCTCGTGGTCCCGGCCGATCCGGCGTTCTGGGTCGAGGAAGTCACGCTCGCGGCATGGTTGCAGGTCGATCCGCTTCCCGATGGCGTGTTGTTCTCGGCCGCCGGCTTTCCGTTGGGCGCCGGTACCGCAAACTCCTACCAGTTCGGATTCAACGGACTGGGTCCGGTCGACCAGATTTTCTTCTGCTACGGCACGCTCGAAAACCAGGAGTGCATCAACGACACCGCTGTGATCGGCGATTGGGTGCACGTGGCCGTGACATCGGGCTTGGCGGGGACTCAGGTGTACATCGACGGTATGCCCGTCGTGTCGGGCCCTGCCATCGCGTTCGAGTACGGGATGGAAGATTTCCTCATCGGGCTGGACATCGACACTGGGGAGCCCGCGCATCCTTTCGTTGGCCGCATCGACGAACTCCGTGTGTACTCTCGAACGTTGACCGACGACGAAGTGGCAGGCCTCGCCACGTTGTGAACCAAGGACGTAACCCCCGTGGCAAAAGTACGCGTTTACATCGCAGCATCGCTGGACGGCTTCATCGCCGGGCCCGACGATGATCTCTCCTGGCTTCCAACCGATGCCGCGCCCTCCGAGGATGGGGCCCTGGGTTTCGAAGCCTTCATGGCGGACGTCGGTGCGATGCTGATGGGCCGCCGAACCTATGAAGTTGTGCGATCGCTGAGCGACGCGTGGGCTTACGGAGACACTCCCGTCCTCGTGGCAACCCATCGCGAGCTGGAGTCGGACATCCCCACGGTGCGCGCCGTGTCGGGAACGATGGATGCGCTGTTGGACACGGCTCTGGAAGCCGCCGGTGGACGCGATGTGTACGTCGACGGCGGGGGGATGGTCCAAGCTGCGCTGGAAGCCGGCCGGGTCGACGAACTGATCATCACCATGGTCCCCGTGCTCCTAGGCGGGGGCGTGCCACTGTTCGGTGCGTTGAGCGAGCGTCGGGAGTTCGTCTTCAAGCAGCACGCGAGCCTGGGGTCGATGGTGCAGCTGTACGCGACGCGTAAGCCCGCCGAGCAGGCCTAGCCCGCTCCTAACGCCCTGGGGGACGGCCAGGGATCTTGCCCGGGGGCAGCCCGCCCGGTCCTTTGGGACCCGGGAGTTTTCCGCCTGGACCCTTCGGCCCGTTGGGAAGCTTGGGGCCAGGCACGACGCCCGGGCTGTTCGGCCCAACCGGATTGATGCTCGGTCCTTTGCCGGGGTCTTTGCCGGGGTCCTTGCCGGGGTCTCCGGGCTTGCCACCGGGACCCTTTCCTGGGGTCTTGCCGCCGGGCGTTCCGGGCTTCTTTCCGCCCGGTTTTCCACCGGGGTTCATGTTCGGTTTCTTGGGGTCCTTCTCGGGGTCTTTGCCGGGGTCCTTGCCGGGGTCCTTTCCGGGGTCCTTGCCACCGCCGGGCTTGCCGGGCCCTTTGCCACCGCCGGGCTTTCCGGGGCCCTTGCCACCACCGGGCTTGCCGGGGCCCTTGCCACCACCGGGCTTGCCGGGACCCTTGCCGCCTGCGGGCTTGCCGGGGTCTTTACCGCCGCCGGGGTCTTTACCGCCGCCGGGATCCTTGCCACCGCCGGGATCCTTGCCACCACCCGGATCTTTGCCGCCGCCAGGGTCTTTACCGCGGACGAGATCGTCGCGACCCACGTCGATCGATGGGCCATCCGGGACTCCGCCGGGACCCTTGCCACCACCGATGCCGCCGGGCATGACGGGTGCGTTCGGTCCCCCGCCTGCCCCAGGAAGGTTGCGTGGAACGTCCCGCGGGGGCATGCGATCGTGGGGCGAGCCCGGCATGTTCGGCGTCTTGGGGCCGACGCTGGGGCCCTTGGGTGCGGTCGGTTGCAGCGGTTGTTTGGCCTTCGGCGCGTTCGGCTGAACGGGCTGTTTCGTGGTCGGCTGCTGCTTCTTCTTGTTTCGCTTGGCTCGGCGGGTCTTCTTGCGCGTCTTTGTCTTGTTCTTCGTCTTCTTGACCGCGGAGGCCTGTGGCTGCGCGTCCGCGATGCTGGGCAGCAAGAGCGGACATGCACACAGCACGGCGACGGTCAGCAGGCGGCGAGTCGAACGAGAAAACGCGGTCATGGGAGGTTCCTGGGCGCGGCGGCGCCTTCACAGGTGGCAGTACCGGTGGCGCTAGGAACGTTTCCGAATTTCTCGCCCCCGACGCCGGGGGCAAGCAGATGCGCCCATGGTGTAAGGCACCGCAGCCTCGCTCGTTGCGGTGTCTCCATGAAGCCTGCCGTCCTCGCAGCCGCAATGCTTCTCCTCGCGGCTTGTACTCAGGAGACACCTCTCGACGAGACGGATTCGGGGAGCAGCGGTGCGCAGGAGACCGACTCGTTGCTGGGGGACGCATCGGGCTTCCCCGCGGATGACGACGGACCCCCGAGCGATCCCGACCCATCGGGGGCGGAGTGCGATGTGTTTGAGCAAGACTGCCCGGGCGAACAAAAGTGCGTGCCGTATTCCGCCGATGGCGATCAGACGTGGAACGGGCTGCGCTGCTCGCCGCTGCCGATCGAGCCAAAGCAACTCGGGGAGCCGTGCGTCGCGCCCGAAGGACCCGTGGCCGGGGTCGACGACTGCGATTTGGGGCTGATCTGCTGGGGTGTGCCCCCGGGCGAGACGCAGGGCGTTTGCACGAGCTTGTGCGAAGGAACCGCGGCCGCGGGTCAATGTCCGCAGGAGACGGTCTGTGCGGTCTACAACGACGGCGCGCTGCCGATCTGCCTTCCGACCTGCAACCCGCTGGGGAACGGATGCGACGACGGGCAGCTGTGCATTCCGCAAGGTGGGGCGGGCGGGCGATTCGTCTGCGCCGTCGATGCCTCGCCGACCACCGGGGGCTACGGGGATCCGTGTCTCGCGTTCAACAAGTGCGACCCCGGGTTGTTCTGCGCCTCTGCCGGCGCGGTCCCGGGCTGTACGGAGTCCGCCGGGTGCTGCAGCCGGATCTGCGATCTTAGCGACGCTGATCCAGACCAGACTTGTGATGACGACGCTCAGGTCTGCGTGCCGTTCTTCGAGACGTCGCCCGCACCCGGCTACGAGTCCGTCGGAGGTTGCTCGGCGGCCTAGAGAGGCGAACCGCAAAACCCCACACGCCAGTGCACGCCTGGGGCCACCCGTGGCGGTGTCGCTCCGCGCTCGCAGTGTG
>CAJXVA010000059.1 GCA_913061055.1 uncultured Pseudomonadota bacterium
CGAGATGTAGAGAGGTCTCGTGGGCTCGGAGATGTGTATAAGAGACAGGCCTCAGCCCGGTCCCTACGCCCAGGCTCCGGGCCCTTATGCACCGGCGCCCGGCCCCTACGCCCAGGCCCCCGGAGGCATCCCAGGTGGGCCCAATCCCTACGCGGCTCCTCCGGGGGTCCCGCCCGGCTATCCCGGCGGGGCGGCACCGGGCGCCCACTACACCCCCTCGAAGCCCAGCGTCGCCGGCGCGATTTTGAAGCTTCTCTTCGGAGGCCTGTTCTTCGCCGCGTGCCTCGCCGCGCTCCGCGATACGGCGTTCGACGGTATCGGTGCGGGCGTCATCGCCGGCATCTTCGTCGGGCTGTTTGGGTGGATGGCGGCCGCTGGTCTCTGGGGCTTGGTCAAGCGCACCGAGACCCCCAAGGCGATCAAGCTGGGCTTTCCACTCGGCGCGGCGTTGCTCGGAGGGCTGGTCGGGCCGCCGGTGAGCCAGGCGCACTGGGAGTCGGAGGAAGCAGACCGCTTCGAAGCCCTCGTCGCCGCGACGAAGGACAACGCCGCCGCCGCCTCCGCGCGCTGGGACGCCGAGTATACGCTGGACGTCGACCCTGCGTTCCATCGTCCCGAGGCGCGGGCCTACCAGCTGTGGGCGAACGCGGCCGCAGCGGCCGAAGACCGCGACATCTCGGGTCTGCGCGAGGCAATGCAAGAGGTCGCCAGCGCGAGCGACCGGACCGATGCCCATGACGAGGCCGAAAAGGTCGCGTCAGCAGCCCTCGACGCGATCTACACCGATGTGCAAGCCGGCCTCGGCTCGCCCGCCGAAGGTGGCAACGCATTCGCGGCCGACGAGAAGCTCCGTGACGCGTTCTCCACCGTGTTGCACGCGATGGCCCACGAGGCGGACCCCGTCCTGTACGTGGCGTTCACCAACGACGTCGACCTCAGCCCGCCCGACGCCGACCTCGACAAGCTGTTGTTCGACGAAGAGGCGAATCACCCCGAGATGAAGAAGGCCTTCCCCAAGGGCCCGCCGATCATCGAGGCCGGCGACGCGTTCTCGGGCCGGTTCGACACCAAGCGCCGCGACACCCTCATCGAGGTCCTTCGCGGCTCGTTCGGTGACGTCTTCGAGCCCGAGCTCCTGTCGATCGAGCCCCTGGACGGCGACCGAGAGGGCAAGTTCGTGCTCGAAGTCCACAGCAAGGTCGTCCGGCAGCCCGGCTACTACACACTCACCACCGACATCCCTGGCGGGGTGAAGTACGAAGGCCTCTTGATGGCGCTGGCCGTGCACTGGGATGTCAGCCTGCACGATGCGTCCGGCAAGGAGCTGTACGCCCAGCCTCCACTGGCCACCGACCCCGCGTCCAACGTGGGTGTCTCCCGCTCGGCCGACAGCCCGCAGTGGGCGCTGTACAGCATCGTGATGGACTCGGCGTACTTCAACTACGGCCGACGCCTCACCGGCATGTTCGGTCTGACACCTCCGCCCGAGCGCACCTCGTTCTCGTTCGAGTGAGCAACGGCCCCGCCCACGAAAAACGCCCCCTCCAATCGGAGCGGGCGTTTTTTCGTCGGAGCGGTTCAGCCTATTGTTCGAGGTACTCGAGCACCCGGGTCACCGCCCACTGCGGCATGGTGCCGGAGCGCCGCGGTGGCATCTGGAAGTTGTCGCTCTCGTGCCGCTGGATCCGGTCGGCGATGACGGCCTTCTGCAGAGCGTCCAGACCCGCAAGGTTCGTCGCGTCGAAGCGTGCCCGCGACAGAGACTGGTCCAGGTTGCTGTTGTGGCAGCGCGCGCACATATGGGTGAGGATCTGCTCTCCGGTCGCGTCCTGCGGTGGCACGATGCTCATCTCGCTCATCGCGGTGTACGCGATGGCTGCCGAGGGGTGGACCATCTCCTCGGCCGGCAGGGCTCCGGACTGCACGGCCTTGTACGTCTCGACGACCTCGTCTCGGCTGAGCTCCGAGGTGATGTCGATCCGGTGCGAGGGCAACGGCAGGCGCTGGCCCGAGACCACCCGGGCGAACTCGGGACCCCACGACGACGACTCGCCCTCGCGCTCCATGGAGGAGGAATCGCAGAAGTAGTCGCTGCCCTCCCCGCTGCCGAAGGCGGGAATCTGAAGGGCCTCGGGAAGGTCCGTCCGAGAGGTCAGCCACGAGCGCACGAACGTCTCGATGTCCGGCCCAGCCGCAGAGGCCCGAATCTCCTCCAGCGGAACGCCGCCGTAGGTCGGGTCATCGCCGTGCATCGACATGAACTGGTTCCAGAGCACCTCGCTGGAGCGGGTGCCGTGGTTGCCGGGATCCATCGGAGGCAGGCCCGTGGTGCCCGAGCCGCCCGAGGACCAGCCGCCGCCCTGCTGGGCGGGGCGCGTCGGGAACCAGTGGGTCCAGGAGTTGCTGATCTCCTGCACGCGGGGGATCTTCGGCGTGCCAGGGCCCAGCGGTTGGTGACACACGTTGCAGTCGAGCGTCGTGTTCACCAGGTCGGTGTCCTGATAGACGGTCCAACCGGTCCAACCGGACTCGATCGCCGGGGACACGAGGTCTGACGTCTGGCAGCCCGCCTCGGTGGCGTTGCAGCCCTGCTCGAACATCAGCAGGTAGAAGTTCAGCGCGTCGGTGCTCGGGTCGTAGCCGACCAGCTCGACGAGTTGCTCACCGCGGACGAAGCCGAGGGCCATCATGTCTTCGGGCGAACCGGCCGCGCCGTTGTCACCGCCGCCGAACGGCCCACCACCGGCCATCATCTCCCCAACGATCAGCCGTGGGTTGAGGGCCGAGACATCGCGACCGACCAGCGAGCTCGAGTTGGCCGTCATGGAGAAGAACGGCTCGTTGAAGTCGAGGGCCGCGAGCAAGGCGGTCATCGAGCTGATGTCACCACCACCACACAGCGCCTGGGCAACGCGGTCGGTGTTGCCACGCGCGCAGACTTCGGACTTCTTCTCGAGGTCGAAGGGGACCTCGGGCTCCTGCTGACCGGGCTCCGGGAAGTCGTCGGGCGGGACGTCATCGGTGCCGCCATCGTCATCACCGCTGCTGTCGTCCGAACCGGTGTCTTCGGAATCGTCGCCGTCGGCATCCGCGTCGTCGTCCTCATCGCCGTCGTTTTGACCGTCGTCGGCGTTTCCACCGCCGAGCCCCGCAGCGCTGTCGGGCCGCCCCTGGTCGTCGCAACCCGGTGCGAGGGCCAGAAGGCCAGTCATCAGAAACGCCGCAGTGGTGAGTGTTTTCGTGTTCATCGTGGACAACCCCTTCGGTGTGAGCCGTGGCGCGAGCCCCGGCGACCCTCCAACCGTGATGTGTGTACAGACACGCAAAAGGTTCCCCTTTTCCGACATCAACCGACATTCACCGCCGTTCCCCACCTGCGACCGCGGGAACCGAGACCCGGGAACCTTTCCGGCAGCCCCGTTTTCAGCCCGTCGGGAACTGCCGGCAGTACTCGTAGAGCGAGATCGACGTCGCAATGGCGGCGTTGTAGCTGTGCGGCATCCCGTAGACCGGGATCTCCACGACGTCATCGAGCAACGAGAGCACCTCCTCCGAGAGACCCAGCCGCTCGTTGCCGACGACCAGCGCCGTCCGACGCTGAAACGCATAGGTGTAGAGGCTGCTGGAGCCCGTCGTCTGCTCGAGCCCGACGAGGCGGTACCCCTCCCCCCGCAGCCGCTGCAGGACCGGCGGCAGCGTTCGGTGCACCGAGACCGGAAGCGACTCGGCGCCGTCGCGGGCGATCTTGGAGATGAGTTTCGCGGCGCCGGTCAGGATCAGACGCTCCGCCCCCACGGCGCTTGCGGTCCGCGCGATCTGGGACACGTTCACGTTGCTGCGCATCGGGACGCACGCCACGACGAGCTCCCGAGGCCGCTCCAAGCTCGAACCGGGCTTGTGCCGCTCGTGCACGAACCCGTCTGCGTCCCCACTCACGACGCGGGGTCCTCCTGTGGGTAGAAGACCTCCTCGAGACACAGTCCGGACGCCGGGGCGGTACCTGGAGCCGCCTGCCGATCCCGCGCGGCCAGGATTTCGCGAAGCCGCTGTGGCGTCCAACGGCCCTCCCCGACCTTGACGATGGCCCGCACCAGGTTCCGCACCATCTTGTAGAGGAACCCATCCGCCTCGATGCGCAGCACGATTCGCGGCGCATCGTGCTCCAGGGTGAACGAGGTGACCGTGCGGACCGTGGTCTTGCGGGCGTGGTTGGCCTTGGTCGCGAAGCTGGCGAAGTCGTGCTCGCCGACGAAGATATCCAGGCATGCCCGCATCGCCTCCACGTCGAGCGCCTCGGGCACATGCCACACCCGGCCTCGAGCCTCGGCCGGCAGCTCCTCTTGGTTGTGGATCGTGTAGACGTACCGCTTGCCGATCGCCGACATCCGAGCGTGGAACTCCCGCTCGGTGGCGCGGACGTCCCGGACCGAAACCCCCTCGGGCAGCGCGGCCTGAACCGCCGCCTGCAGGGTGTCCATCTCGACGGCCTCGGGCACCCGTGCGCTGGCGACCTGCCCTTGCGCGTGGGCACCACGATCGGTCCGTCCCGCACCACGGACCTCCACCGGCGCGTCACAGACCTTGCACAGCGCAGCTTCCAGGGCTCCTTGGACGGTCGGAACGCCAGGATGCCGCTGCCAACCATGAAACGCTCGACCGTCGTAGGCGACGGTGAAGCGCACGTTCTTGCGGGGTGCGGCCACGGGCGGCCGAGTGTAGCGCAAAGGCACGGCCGCGACGCTCGCTTCACACCCGGACCGTCCGGCGGACAATGGCGCCGCAACGCACCGGCCGGCCCGGTACTTTCACAGGAGGTTGGCTCCCCCGCAGGTGCTCCGATCAGCACCCGAGCACTGCATCGCCCAGTTTCTGAATCGGCTCGCGCGCGTGTACGTGGTCGGCACGCTCGGGTCCACGACGAGTGAGCCCTCTTGCACCCTGCACACGCCCCGAGACACGACCCCGAGAACGCGCGGGCTGCCGCCGTTGTTGTGAACCAGGGGAGAACCGCTGTCGCCAGCGCACGCGAAGTGGCCGTCGTCTACAGAATCGGGGCCGCGACGCGCGCACAGGACCCGGGCGTTGATGGTGGTGCCGCGACCTTCCCACTCGTCGCGACAAACCCCTCGCGCCTCGAGCCGCAGCCGTGCCTCCTGGAGGAACTGCGAGGCCGTAAAGGCGACATTTTCCCCATCCGGAGAGAACAACCCGAATCCGATCGCCCACGGAAGTTGACCATTCGCCTCGAGGTCCGAATCGTTCGTAGTGGCGAGCACGGCCTTGGTCCGTCCGTTGAAGTTGCCCTGAACACGGACGACCGCGACGTCGTTGAGACCAGAGGCTGGATTGTAGGATGGATGGAGCCAAACTCCGTTGACACGCCGCGTGTTCGAGACCGTGTAGTTCGCCTGGTTCCTGCGTCCAACACCGATGCGAACCGTAAGAGGCAGGTCGGCCAGGTCGTCGACGCAATGCGCCGCGGTTACGATCCAGCGGTTGCGAATCAAAGCACCCCCGCAAAAGGCGGCAGACAGAGCGTCACCATCCTGGAAGTGGAACGAGGCCATGAACGGGTACTCGTTGTTGTCAGCCGTCTGACTGTTCCAGATTCGCAGCGACGCATCGCCTTCCTCTTCCGGGGCCTCACAGCCGACGGAGCTTGCGAGAAGGCCGCACAGAAGAACGCGAACACACCGGTTGATACGAGACTTCATCACCGGTCCAAGTGCCACCAGACGCAAAACGGTTGGCTGAAAACTGAGATTTCTAGTTCTTTCGCCAACATAAAGTGACGCGACTGCGCCTCGGCGGCGATGGGAGGTCGAGTCCGGTTTCTACCGATGTTTTGCAATGGCTTGAAGACGCGATCGGTCGACCGACCGAGGCGCCGAGGTTGAGATGACGAACGACGATAACGATGGCGCGCTTCTCGATGCCTGGCGTGCAGGAGACGGCTGTGCAGGCAGCCTCCTCGTGGGTCGTCACGCGGCATCTGTGCTCCGCTTCTTCCGAAGAAACGTCCGTGTCGGCGCGGAGGACCTCGCGCAGCGCACCTTCCTCGCCGCGGTCGAGAACCGGGACCGTGTGCACACGTCGCACGGATTCCGCGCGTACTTGCTCGGCATCGCTCGGCACGAGCTCTCCCGCGCGATCCGGGACGGCGCTCGCACGGAGGCGACGCTCGTGTCCCCTCCGCAGCCATCACCCAGCAGCGCGCTGATCCGCAGGGAGGACGGCGCGCGGCTGTTGAGCGCGCTTCGCCGACTGCCGCGTCCTTTTCAACTCACGCTCGAGCTGTACTACTGGGAGGAGATGAAGACGGCGGCGATCGCTGAGGCGCTCGACGTCGCGACAGGCACGATCAAGTGGCGCCTCTCCAAGGCGCGCGAGATGCTGGGGGACGCCCTGCGAGCGCGACCGATCCGCGCGATGCGGAGCGCGGACGACAGTTTCGATCGCTGGATGGCTTCAATCCAAGGGGTCGTCGCCGAACCGTAGCGGTGCGCGCGGCCTCCCGACCGGGCTCGCCAAACGAGCCGGAGGCCCTCATCCCAAGGCCGCGACAATGCCCTCGGCGAAGGCCACCGCGGCGGGGGGATGAAGACGCAGCCAGAGCTCGGGCTCGATGAGTTCGAGTTCCATCACCCGCGCAACCCCGTCCGGGTCGCGGACCATGTCCACGCGCCCATACACCGGGGCCCGTTCCCGAATGCTCAACGCCGCCTGGGCCAACTCGAGTTCGTCCCCTGCGGCGTCATGAGCGTGCACGGTGCCGCCGTGGTCGTCTTGGACGCGAAAGTCACCGGCCTTGGCCCGCTTGACGAGCGCGTGGGTCGCTTTCCCTCCCATGGCGACCACGGTCACTTCGCCATGCTCGACAATCCCAGGCATGAACGGCTGCACCATCATCGCCCGCTCGGCGCACAGCCGCTCGAACGTCGCGCTGTGGCGATCGCGGTTGTCGGCAGTGACCTTGTACGTCTCCCGCGCCGCGCCGCTGACCACCGGTTTGATCACCACGTTCTGCGCGCCGAGTTCCTCGATGGCATCCGACAGCGAGGTGCGCGTGCCCTGCTCGACGAACACGGTCGGAACCACCGGCACCCCGGCGTCCGCGAGTTCGGCGAGGTAGTGCTTGTCGATGTTCCACCGCAGGGTGTCCACGTCGTTGAGCACACACCGGTGCCCCGCCAGCCGATCGAGCCACGCCATGAAGGGCTGGAAGCGGTCGAAGTAGTCCCACGGTGTCCGCAGCACCACGGCGTCGTAGGCCTCCCAGTCCGCATCCGGCCGGGACCAATCCAGACGCACCGCTTTGACCCCCCTCGCCTTCAACGCGTCGATCAGCAGGCGGTCTTCCTCGAAGATGTTCTCCTCGTACGCCGTGAGCTCGGACGAGCGCTGCTCGTAGCGGCGTTCAGTGACGAGGGCGATCTCAGCAGCCATAGCGCCGGCAGGCTACCCCTGCGGGGCGTCGGGCGTCTGCTCATCGGGCGGCTCGGGCGGCTCGAAGACGACCAGCGTCAGGATTCGCTCGATGAACGCGGTGCGCCCCGTGTTCTCCCCCAACGCCAGGGTGCTGACCGCCACCGCGTCGACCCGATGCGTGGTGTCCGGGCCTCCCTCGCAGGGGGTCAGATACTCGCTCATCGCCGAGATCGCGTAGTCCGAAGGACCGTCCGAACCGACGTACAGCATGATGTGCCCTTTCATGTAGAGCACCACAACTCCGCCCTCCGCGGCCTTGCGGATCGCGGCGCGCTTGGCCTGCGGTTCGAGGTCGGAGACGTCCACGTTGCGAACGCCGAGCTTGGCCTGCACGCCGCTGTGCCGGGCGAGCTCGAAGCCAAACGTCCCGAGCACGTCACGGACCAGGCGCGAGCAATCGCGCTCCCCGGCGCGCCCGCCCCAACCGTAGGGGTCCCCCAACTCGCTGAAGACGGCCTCGAGCAGGGTGCGACGGGTCAGAGGTTTGTAGCCCTCCGAGACGGCGGCATCGGCAGCGACCACATCCTCGAGGGGTCCCTGGGGTCCGGGGACCAACACGGCGTAGTCGCCCTCTTCGGTCGTGGCGAGCAACGGCAGGCTCACGCCGAGTCGCACCCGTACACCGCCGCGGGTCGTGACGTCGTCGCGCACCGGAACGAGGCGCTTGGGGCTGGTCCAGGCGTCGATCGCGGAGGGGGACAATCGTTTGGAGAAGACCGCGTTCTCGACCCACCCCACGGTGTGGCCGGCGTGAACGTACAGCCAAGTCCCCTTGGGTCCACGGGCCAGGACGCGAACCCGCTCGCCGGGGTGCAAGCTTGCACACGCGTTGCGATCGAAGTCGCGGTCGACGGGGACCTTGAACAACCCGCCGGACTCGCCCCCAGACAGGGGGATGCAGCGCAGCGGCGTTTCATCGATGACGAGTCGCTGATGGTCGACGTCCGTCGCGGCCGCCACGATCGCTTCCGCCCCGGCAAACGCATTCGGCTGCGCTTCGACGAAGCGCCCCGCCTCGACCTCGCCTTTGAGGTACTGCATGCGCTCGGCGATCGACGCGTCGATGGTCTCCCGGTCCCCGATCTTCGAGTCGTCGATGCTGCGCCAGGCGCCGACCACTTGGGAAAACTGTGCGTTGAGCCCGGCGATCGCATCTGCGGGTACGAGCACCTGGTCGGCCACCCCCGGCGGGAGCCGGTCGATCCAGAACGCGGCGGTGGCATGGCGCGGCTCGGTGCCTGGCAGCGCGGTGGTGTGGAGCGGCGTGGTGGGACACGACGAAGCCGGCTCCGGCGCCGCGGCGACCGGCGACACCGGTGGGTCCACGGAGTCGGGTTGCCCACAGGCGGATAGCCATAGCAGTCCCGCGATCGCGCCCAGCTGTCTCACTGCCCGAGCATACGCGCCGCAACGTCCGCGGATTCCAGGGATGGCTGCGGAGTTCACGGCGTCCCTCGGTCGTAGAAGCGCCAGATCACCCGCACTCGGGTCTCGAACTCGTCGACCGACTGCCGCACAGTGACGTGGGCGTGCTCCTTGGCGTTGCGGCCCTTGATGTACAGCGGGACCGCGCCCTCCTCGTCGGGCGCACCCTGCGACGTTTCGACGACCAGGTCCGCGTCCTCCAAGACCTTCCGATAGAACGTCGACACCTGGGCCCGTGCCGCTGGGATCTCGTACGCGAACGTCAGGGCCCACGCCTCACGCGTCTGATCCCATTTGGTGCCGGCACGGAGCTGGTTGGTGCCTGGCATACGGGGCAGCTTGAGCGTCGGCTTGGGGGGGCGCTTGGTCGTAGGCCTGGCCTCAGGCTCGGTTTCGGGCGCCTTGGGGGCAGGCTCGAAATCGTCCTTCGGGGGGTCCGCGATCGGGCCCGGTGCGGGTGTCAGCTCGGGACAGCTCGGCGCAGCAACAGAGGGGCATGCAGAATCGGTGTGCTCGACCACTGGCATGTCGGGCGGAACCGGTGCACGAAGGGACATGATCGCGGCACCGATCAACCCACCGCCGGCAAACCAGCCGAGCCGTCCGGCCCACGCTTGTGCCGCCCCTGCCGCCACGCTCCGTGAGTACCACGCCATGATAGGGTTCAACGTCGGATGAGGTCCCAGCCACAGGACGGGCCCGTCGTAGGCCGCTACCGGGATTTCGAGATCCTGGAGGAGATCGGGAGCGGCTCGTTTGCCCGGGTCTACAAGGTGCGCGCCCCCGGACACCGGCGTCCCCTCGCCCTCAAATTGGCCACAGACACCCGGCTGGCCGAAGACGTGATCAAGCGAGCGATTCGGGAGGTCGCGGTGCTCCGCTCACTGACCAACCCGCACGTCGTCCGACTGCACGGCTCGAGCGTAGGCGCCGACCACTTCTACGTGCTGATGGACTACCTCGAGGGTCTGCAGCTCAATGAGTTCCACGACTTCGACGAGCCGATGCGGGCCGGAGAGGCCCTCAAGATCATGCTGCAGGCCGCCATGGGCCTCGCCGAGGCCCACGCGCAAGGCGTGGTCCATCGCGACCTCAAGCCCGAGAACATCTGGATGACCCCCGATGGCACGGTGAAGGTCCTCGACTTCGGCCTCGCCCGCGCGTGGGGGGTGCCGTGGGCGTTCGGCACCAACGCCACCGCCGCCCGCACCGTCGTCGGGACCCCGCACTACTGCCAGCCGGAGCAGCTCCTCACCGACCAGCTCACCCCCGCCAGCGACATCTACTCACTGGCGACGATTCTGTACGAGATGCTCTCGGGGCATGCGGTCCTGTTCGAGCACTACCGGGTGTCGGAGGTGGTCGAGGCGCTCCGCGAGTCCCCTGTCGCGTGGCTCGATGCGCACGCGACCCGGGGCATGCAGCCGATCGGGCGGTACCCCGGCTGTGCAGGCCTGCCGAATTCGTTGTTGGACCTGCTCAAAGAATCCCTCGATCCCGAGCCCGCCAACCGGCCGCAGAACGCCGGGGTGTTCGCGTCCCGAATCGCGGAGATTCTCCACGACGAGCTCGAGGCCGTCTCCGCCGGCGAGGTGACGGTCGTCGGACCCTCGGGGCCACCCCAACGCCACATGTTGCTGCCCGGCCGTCGCACGCTTGGCCGCCGGCTCGACGCCGACATCACCGTCCTCGCACCAGAGATGGCCGACACCCACCTGCTGCTCGACTGGAGCGGGTTCCCACGACCCGTCCAAGTCCGCGCCTATGACGGAGCCGAGTTCACCCACAACGGCGACCCTGCGCGCGGCGTCATCACGGCCGAGCCTGGGGATGTGTTTGGCATTGGGTCGCTCGGTTTCGTAGTCGGAACCCCGAGCGAGGCCTGACCGAATGCGGCAGCGACCCTGGGCATTCCTCGCCGTGCTCGCCCTGCTCCTCGGGGGGTGCGGAGAGCTTCGCTTCGGCAACGACGACCCTCCCAGCGGCGAAAGCGGCGTCCCTACTGACGATGATGGGCCCGGCGGAGACGCCGATTGCTGCGAGGCCCACGCGGGTCCGCAGTGCGACAACCCCATTCTCAGCGCGTGTGTCTGCGACGCCGAGCCGTCGTGCTGTGAAGTCGAGTGGGACGAGCATTGCGCCCAACAAGTCGAGGCGCTGGGCTGCGGCGTGTGTGGGGCCCCCGGAAGCTGCTGCGAGGCGCGAGCCGAACCAGGCTGCGAGGTGCCCGCGCTGCAGACCTGTGTCTGCGATGCCGACCCGGTGTGCTGCGAAGACGCCTGGGACCCACAGTGTGTCGCCGACGTCTTCCTCTTTGGCTGCGGCATGTGTCCCGGTGCCGCGAGCTGCTGCGTCGCCGATGGAACCCCCGGATGCACCGAACCCGACGTCCAGCAGTGCGTCTGCGCCGAGCAGCCCTCGTGCTGTGCCGAGGCATGGGACTTTCAGTGCGTGCAGGCGGTGGAATCCCTGGGCTGCGGTGTGTGCACGCCGCGAGGCTCCACGGGGCCCGATTCCGCCGAATCGGGCGGCTGAGGCATCCCGAGCCCCTAGGGCCACGCCGTGCCAGATTCTCGGCTGGTTGTGGGTCGAGACTGAAGCTGGTGGAATACCCTCATGGATTGGCTGCGTTGCGCTCTTGTTGCCTCGGTCGCCCTCGCCGTGGGCTGTGGCAATGACTCCGAGGGAGACACGGATACGGATACCGACGGTTTTGGAACGCCGAGCAGTCCCAGCAGTCCCAGCAGCCCCAGTTCCGACACGTTTGATCCTCCCGATACGTTCCCGGACACGTTCGACGACGACGATGATCCTTCGCTGACCGACAGCGATCCGACCAACGATCCGTCCAGCGATCCGACCAACGACCCGACCAACGACCCGACCAACGACCCAACCAACGACCCAACTTCGGAGTCCGAATCCGAGTCCGAGTCGGCATCCGACACCGACACCGACTCCGCGACCGATACCGACTCCGCGACGGACACCGACGCGACGGACCCGACCGATCCCACGGACCCCACCGGAGATCCCCCGCCCGACGGGGGCACGTGCTGCGACGTCCAGGACGCAGCACCGGGCTGTGACGACAACGCGATCACCAGCTGCGTCTGCGACGAGGATCCGTTCTGCTGCGACAACGAATGGGATGAGACCTGCGTCGTCGCCGTCGTCATCTACGGCTGCGGTACCTGTGAAGGGGTGGGTGGTGAAGGAGATTGCTGCGCCGCCAATGACACCCCCGGCTGCGACGACAACGAGATCGAGGCGTGCGTGTGCGCTGCGGACAGCGTCTGTTGCCTCGAGGGGTGGGACGCGACGTGTGCCGAAGGCGTCGAGTTTGAGGAGTGCGGCACCTGTCCCGGCTGAGGCGGATCACCTGATAAGGTCGCGGCGATGGTGGATCATCTCGCTGCTCGGCCCTCCAAGGGCACCATTCTCCTGCACGCCGTCCACACCAAGGCGTTCAAGCGCTGGCTGAAAGCCCAGCCCAAGATCACCCAGAACTGGCTCAAGGGGCAGCGGTTCCGCGGGAAGGCTGGCGACCTCGCGACGATTCCGGACCGCAATGGCGCGCTGAGCCGCGCGGTGCTCGTGTACGGCGAGCCCACGCCATGGACGTTTGCACGCGCTGCGGCCAAGCTTCCGGCGGCCCGGTACCAACTCCAAGGCGAGTTGACGCCAGCGATGGCCTCCGATGCCGCCCTCGGCTGGGCGCTGGAGACCCGCCGCTTCGATCGCTACAAGGCGTCAACGCGACGGCACCCCTCCCTCGTGTGGCCACAGGAGGCCGATCGAGAGCATGTCGAACGCCTCTACCGCGCCACCGTTCTCGGCCGCGACCTGATCACGACCCCGGCCGAGGACATGGGTCCCGCGGAGCTGGTCGATGCGGGTGTACAGCTCGCGAAGCGGTGCGGCGCCAAGACCTCGGTCATCGTCGGCGACAAGCTGCTCGACAAAGGGTACCCGGCGGTGCACGCCGTGGGACGTGCGGCTTCTCGGGCCCCTCGCCTTCTGGACCTGACGTGGGGCGACGCAAAGGCGCCCAAGCTGACACTGGTCGGCAAAGGCGTCTGCTTCGACAGCGGCGGTCTGGATCTCAAGTCCGCGGCCGGCATGAAGCTGATGAAGAAGGACATGGGCGGCGCGGCGACGGTCCTCGCGCTCGCCTCGCTCATCATGGAGTCCGAGCTCCCGGTCCGCCTGCGGGTGCTCATCCCGGCGGTCGAGAACTCGGTCTCGGACAACGCCTTCCGGCCCGGAGATGTCCTGCAGACCCGCAAGGGGCTCACGGTCGAGGTCGGGAACACCGACGCCGAGGGACGCCTGATTCTCGCCGACGCGCTCACCGAGGCCGCCTCCGAGTCGCCCGACCAGCTCATCGACTTCGCCACCCTGACCGGGGCCGCACGGATCGCACTGGGGACCGAGCTCCCGGCCCTGTTTTCCACCGACGACGCATTTGCCCAGGCCGTGCTCGACGGCGGGCTGGCGACCAGCGACCCCTTGTGGCGCATGCCCCTGCACACGCCGTATCGCCGTCACCTCGACAGCACGCTCGCCGATCTCAACAACATCGCCAGCGTCGGCCAAGGTGGGGCGATCACCGCCGCCTTGTTCCTCAAGGAATTTGTCGGCACCGGCGTGAACTGGTCCCACGTCGACACGATGGCCTACTACACCGGCAGCCGTGCCGGACGGCCCGCAGGCGGCGAACCCTTCGCGATCCGGGCGTTCTTCGAGGCCCTGCGAGCCCGCTACGTCAAGACACCCGAGCCCGCGGCGGACGCGTAGCGGACTCGTAGCGAACGGGGTCGGTTTTCTACCCGGGCCGCCTCCGGGGCGTGCACAATCGGGGGGTGGAGGGAAACAAGGCCTTCATCCTCCCGGCCGTCGCGGCCCTGGTCTTGCTCGGGCTGCTGTTGCTGCGCGCGCAAGCCACTCCCGACCCGGAGCCCGCCGAGCCCGCCGCACCCGCGGTTGGGACACAGACTGCACCCCAAGGGGTCAAGGCGCAGATTCGAGACGCCATCACCACGGCGGGAGATCCGGTTCTCGAGGCGTCCGTCAGCGATGCGGTGCGCGCGGCGCTGCAGCCTGTCGTCGATCGATGCCGCAGCGCGCGACCGGGCAGTGCCCAGACCCCGCTGAAGATCGCGGTCGAGGTCATCGCGGCCCAGGGCATCGGGCTGAGGGTTGAGCGGGCGGAGGTCGCTGCAGACGTGCCGGCTGACCTGGTGGGGTGCGTGCGCGAGGGCATGCTCGGAAGCAAGCCGGACGACATCGGCAAGACCGGTCGATTCTCCGGCACGTTGGAGTACGGCGCACCATGATCTGGTTCGGCCTCACCCTCGCCGCCCTCGCGGGGGTTCTTTGGGCGGAGCATGCGGAGTCCCGACAGTGGACCCGCCGGTTCAAACCCGTGGCCAGCATCGGCTTTCTGGGCTGGGCCCTGCACCACGGCGCGCTCGAGACCTCCTACGGACAGGCCATCTTCGCCGGACTGGTGCTGTCTTGGTTTGGCGATGTGTTCCTGCTCAGCAAGCGGTCGAGCTGGTTCCTGGCCGGGCTGATCGCGTTCTTGGCCGCCCACGTCGCGTATATCGTCGCGTTCGTCGGGCTGGGGCCCTCCTGGTCGACCACGGCGATGAGCGTGGCAGCACTGGCCGTCGCCGCCTGGGCGGTTCGCCGCTGGCTCCGGCCCACGCTTCCTCAAAAAATGAAGCGGCCCGTCGACGTGTACATCGTCGTGATCACGATGATGGTCGCGACCGCATTTGCAGCGTGGCGCGCCGGAGCGCCGGCGACGATGCTCGCAGGCGCCGTCACATTCTACCTCTCCGACCTCTCGGTGGCGCGAGATCGGTTCGTCTCGGCCGCCTTTGCCAACCGCTTGTGGGGACTGCCGCTGTACTACGGCGCGCAGCTCCTGCTGGGGAGTACGTGCTGAGCCACCGGGTTGTCTTGGCGGCTGTCCTGGTCGCGGCGCTGACCGGGTGCCCGTCGCCCGCGCCCACGACTCCACCGCTCGCTCCAGCGCAGAGCGACGCGGAGCGTTCTGCCGTCTCCCGCGAGGACGCGCTGGTCGCCTTCGCCCGCCTGTACGGCGTCGTTCGTTACTTTCACCCGACCGACGCTGCCCAAGACGCAGACTGGGCCCAGGTCTGTGCAGACGGGGTGCAGGCTGCTGCCGGGGCGACCCGGTATGGGGAGCTCGCCGATACGCTGCGCCGCACCTTCGCGCCGTACGCCCACGGTCTCACGTTCTGGGTCGCGCCCGACGTCCGACCGCCGGAGCACGAGCCTCCAGCCCGGCGGGCCGAACTGATCTACTGGCAGCATCAGGGATACGAGGGCACGCCGATCTCGCTGTTCCGACCGCCGTACGCCAGTGTCCGTGTCACGCCGCAAACCCGGTACGAACGCCGATTCTCCGAGGCCCCCGATCCCACGCGGCCCCACGAAGCAACGCTGGTCGGGCCCCTGCACGCCCGCGTGCCGCTGGTCTTGGAGCCCGCCGCCGCTCGTGAAACCCCACCGCCGCTCGAGCCGCGGCTCGACCCCACCGATCTCACGTCCCGGGCGGTCCGAGAGGCCCTCCTCATCGACACCTGGGCGGTCCTGCGCCACTTCTACCCCTACCAGGAGGATGTCTCCGTGCCCTGGGAAGACGTGCTGCGTCAGGCGCTGCGCGACACCCAGGACGACGTCTCCGAGGCCGACCTCATCGACTCCGTCCGCACGCTCACCCGCGCGCTGCAGGACGGACATGCACGCGTCGAACGCGACGGTCGCCGGGGCATCGGCTGGCTCCCCATCCGCACCACATGTGTCGATGATGCGGTCGTGGTCGCAGCCTCCGAGCACCCCGACGTGGCCGTGGGCGAGGTCATCACGACGGTCGACGGGGTGCCGGCGTGGCCGCGGGCACAAGCGATCGCCGACCGACTCTCCGGGACGCCGCAGTGGCGCAGCTTTCGAGCCTGCACCTGGGACGGCGCACGCGGTCCAGGCGGCTCCACCGTCACGTTGGGAATCGAGCGCAGCGGCACGCTCACCGAGGTCCAGACGGGCTATGGCCGCCACGAGATCGTGCCCGACATCCGTCCCGGGGCGTTTGGGGAAGTCGAGCCCGGCGTGCTCTACGTGGACCTCACCCGCCTGTCGTGGACGGACCTCAAGCCCAAGCTCGAGGAGATGGTCGCCGCCCGCGGCATCGTGTTCGACCTCCGAGGCTACCCAATCCACAACGACGACCTGCTCGACCACCTGATGTCTGCCCCCGAGGACGCCGCCTGGATGCACGTGCCGCGGTTCATCGAGCCCGGCGGCGACCCGGTCAGCTTTGCCGACATCGGCTGGAACCGTCGGCCCTCGGCGCCTCACATCGAGGCGCCCACCGTGTTCCTGATCAACGCGGCCGCGATCAGCTACGCCGAGTCGATCCTCAGCTACGTGCAGACCCACAACCTGGGCACGCTGGTGGGGAGCCCAACCGCCGGCGCAAACGGAGACATCGTCCGTCACGACACCTTGGGCGGCTTCTACGTTGTCTTCAGCGGGATGCGAGTGACCCGCCACGACGGCACGCCGTTCCACAACGACGGGGTCACGCCGGACGTGGAGACCAAGCCCACGCTGCCCGGAATTGCCGAAGGCCGCGACGAAGTTCTCGAACGCGGCCTCGATGTGTTGCGGCCCAAGCTTCGCCCGGCCGCACCGTAGTCAGACTACTCGGTCGGCACCTTCGGTGGGGTGTCGTCCATGAGCGCGGGCTTCTTGGGCTTGTCTTCCTTCGCCTCAGGCTCGGCCTTCGCTTCGGGCTCCGCCTTGGGCTCCGCGGCGGGCTCTGGCTTGGGCTCGGGAGCCGCATCCGGCTCCGAGTCTGCGGCGGCCGGTTCGGGCTCGGCATCAGGCTTCGGCGTCCGCTTTTTCTTCTTCTTCTTCTTCTTCTTCTTGGGTTTCGCAGTTGCGACCGGCTCAGGCTCGGCGGCGACCTCGGGCTCTGCGGGCTCTGGCTCCGCGGCGGCCTCGGGCTCTGCGGGCTCTGGCTCCGCGGCAGCGGGTTCTGCCGCAGGCTCCTCGCCCCCGGGCTCTGCTTTGGGATCCTCGGGTTCTGCCGGCGGCTCCTCCTCGTCGGTCGGCTTGACCGCAGGGACTTCCGCGGCCTTCTCAGGCTCGGCCTCCTTCGCCTTGTCGTCCGCCGGCTGGACACCGACGTTGGCCTGGGCCGTTCCGGCGGTGGCGCTCGAGCGGACCCGAGCCGACGCTCCTCCGACGCCCGCGAGCACGTACATCAAGGAGGACACCGCCAACAGCGCGCTCCCGGCTGTGGCTGCACTTCCGCGCGCCTTGGCCATCACGACAAGCAGCAACGCGATGGCTCCGCCTGCCGCCGACGCCATCAACACGTACCCGTACATCTCGTCGAGCTCCATCTCCCCCAGGGTATCCCAGTTGGCGTGCGCGCTTCACCCCGACGCGGCGCGGTCCGCGAATCCGCCTCCCGTAGAGGATTTCGCGCCCACCTGCTACGGATCGCGGCAGCATGGCTCGCCGCGCGTCGACCCGCAGCCCCAAGGTTTCCCCGATCCGCCTCACGGAGTATGCCCAAGCCGCGGGTTGAGCCTCCAAGCTCCGCTCGCCGGAGCTGGCGCAGGTCCTGCGCCGCTTGCCCAAAGTCCTCGACGAACGCGTGCTCGTCGGCACCGAGACCCACGACGACGCCGGGGTGTACCGGCTCGACGCGAAGCGGGCGCTCGTGTGCACGACCGACTTCTTCTCGCCGGTCGTCGACGACCCCTATGACTATGGCCGAGTCGCGGCCGCCAACGCCCTCTCCGATGTCTGGGCCATGGGCGCTCGCCCCTTGGTCGCGCTCAACCTCGTGGGCTTTCCGGGCAAGGCCCTCCCGCTGGAGGTGCTTCACGAGATTCTTCGCGGCGGAGCGGACACGGTTTCAAACGCCGGCGCGGTGATCCTCGGAGGACACACGGTCGAGGATGCCGAGCCCAAGTACGGGCTTGCGGTCGTCGGCGAAGTTCACCCCAAGAAGGTGTTCACCAATGTTGGGGCCCGGCCTGGGGACAAGCTCATCCTCACCAAGCCCCTGGGAAGCGGGATCGTCACGACCGCGATCAAGCAGGGCAAGGCGACGCCGGCCGAGATCCGTCACGCGATCGAGGTGATGGCGACCCTGAACCGGGCCTCTGGCGAGGTCCTCGCCCGGCACACGCGTTCGGTCCATGCCTGCACGGACGTGACGGGATATGGCTTTTTGGGACACCTGCGCGAGATGCTCGAAGGCCCGATCGGGGCCCGCATCGATGCCAGCGCGATTCCATTCCTGCCTGCCGCGCGCCGCCTGGTGGCCGAAGGCGTGGCACCAGGAGGGACCCGCGCAAACCTGACCGCTGCGGCCAAGGACGTGCGCTGGGCGAAATCCCTTCGCGAGGAAGAGCACACGCAACTGCTCCTGGCGGACGCCCAGACCTCAGGAGGGCTGCTTGCGGCGGTCGGCGCTCGCGCCTGCCCAAAGGTCCTTGACGCGCTGCGAGCGGTCGCTCCGTCCGAAGACTGGGTCTGCGTTGCGGGCGAGATTGTCGAGCGGCCCGGGCCGCGCTCGAAACGGATCGAAGTTGTGGCGTCCTGATCCCAGACTGCTACCTTGAGCGACGTTGTCGGGCTCCCGCGTCTATATCCCCCTCTCCGCAGACGATGCCCAAGGTCTGCTCGAGGATGGAATCGGCTCCGTCGTCATCCTGCTCGGTGATAGTCGAACCCGCGCCACTAGCGCTTGCCTGCAAGCGCTCGAGGACCTCGCGGACGGGTACGACCCCGACTCGGTCATGTTCGCTCACGTGGACCCCCGGTTGCTTCCCGAAGGCTGCCGCGACCGCGAGGCCTTCCCGGCCCCGCAAAAAGACGGGTCGCCCACCATCTTGTGCACGCGCGACGGTGAGATCCTCGACGCGTCCGTCGGCCGCCAGTGCTGCGGTCGTTTGCGGCGCCAAGTGGACCGCCTGCTGCGTGACGACCCCGGTCCGAGCCTGCTGACGCGGTTCTTCCGGTTCGCCTCCGGCGCCTGACCCCCGCTGTTCGGGCTGGTGTGCCCGACTCTAGGCTGGCTTGGGGCTTTGGGGCTGGCTTCAGGCCGGCGGAGCTTGGCCGAGGCGGACGCCCGCAGCGAGGAGATTCGGATGCCCGGCGCACTGCTTGCCCAGCGCGATCAGGGTCTCAAACGGCACGTGCTCGACCCGGGCGACGCCTCGGTAGAAACGCTCGTGGGGGTCGCACACGACCACCCGCCGGGACAACGACGCATGGACCACGGCGTCTGGAGCGACAACGCCGACGTGGCGCAAGGACTCTCCGTGCGTCCACACGAAGACCAGGTGGCCCGCCGTGGCCGGTGGCCGACCCGGTCTTGCGCCGAGACCCCAGAGGTCTCCGGTGTTCCGAGGCACCGCGACGCCAAGCGCGGACCAGGCCGCGCGCTGAACAAGTCCCGAGCAATCGATGACCTCGCGGTCCGTCCCACCCAGCGCGTAGGGGGTCCCGACGAATCGACGCGCCGCGTCAACGAAGGGCAACGGGTCGTCCGTCCGCGGACCGGGAAGGCACGGTGCCTCCACCTTGGGGCCGAGGCCGGCGGACATCCACGCCGCGGTGCCGCACCGGTCTCGCACCAGGCACGCCGCTGGGCCCTGGCCCAAGACCTCGACCGGGCCGTCCTCGGGGTGCAGCACCGTCACCCGGGGACCTCCGGACGCCGCAGCATGCAGCGGCGTAACCCGCTCCAGCGCGTGCCACGAGCCTCCCTGCACAACCTCTAGGACGTCGATGACTCGAGTCCTGGCGGGCAGAGCCGCGGCGACGAGGTCCAGCACCGGCTGCCTCAGCCGGTCGACGAGCACCGTTCCGTGGACACGCACGCCCTGGGCAGAGGCCCGAAGCTCCACCTCGAGACGGCAGACTCCATGCCGCGCGGCAAGTCGCGACTCGAGGCCCCGAATGTCGCTCAGCGCCTGGCGGAACGCGTCGTTCACTCCGACACCCAACGCCGGATCTCGTCTCGGTCACAAAACGGCAGCGTCTGGCCTTGCGCGGTCTGCCCCTGCTCATGTCCCTTGCCGGCGACCACGACCACGTCCCCGGGTCCGGCGTCCTGCATGGCCGCCTCGATCGCAGCGGCCCGGTCGAGCACCACCGACACCAAGGCTTCCGTGCCGTCCAGACCGGCCACGAGGGCATCGGCGATCTGCTGCGGGTCTTCATCGCGCGGGTTGTCGTTGGTCACCCAGACCCGGTCGGCATGGAAACCGACGGCGGCTCCCATCGCGTGCCGCTTGTCTGGAGATGCGCCCCCACCGGCACCGAACACGACGAGCAGGCGCCCACGGGCGAGCGAGCGGGCCTGAGCACAGGTTCGCTGGAGCGCGTCGGGCGTGTGTGCGTAGTCGACGACCGCCACCGGATCGGATCCAAGCACCTCGAAACGCCCCGCAACCGGCGGACAGCTCGCGATGCCTCGGACAACCGCGTCGGGATCCAAGCCGGCTCGAACCCCCGCGGCCGCGGCCGCGAGCGCGTTCTCGGCAAACACGGCGCCGACCATGCGGGTTTGAAGTCCTCCCCCGAGGGCATCCGCGAGCGCGGAGGGCTTCAACGTGACTCGGGTGCCCTGTGCGTCGACGTCGATGCGTTCCGCTTCGAGGTCGGCCTCGCGAAGCACCGGGCCACGCGTGGGCGAAGCGAACCAGCAGCGGTTCACATCGGCCGGGATCGCCTGGTCGATGAACATCGCGTGCTCGTCCGCCGCATTGAGCACCGCGGTGCGTCCGGGGCCCAGGTGAATGAACAGCTGGGCCTTGGCCGCGAGGTAGGCCTCGTAGGTTCCGTGCGTGGAGAGATGGTCGGGCGAAAGGTTGGTGAACACGCCCAGGTCGAAACGCCAGCGCTTCGCGTACGCGTCCGCCAACGCGTGGGACGTGACCTCGACCGAGGCCCAGTGCGCCCCGGCCTCATGGGCTGCCGTGAACGCGTCGAAGAAGCCGTTGCGCGTATGCGGGAGGCCGAGGTTCTTGTCGCCGAGGCAGTACTCGACCGTGCTGATTCGCAGCGCGAGATGACCGGCTGCCGCAAGCGCGGCGCCGATCAGGTGCACGGTCGAGGTCTTGCCGTTGGTGCCCGTGACGCCGAACGAGAAGAACGGGTCCGCCCACGGGAACGCGGGCGGTGTCGGGCGGACCAACGACATCGCGATTCAGCCGCTGGTGCTGGAGCTGGAGCCGAAGCCTTCGCCGGTCGAGCTGGAGCCGAAGCCTTCGCCGGTCGAGCTGGAGCCGAAGCCTTCGCCCGTCGAGCTGGAACCGAAGCCTTCGCCGGTCGAGCCAGTCTCTGCGACACCGGTCGTGCCGTTGGTTGCGTCGGTGGTGCTTCCGGCAACTCCGGTCGAGCCCGCTGCGGTGGTGCCCGACGTGCTCGCGTTGGTGGTCGTGGTCTCGTCGTCATCCGTCGTGTCGCAACCAGGCGTCATCGGCATGGACAGGAGACTGGTCAGGGCGAGGAATTTTTTCAGGTCGATACGCATCGTGAGGAGAACTCCGTCAAAAAGGTGGGGTGCTTGTCGCACGGCCCGACACGCGTTGCACGGACCGTTTCATTCCAATCGGGGCCCACGTCGGAAGAACAGGAGCTTGTTGTTGGCTGGCATTTCCTGGGCATGCTCCAGGTCCAGGCCGGCCGCGCGGCCCAGTGTCTCCACCGATTCCAGGTCCCGAACGCCCCAGCGAGGGTCACGAGCGCGCAACGAAGCGTCGAACGCCGCGTTGCTGGGGGCGGTGTGATGCCCTCCAACCCGGAAGGGGCCGTACAGCGCGAGCAGCCCCCCGGCAACGAGATGCTCCGAGGCTCCGCGTATCAGCCCGCCCACCACGGCCTCGGGAGCGATGTGGATCATGTTGGCGCAAAACACCGCGTCGACCCTCCCCACGGGCCAGTCGGGCGCGGTCACGTCCAGCTGGATCGGCGCGGCGACGTTGCTCATGCCTTCGGTCCAGGCCGCGATGCTGTCCAGATTCGAGGCGTCCAGTTCCGTCGGCGCAAAGCGAAGGCCCGGCATCGCGGCGGCAAACGTGGCGACGTGCTGCCCCGTCCCGCTGGCGACCTCGAGCACCAGCCCTGAGCGGGGAAGCCGATCTCGCAGGACCTCGACAATGGGCTGGGCGTTTCGTTCCGCAGCGGGTGCGTGCAACCTCACGAGCCCGAGGGTACAAGACTCCAGTGAGCGCCATCGCCCCCACGCTGAGCGAGATCCGACACGCCCGGGAGCGCCTCGGAGACGCGATCCGAACCACACCGGTGTGGACCTGGGCCGACGACACGCTGGCCGAGCTGCTGGGCCCCGGCGGCGGCGCCCATCTCAAGCTCGAGGCTTGGCAACACACCAGCTCGTTCAAACCTCGCGGTGCCCTGCTGTGCGCCTGGGACCTGGACGAGGCCCAGCGTGCCCGGGGACTGACCGCCGTATCCGCGGGCAACCATGCCGCCGCCGTCGCGTTTACCGCCCGGACGTTGGGGACCCACGCCAAGGTCGTCATGCCGCGCTCGGCGAGTCCCGCTCGGATCGCCAAGTGCGAGCGCCTGGGGGCCGAGGTCGTCCTCGCCGACGACGTGCATCAGGCGTTTGAAACCGTCGGTACGATTCAGGCCGACGAAGGCCGCACGTTCATCCACCCTTTCGAGGGCCCGACCATCGCGCTGGGCACCGCTACCGTCGGCCTCGAATGGCTGGAGGCGCGGCCAAATCTGGATGCGGTGATCGTCCCGATCGGCGGAGGCGGTCTGTGTGCCGGGATTGCGTCGGCGGTCAAACAGCTGCAGCCGGGGTGCAAGGTCTACGGCGTCGAGCCGGTCGGTGCGGACTCCATGACGCGGAGCCTCGCCGCTGGGGCGCCCGTCGCCATCGAGCGGGTCGCAACGATCGCCGACTCTCTCGGAGCCCCCCATGCGGCCCCCTACTCGTTCGAGCTGTGTCAGCGCTACGTCGACGAGGTCGTCACCGTCAACGACGAAGCCCTGTGCGAGGCCATGGTCCGCCTCTTCGAAGGCGTGAAGCTTGCTGTCGAGCCCGCCGGCGCCGCTGCGACCGCTGCGATGTGGGGCCCGCTCCGCGACCGCCTGCAAGGCAAGCAGGTCGGCGTTCTCATCTGCGGAGCCAACATCGACCCGACGTCGTTCACCACCCAACTCCAACGCGGTGCCAAGCGGCTGGAACAAAGTGACGAGGGGGAACCTCAGCGGCGGTCGGACTAGCGACGCATGCCTCACGTGGTCGCGAACCGGAGTTCGACGACCTCCCTGGCGGCTGGTAGCTTCTCGTGCGATGCCGAGGAGGTGGGCGGCGGTTCTGGTGCTGGCGGCGGGGTGTGGACCGGCCGTCGAATCGGATGGTCCTGCGGATCTGCTTGTCGAGGATCTTGGGGTCCTGTACCTCGGATGGAGCAAGACGGGGCACGTTCAGGAGATCGCCAGTCCACAACCCCTCCACGAGGGCGTCTGGTCTCCAGATGGTGCGATGATCGCAGCTCTCGACGAGGCCGCGGGAATTCGACTGGTGGACCCAGGCTCGGGGGAAAGTCGCATCCTGACGACACGCTCCGCGATGAGTCTCGCCTGGTCGCCCGACAGCTCCCGAATCGCCTTCGTACATCGAAAGGAGGTCGAAGAGGGAGTCGGCGGCTCTTCGCTCTTTGTGGTTGAACGGGCAACTGGGGGCGTCTCCGAGATCCCCACCCGCGAGGACCCCTCTTCGTCCACCCCAAAGTGGTCTCCAGATGGCGAGTGGCTTGCGCTGTGCACCGCGGACTTCGCTCTGCTGACGCGGACCGGGGCGCCGGGACCGGGGCTGAACGAGGACTGCATCAACGCGGAGTGGTCCGCGGACTCCACGTCCCTACTCGTGCAGACCCATGAGGGCATCCACCTGTGGGCCCCAAACATGAGCGCGTTCGAGCTGATCGCGGAGTACACGACCGGCCTCGCGTGGACGGAACGAGCGGGAAGGATCGCGACGACGGAGACGGTTGAGGACGAAGGGGGACGGCAAAGAGCTCGAACTCTCGTGCTCGAAGACAGTGGCGGCGTTCCCATGTCCGTCACCGATCCGCCATGGTGGTCGAGTGACCTCCCCATGAGCTGGTCACCCGATGGGGCTCGCCTGCTCGTTCAGCGCGGCTGGTGGAGCGGGGAACGGGTTCGCGACACCGAAGACAACCTCAACCAGTTGCGGGTCGTGAGCGAGCAGGGAGAAGACATGGTTCTGCGAGAGAGCACGGAGTGGATATGGGCGGACTGGAGGCCGGGGGATGAGCACTGAAGCCCCACCCTCCGAAGCCCCCTGCCCAGACCGCACACCGGGGGCGGCGACCGCCGTCCCGTTTGGGGTGAAGCGAAGGCAGCTTTGCTGCCGCAGCGAGGGGCCTTTCGAAAGGCCCCTGCCCAGACTAGTAATCCCCGACCAAGTCGGGGATCGGCTCGCCGCTCTTGCAGTGCTCGTTGAGGATGCGGCCCAACTTCTCGGCGTCGAGGTCGGTATAGAAGCCGCGCTGCTCCTCGAGCACGTCGTCGTCCGGGTCTTCGTACCGATCATCTTCTTCGTCGAGTTCGTGGACGAACAGGTTGGGTCCATCCTCGCAGCGTCCGAAGCAGGTGTAGTTGCAGACACCCACGCGCCCCTTCAGCGCGGGGTCGCCTTCGATGGCCCGCTCGGCCAGCTCGACGAGGACTTCGCTCTCATGGGTGACTCCGCAGCTGGGGCCATCACAGACCCGGAGCTGATAGAGCCGCGATTTCGGGGGGGTGCTCTCGGACATCGGGGGCGTCACGCGTCGCCGGCTGTGGCACGCGGCCCGCGATGTAATCACGCAATCCCGGCGCGGTGAAGGGGTCACCGAGCAACTCATGGAGGACCTCGGCGTGTGCCTCGTCTCCCGAGAGAATGTCGACCGCCGAGGTCAGCGCCGCCGATTCGTACAGGACGCCGTCATCCGCGTGGTAGCGGCGCAAGAAGGACGAGATGGCATCCAGCGCTTCGGGCGTGCCCAGCTCCCCCAGCGCCCGCACCAGCGGGTCCAGGTCCGCGGCTTCGGTGCTGGGATGATTCAGCAGCTCGATCAAGTCCGCGACCATCGACTGCTCCCCCGCGGCGACCGCCCGGCGCGCCAGCACGGCCACTGGAGGTCGCACCCCGCTGAGGAAGGACGGGCGGGCGGCCAGCTCTCGGCGAAGCGCAGCGATCTGATCGGCGTCCGGTGTTCCCCACGGCTCGGCCAAGCGCTCGGCCGCATGCGCCCGCAGCTCTGCGGATGCCGCACTGGGCTCGTCCCGCACCTCTCCGTGGGCGATCCGGGCGACGGCGTCCCGGACGTCCGAATCGTCGTCTCGCCACAGGATCTCGATCGCCAGACGCTGCGCCGGGACCAACCGGGGGTCGGCGTCGAGGATGAGGTCACGCATCATCGCGAGCCGCTGCTCTCGCGCCGGCTTGGAGCGGCGTGGACCCTCCAGCGTGTCGGGGAGATCGAGCATCAGCGCGCCCCGGGTCGGCGCGGCTCCAGCGACCCGGTCCAGCTCCGCCCCATCGGTCCGCGAGAGCTGGACGAGCAGGCCGTCCTCTCGCACCAGGACCACCCGGTCGTCGCGAACGTCGAACCCGACGAACTCCGGCCCTGAGCTCAGGTAGGTCCACTGCGCGAGCCGAGGTGTTCCCTTGTCGTCCACCCGCATCGCCACGACGGCCCGGCGGCACACGAACACGGCGTCGCGGTGTCCTGCGGTCGTCGCCGAGAGATCGACCCACAGCCGCAATCGCTCCGCGTCGGCATGGCCGGCGTCGAGCCCTTCATTCGTCGAGAACACCTCGCCGTAGCCCTGAATCTCGCTCAGCCCGTCGAGGTGTCCAGACGTCGCGCTCTGCAGGTCCACCCACGCTCGCTTGGTGCCGGCGTAGAGCGCCTTGCCGTCCCGGCTCACGCGCTCGACGGCCGGGATGATGTCGTCGCCCTGGGGTGCGGGGCCGCCGAGGTCAAGACGACCTCGTTCCCACCCGGCCCGCGTCCCGAGGGCCACGACCTGGTTTCCAACCGGGACCAGCGCGACCGTGCCGACCACCGCCGGGCTCCCCAACCGACCCTCGGTGCGGCGCATCCATCGGATCTGGCCATCGAGGACGGAGATCCCGACCGCACGCGATCGACCCTTGTGGTGGTCCAGGACGCTCGCGACGACGGTACGATCGCCCGCCGCCACGCCCGAGAGCGCCTCTCCGGGCAGCTCGATCTTCCACAAGACGGCGCCCGAGGTCCGGTCCAGGGCCGCCAGCCGATGACCGGACAGCGGCACGAACACCGCGGTCTCGTTCGCGGTCAGGTGGCCAGCGGCGCGCAACGAAGAGGTCCAGCGGTCACTGGCGGTGGTCGGGTCCACCGCGCGCAGGCCCGAGTCTTCGACCATCACGACCAATGGTTGATCTTGGTGATGCCGGTCCTCGCGGGCCCCCTGTTTGGCGGTGAGGGCGAGCAGGTTACCGCCGGGCTCGGCGTGCACGTCGAGCTTTCGGCCAGCACAGCCGGCGCTCAACCCCAGTCCGAGGCCCAGTGCGATCAGGATCCCGCGGGTCACGACGCATCTCCCTCTTCGGCCGGCTGATCCGGTGCGGACAAGCCCTGCCCGCCCGCTTCCTCCGCCAGCTCCGGGTCATGCTCGAGCAGCTGTGCGACCAGAGCCTCGGCGCGGTCACTGGGATGGAGCTTCGCCAGCACCACGGCCAGCCGGCGGACGCCAGCGTCACGGTCATCGGCGGCCGCCTCAATCGCGTCGACCGATTCAGCGGGACCCAACCCCGCCCACGCCAACAACGAACGGGCACGAATCGCGGAGGTCCGGTGCGCGGCAAGATCCCGCAGCAGCGGCTCCAGGTCCGCTCTGGGGTGCTCCAGGCAGGCGTCGAGCATGGCGGTGAGCGCCGCCGGAGGCAGCCCCTCGTCGACCCGGGCCCGGAGCGCGGAAACGCTCTGTTCGTCGTCTTGCTCGACCATTTCGGCGAGCTCGATCTGCAGTTCGAGCATCGAGTCTTCGGGACCGGCGTATGCAGGACCCGCGGTGAGGCTCATTCCCAGCGCGGCGGCCAGCAACCACCCACCGCGGCGATACGGGCGCAAAGAGACTCCGAACTTCCTGGACGTGACCCACTGCATGGCAATACGGGTCATCGACGGGCCGCGAAGGACCTTGAGCGGCCCTGCCCCGAGCGCCTCACCGGACGACTCCGCCCGGAGGCGCGGCCCGACTTCGCCAGTTTTTGGGGTCGGAAAGGACGCGGCTGTACGTTCGTGCACGATGGCACGCTTGCAAGAGCTCGATGCGCCCCTGCGAACCAGCGCGCGTAGCCGGGGTGCGGCCCAGCTCGGGCCGGAGAGTTCGTGTGATCTTCTCCAGGATCTCGGCACTCGGGATCCCGTCGGCGAGCTTCTCGGGCGGTTTGGGGTGAGTCCGGGCCAGTTGCTCGCAGCCCGCCGCGACCTCGACGTCGTGCTGGGGCCCGAATCCGCGGACTGGAAGCACCGACTCGAGGCCCGCGGCGGTGGGCCGGGCGATCTCGAGCAGTTGCTCGCAATCTGCCGGACCGCGGAATGCCACGCCTACCAACTCCTCGAACAGGTCGGTCTGCAGTGTTCCGCGCTTCGGCGTGAGGTCATTTTGCTGCTCCGCAACGCCGAGCGAACCGTGACGCCGCCCCGGGGACACGCCGAAGCCGAGCGCCCCGGCGGCGCACGCATGGCCCGGGACCGACGCCCGGCGGGCTCCCACGTGCGGACCCGGCCTCGCCGCACCCCTCGCGGCCCCGACGACACGCCTTCCGCAGCGCCCACGTCCCCAACGAGTTCCCCAGCGTCGACGGGCAACTCTCGCCGAGCCGCGCCACAGAGTCCCCCCACCCGCCGTCCGATCATCCGGGCCGGCATTCGAGCCTCGACCCGGGCCGCGGAGGCTGCCCCCGTCACCGCTGCCCACCTGGCTCCGGAGGTCCTGCCGCCGGACCCAGTCGAAGTGGCGCCACCGCAGTCCGACTTGGAAGAGCGCAGAATCGACCCCGAGCAGCTGCCGCCGCTCGAAGGGCGCGTCCAAGAACTCGAGCAACTGTGTGACGCGCTCGGGCGCCGCGGGGTCCGCGTTCCCCTTCTCGTCGGACCGCCCGGCAGTGGCCGGAGCCTGCTCGCGCAGCACCTGGCGACGCACTTCGAGGCTCCCGTGTATCGGCTGCTCGCCTCCGCGTATGACAGCGAGAGCGCACTCTCCGAGGACCTCGAAGTCGTCGCGGAGCGTGGCGGGATCGTGATCTTCGACGATCTCGATCGCGTGCCCTCCGAGGTCGCCCCCGCGTTTCTAGGCGCACTGAGCCATGCCTGGACCCAAGCCGCCCCCCGGGTGCTCACGATCGTTTCGTCCGAGGGACACGGTCGTCTCGCGAATTGGCTGCCCGGCGCCCTGCAGACCGCCGATGCGATCACCATCGAGCCGCTGCGCGGCGCGCCCCTGAGCGCGGCCGTGAAGTCGGCCAGCCGTAGCGTCCTTCAACAACACTCGATCCCCCTGGGGCCTGACCTTCGGCTGGCGGAGCTCACCCGGTGGGCGGAGCGCTATCTGACAGGCCTCGCCATGCCCGCCCGGGCGCTCGACCTGCTGGACCTGGCCTGTGCACGGGCGCGCCGTAGCCCCCACAAGACCGTCCGCCGCGATCATGTCCTGCAGATCGTCTCGGAGCGAAGCGGGCTCTCCACGTCGCGCATCGAAGCGCGCGGGGACCACGACGTCCTCGACCTGGACCAGCGCCTGAGCGACCAGGTTGTGGGGCACGCAGATGCCACCGCCACGCTCGCTCAGCTCGTCCGCCGCAACCGGGCAGGCTTCGGGGGGCAGCGACCCGTCCTGACCACCCTCTTGCTCGGCCCCAGCGGCGTCGGCAAGACGGAACTCGCCAAGGCCCTCGCCCAAGCGCTGTTCGACGACGATGCGGCCCTGTTCCGGCTGGATATGTCGGAGTACTCCGAAAGCCATTCGGTTGCGCGCGTCGTGGGTGCACCTCCGGGATACGTGGGGCATGAGCAGGGCGGCGCGCTCACCGACCCGCTGCTCCGCCGTCCCCACTGCGTGGTGCTTCTCGATGAGATCGAGAAGGCCCACCGTGACGTGCACCAACTCCTGCTTCAGGTGCTCGATGAAGGGCGCCTCACCGATGGCCGCGGGCGCACCGTCGACTTTCGGCATGCGGTACTCGTGATGACCAGCAATCTGGGTTCCGGCAACGTGGCGCAGACCGCCCTCGGACCGCGGATGGACGAGGACGCTGCGTTGGCCTCGGCCCGCGCCGCCTTCCCGGTCGAGCTGTGGAACCGCATCGAGGCGCCGTTGGTCATGCATCCCCTGGGACCGGCGGACCTCGCCCGGATCTGCACCCGACTCGCCCGAGCCTCCAGCGACCGCCTCTTCAAAGAGCGGGGCATTCGCTACCTGCTCGACGACAAAGCGACCAACGCCCTCGTGGAGATCGCCGGCCGAGACCCTGCGCTCGGCGCCCGCCCGCTGCGACACTTGCTCGTGCGGGAGGTCGAATCCCTGTTGGCCGACGCCGTCCTTCGAGGCCGGCTTCGCGCCGGCACGGAAGTCACCGTCACCCGCGTTCGCGGACGCTTCGAGCTCTGCTAGTCGCGCAGGCTCAACACCCCGGGGGCGAGCAGATCAGGGGCTCGACTCGGGCGGGGACGCGGCGCGGATGAGTGCGCCGAGGTCCTCACTGAGTCGCGCGTAGAGGCTTCGGGTCGGGTCATCGAGCGCGGCGAGGTGGGCTTGCACGGCCCCGACGTCTCCACGCGACATCGGGCCGGTGATGCCCTTGGGGATCCCCAGCGCGTGCAGGTTGGACAGCGCGCTGCTCATCAAGGTTCGGACCGCTGCCTCGGCCGCGGCCGGGTCGTGGCCCTGACCTCGCAACACACCGGTTGCCTGGGCCTCGAGCACGCTGAGATGGTTGGCGGCCAAGGCACAGGCGGCGTGGTACGCGAGCCGCGCGCGCGCATCGAGGTGTCCAAGGCGGAGAAACGACTGGGGCGCGACCAGGTCTTCGAGGAA
This sequence comes from uncultured Pseudomonadota bacterium, assembly GCA_913061055.1. Lineage (GTDB taxonomy): Bacteria > Myxococcota_A > Polyangia > Nannocystales > Nannocystaceae > CAJXVA01. Next base: position 30,109 of record CAJXVA010000059.1, read on the forward strand.
CGACTCGGCGTCGGCGTCCCCCTCCAGGCCAAACGTCGCCTCCCCCAACAGACTGGGCCAGCTCCGCTCACGCCGAAGGGCACAGATCTGTCTCTTATACACATCTGACGCTGCCGACGAGCGATCTAGTGTAGAT
>CAJXVA010000060.1 GCA_913061055.1 uncultured Pseudomonadota bacterium
GATGTGTATAAGAGACAGACCCTGCCCCTCGAGGGCTCACCCGCACAGTCGATCGTGCGTCACTTGAGAGCGTTCCGGGCAGAGGTTGGATTCGATCGGGAACCCGGCGACGCCGAGCGCGAGAGTCTCCACGTTCGAGTGACGCTACGAACGCACTGAGCCCCCAGGCAATCGTAGGGCCGCAACCGGTGTCCGAGGATCGTCGGTACCATTGCACGCGTGCCGTGGTTCCGAGTCCTCGCTCTTGCCCTCGTGGCCGGTGGTTGTTCACCGGCCAACCCCGAGGCCCCGCAGGTCAAACCGGTGGAGGCCGCCGGCAAACCGCCTTCCTCCGCCAGCGCCAATGACCCCTCGGCCGCGCCGCGGGACGGTCTTGGCGACGCCCGCTCCAAAGGACGGGGCACCATCGAGCCGACGCCGGCGGACGGTCGGGTGGAGGACGGCTTCTTCGTCACCGATGATGCGCCCGATCCACGAAAGTGCGCGACGGACAGCGATTGCGTCGGCGATACCGTGGCCGACCGAACCGGGTGCTGCCAGGCTCCGACCCAGGTCATCCCGCATAGCCGTGCGTACGCGGCCTGGGTGCACAAGTGGCGCGCGGGCGCTTGCATCGACATCACCTGCCCCCCACCGCCGGCCCCGGCGCAGCCCGACGAGTGCCTGTTCGCGGTCAAGTGCGTTGAGCAGGTCTGCGAAAACGAGTGCGCTGCAGGCTAGTGAGGGAGTCGACCGCAAACAGCCCTACGGATTGAGGGTCCAATACCCGGCCGTGTATTTGACCGGGCTGCTGTCCATCCCGGTCCAGTACGCGCGTGCCGTATCGTCCTCGATCCGGACATAGGTTGCTCGGACACTCGCGATCGCGGCGGTGTCGGACACCATGCCGTCGGGGTCGACGATGACCAGCTGGTCGGGGCCGGACGCCACGGACACCGCGAGCACCGCCTGGGCGCCGATCACCGCGAAGTCTCTCAGCCCGCCAGCGACCGCCGATAGATCTGTCGTCCCTTTGTCGGCGAGGGTATCGGCGTCGAACCGCATCATCTCGTCGAGAGCGTCGTCGAGTACGAACACGTCGTCCGCGGGCCCGTCCCACGAAACGAGGCCACACTTTCCGTTGAGCGTGGGCAGTGCCACCCGTTCCCACACCCCTTCGCTGGGTTCGCGATACAACCAGCTGCTCTCGTTGCCATCCACGACGTCGACGGTCGTCATGAACTGGGTACCGTCGACGGACTGATCCAGATCGCAATAGAGTCGGCTGCTGGCGGCCGTCGCCCCCGTGGTCGGGATCGGTGCCTCGATCTCGCTGTAGCCAGCCAGGTTCGCGTTCCAGCGGATCCGGTAGCCGTTCTCATGCAAGACCCAGGCGACTCCCTCGTGACCCACCTCGTTTGCAGGCGCGATGGCTCGGACCGCCCACGCACCGCTCCACCAACTGGAGCCGAGCACTGCCCCTGAGTCGCCATCGAAGACCTTCAAGCGCATTTGGTAGGCGCCGTTCGAGGCGAACTGGTCGACCGCCCAAAGGGTCGACCCATCCAAGCTCACCGCGAGTGCGGCATCACGAGGGACGTTGAGATTCCCCGTGGGTACGATGGTTTCGTACGCCCCGAAGCTACAGGCGACGACAAGCACGCCGAGCCCGGCGGCGAGGGAGGATTTCAAGAGGGGGGATTTTCGTCTTCGAGTCACGTAGATGCCCAACGCCCGCCGCTGCCCACTGCCTCAGGAGGCCAGCGAGCAGGTGCACAATTCCCGAACGCATCGGCCGACGCGCGTACGCCGAAGAGTGGTCCCGTCGATCCCGGCTTGCTCGAGTATCGTTGCCCGGTGAAGGTCCTCGCTCGATGTTACGATCGCGCCCTGGTGCGCTGCGGCCCGACGAGCGTCTGCGAAGTGTCGCTGGGCGAGGGCGTCGTCATCCGCCAAGGTCGAGTCGAGGGCGTACCGGGCAACGACACCGCGACAACGGTTCAGCTCGCATGGGACGATCTCGAGGTCCACAAGTGCGACGGGTGTTCGCAGAGCTACGGACCGCGCGGAACCCCCAGCGGCGATCAGGGTTCCTTTCAGCAGTACGCCCTCCAGCGCGGTGAGTATCCGTGGAGCGGCCACCGTCCCGGTTGGTACTGCATGGGCTGCTCGATGCCTCCTCGTTGAGGGCTAGAGGTTCGCCGCCCCTTTTGGTCGGCGATCTCTCGATTCCGGGCCTCGCGGTCGCTGGCCACAACACCGAAGGTGACTTCGGCTCCGAGGGTCCCGCCATGGTGTGGAGCCAGTTGCGGTTGAAGCCGTCGCCAGGGCCCTCGTCGTCACTGCCGCCGACCGCTCCACCGCCCAGGTCGCGAACGTTGACGAAGACCGTGAACCCAGCGCGCAGGCTTGCGTCCACGATGAGCCCCTCGACGGGACTGTCGCCGCTATTGATGACTGGAATGGTTGGCGTACAAGCCGGGGCCCGGCGCCATGAGCCTCAGAAGTTGCAGCCGCCCGGCTGCTCCGGAATCTCGTCGATGAACGCGTGGCACTCGCATCCTCCTGCTTCGCAGCTCAAGCTCTCGAGGTCGTCGCACAGCGACTCGACCCGCACGTACCGGGTCCCGCTTCCGCAGACGTCGGGGTTGAGAGAATCGCAACCGCTGTAGGTGAAAAGTTCATCTCCGTCGGTCCAAAACGCGAAGTCGAACGACTGCGGCTCGATCTCGACCACGCCGTTGCTCGAGCACGCCGCGGTTTGGGTTTGGGTCATGGTCACACCGCTGACCGAAAGGTCGCCATACGATGCGGTCAACCCCTCGAAGATCAGGGCATAGCGGTCTGCTGCGATGACCAACCCGAAGGGCTCGCTGCTCCCCTGCTGGGCCCTGTAGATCCCATCCTCCAGCGTGCCGCCCGGAGCCTTGGGGAAGGGAGGAGCGGAGGGGTCCGCGTCGTAGGTGGAACACAGCGAGATCGATGTGCACTCCAGGCCGTCCGGAAAGAACCCTCCCCCGGTCGAAGTATCGGCGATGGTCCCTGTGGAGGCGTCGGTGGTCTCGCTGGTGAGGCCGGTCGTGCTCAGGCCGGTCGTGCCCGTGCTCGCCGTCCCCGTGTCCGTCGATCCCGAGCTCGTGACGGTCCCGCCGGAAATCGTGGTTGCGCCCGAGCCCGTGCTCGTACCGCCTCCGCTCGAGCCGGTGCCCATCTCGGCGGGGGTGGGTGAAGCGTCGTCGGAACAGCCGCCCACGAGCACGGCGGAAGCACACAGTGCGATGGCAGTCTTCATGGTGTGGGCGCAGCGTACCAAGGCCACAAGCTTCGCTGCGACGCGGAGCGTCGGGGCGCGTCGCAGTGACGGACCCGGCTCGACGTTCCGACCGCGCCCTGATCCGCCACGACCCGAGGAACGTCTGCGAGATGCCCGCCAGGACGAGTTCCACGCAAGCCTCGGCGACCCCGCGTCCAGATGGGTTCCCAATTGTGAAGTGCAGGCCAGCGCCGCGCGCTCGTCGGGTACAGACTGCGCCCGTCCCCCGAATAACCGAGGCGCTGGCGCGTCTGACTCGACTCGTGGACCCCGGATTGAAAGTAGTGGCCTCGTGCTCTCTCTGGTTGCTTCTATGTGGCTCCGTAGCCTGCGCCACCCGGAGCGATGCGGGCAGCTCACCGCCGGCCCCCGCGTGCCCGGAGCCCGCGGAGCCGAGCCCACCGACGGTCAGCCCCCCCTTGCTCTACGACAGCTATGGGGTCGAACTCGAGCGCGAGCCGGGCGACCTGTACACCGACAAGGTCCTCACGTTCGTGGGGCCGGTGATGCGGCTGCGGGTCCGCTACGTCGATGACCCCGAGGGCGACATCAAGCAGTCGAGCTTCACGAGTTGTGAGGCCGAGGTCGAGGTTCCGATCGTATGGAACGAGCGCGGATTCTCCGTGCTCCAGACCATCACCGCCCGGGGCCGGCGAGGGGCCTTTGTTCGGAACGAGACCCCCCCCGACGACGATGGATCCCGCAACTCCTCGACAGACAAGAAGCTCCGGACCTGTTGGGTGACGTTGCTCGAGGGGGACTACGGCGTGGACCAACAAAGCGCAGCCACGACCGAGGGTCGGGCCAAGCAGTTCAGGCTGACCGAACCTGGCGGCGAGACCTCCGTGCTCCAGGCCGTGCCCCGACCGTCGGAACTGGACCTGATCGACGTCGTCGACGCCCACTTCTGGCGCTGATCGGGGATGCGACCGTCCGCCAGGTTGACGGCCCGAGCAGGCCTGGGGCCGGGCCGGTTGACAGCGCCGATGTAACAACGGCCCCGCGTGTGGCGACCCCGAAGGTGCGATGACGCAAGAGGGCACGGTACGAGCGCATCGCGAGCGGTTCTGGCGGGAACACGGTTTCGGCCGGGGCGGCGGATACGACGACCCATGGGCGACGGCGTCGTTCGGGGGCATCCCGTACACGGTGCCCAACTCCAAACGCCGGGCCGAAGCGTTGCGCGTGCACGACCTGCACCACCTCGTCACCGGCTACGGCACCGACTGGACCGGAGAGTCGGAGATCGCCGCGTGGGAGTTGGGCTCCGGCGGCGCCGGCCGGTATCCCTACGCCTGGCTCATCGCGGTGTTCGGCTTCGTCATCGGCGTGCTGGCCCTTCCCCTGCGAACCCTTCGCGCCTTCGCCCTCGGCCGCCGAAGCCGGAACTTGTACCGCGCTCCCACGATCGAGCCGATCCTGGACCTGCAACTGCTCCGAGTGCGTCGGCGCCTCCTGCCCGCGCACCCCGACGGTGTTCGCCTCTCCGACCTCCCGCGCTTCGTCGCCCTATCGCTTCTCGCGGTCCCGGTGGGGCTCGCCCTGCTTGCCACCACGCCCGCGCTGGTCTTGCTCTCCGCGGCGCGAACGGGCTGCCCCTGCCGGGCTCGGTTGTCCGCGGGGTAGTGGTTCGGCCAGGTTGGTGTGCGATACCGAGGCGCGAGCAGACTGCGGTACCTTGTTGGCATGGAGCGTCTTCGACCGTTCGCGACTGCGACCCGGCATGAACCGAGGCAGCAGCGGAAGACGTCCGTATGAACGACTCCGGCTCAACGCTGCCGAGCCCGCCTGCGTGGGGCATCCGCGGCCAGTACCAGCTGCAGGACACGACCATGACCCTGCGCGAAGGGCTGGCCGAGTACTACGCGGTCAATCCGGGCCTCGCAGACCCAGCCAAACTCGAACACGAGCCGAGCGCAGCGTTCTTCCACAGACACGACACCACTCACGTCATCTTCGGCACCCACACCGGCCCCTCCGACGAGGTCGGCAACGATTGGCTCACGCTGTTCGGCGTCGACGTTGGCTTCACCCGCTACCTCCGGGAGTTCATGGGCACCACGGAGGTCAAGGGCGTCGCCCAAGCCTACGCCAACGCCTCGGTCTTCAGGCTGCTGTGGCACGGGCTGCGCCTGTTCCCGATCGCCCGTCGGTACGCCAAGTCCATGCACCGCAAGTGGCCGTGGGAGGTCCCCGAAGCTTGGCTCGATCGGCCGCTCAACGAGCTGCGGGATGAGCTGGGCATCAAGGTGCTTCATACGCACATCGACTTGGGCTTGAAGCTCGATGCACTGCCGCCGGGTTCCTCGGACGACGCCGACACGGCAGTGACCTGAGCATGGGTCTAGCGCTCGACATCCTCGGAAGCCTGCTCACCGGACTCGTCGGGCTCGCGTTGGCGGGGTGGGCGGCAGGTTCGTCCGCAACGACCAGGGGCGCCACATCGCCTACGTGGTCTACGGCTCCACCGATCCGGGCGCGCCCGTGGTGGTGAACATGCATGGCTCAGGAGTACCTGAAATCCGAGACCTCGATGATCAAGGCGTTGCTCGACGGCCAGGCCGCGGTCGTCCAAGCGAAGTGAGCGGTCCGAGTTCGGCGCCTACTCGCGGCAGATTCGGGTCAGGACAACGTCGGAGGGCTGGGCCTCTTCGGCGGCCCGGATGCTCGTGATGTACGCCGCGTCCGGAGCCAGCGCCACACCGAAGATGGGCGCGTTGTCATCCTCGAGTACAACCTCAGTGTCACCGGTGACCAACCCCACGCGATACACCCGCGACACACCGGCATCGAGCGTCGTGAAGTAGGCGTCGGCGTCGTCCACCGCCAACGAGATCCCGAACGCCTCCAGTGTCGCGTGCGTCAGTGCCGTGCCCCCGTCGGTGTCGATGGAGCGCACCGACAACGGTCCCGACAGGCCTGGTCCCTGCTGCTCGAGCCAGTAGAGCCGGCCGGCGTGGAACCTCAGACTCTGCGGCGAGCTGGTCGTTGCAAGCACCTCCAAGCCCCCCTCAGCATCGTCGTAGCGCAGGACCACACCGCTGAGTTCGCCTGCGTCATTGATGTAGTCGCTCACCAGCGCAAAGACATCGGACCCGTCCGTGACGAGCGAGCGGGGGAACCCGAGTCCGTCCGCGACCTCCTCGCGCGGTCCGTCGAGATCGCGGAGCATCAGTCTCCCGGCCAGAATCCCGGACCCCGCGTTGAGCCAATAGACCCGGTCGCCGAGCTGCACGGGCGACAACGGGTTGTTCTGTTCCGCCGCGACCGGGATCGCCGGATCCCCCATGAACGAGAGGATTCGGACTTCGCCCTCGGAGGCGTACAAGAGGCCCGCCCCCACAACGTTGAACGTCACGACACTCGTGCCGGTGACGAGCACATCTTCGGGGACGCCTTCGGGTACGGGGCGAACCTGCACGCGCCCATCGTTCGTTGCCCAGAACAGTTGATCGCCGACGACCTGCGGCGAGATCGCTCCCGCGGCACCGAACTCCAACGCCTCGATGCATGGAGCGAGCCCCCCGGATGTGCTGCTGTCCGACGCCGACGACTCGGTGCCCGTTGTAGCCTGCGGCTCCGTCCCACCGCCCTCGGCTGCGCCGCCGGTGTCCTCAGAACCGACCACTGGACCGCACCCGAGCGACCCCACCAAGAGCAGCCCGCCGCAAGCCCAACGCGTCAGCCGAGTTCCCACCACGGTCTGAAGCATGCCGGCTCGCACCGAGGGAAGCAACGAGACCCGAGGTCTCGAGCGCCCGCGGTTCTTTCCGGACGGCCACGCGCAACGCAGCGACCGACGGCGCCTCCCCCTCGGCCCGAACAATGAGCCCAGGAGCGTTCGCCAAAGAGCTCGCGGTACCGGCGAAGACCGCCATCGGCATGGGAGCTCAGCCCTTGGGCGGTGTGGGGTCGCAGACCGTAGTGTCGAGTTCACACTCTTCCGTGCACGGGACGGGGTCGACCGAAGTGCCCCTGTCGAGATCGGCGCAACTCGGCGTGTCCAGCTCGGGGTCGCAGGCCTCATTCTCCGCGAGAATGCCGTCCCCGCAGCCCCACTCGCAGGCTGCAAGGTCGAACCTGCAGCTGGCCATGTTGCAGCGGAGCTCGCCGCCGGTGAAGACGTGGTCGGGGTTGAGCACATCGACCTGGCTCATACAGGTCTCGAAGCCGAGTCCCTCGGGCGTGCACGGTTCGGTGCCGCAGTCGCACTCCTCACCGCAGTTCACCAAACCATCGCCACACGTAGAGCTGCAGGCCCACGCCCCGCTCGAAGAGTCACTGGACCCACCGTTGTCCGAGGTCGTGGTGCTGCTCGTGCTGGGGTCCGGCCCTGGGGACGTGCTTCCTCCGGTTTGCGGGGGCACGCCCGTCGTTCCCGGCACCCCGGGCCCCGAAGTGTTGCCGTCCGACGTGTTCGCGCCCGAGACGTCCGAGCCTTGACCCCCGCCACCAGAGGACCCGCCTCCCGCGACGGGGTCGCGCAGGCACGCGGCGCTGCAACCGAGTGCGATGAGTCCGAGGTACACGCGGTATGGCACAGCCCATCCTACCCGGGAGCCGATGAGATGTCCGTCGGGACCGATGAGAACGTCGCCCTCACCCCGCCTGCGTCGCAACCGGGGCGCGTGGCCTTCGCCAGCGCCCAGGTGATCGCCGCCAACGGAGGCCTTCAATCCTTCGACGACCTCTGCACCGAGGAGGCCGAGGCCGCCGGTCTGGCGGGCACCTTCTCGGCAGCGGTCGCGACGACCAAAAGTTCGATCGCCGCCCGCTTTGATCTGGGTGGGCGACCCGTGGGTGAACACCACAGGACAGCTCGTCGTCGCCGGCCCGGCGGACCTCGGCACCGGCCTGCCGCTCCTCGGCGCCGCCATCCGCTGGGATGCGGCGGGGAATCCGGCGATCGGTCGGGTTTGGACCGGCGCCCCCACGACCGATGCACTCGGCTCGGCCACCTGCGGGGACTGGAGCGCCATGCCCGGCGGAGCGGTCGTCGGCGCGTCAACATCTGTCCTCGAGTGGTTCGACGACGGCTTGGACCTGTGTTCGCTCGACTTTGGCGTCTCCTGCTTCGAGCCATAGGACCGTCTGGCTCGTCACCCGCTCCTGCAGGCCCGGGGATGGACTGTGCGAGGATTGCTGTCGGCTACTGTCGCTAGAACCCCCGCCCGATGCACCCGCACACGGCCTGCTAGTGTTCGCCCGGATGAACCCGGCCAGTTCTCTTCGTACAGTGGGTTTCGCTATCGCCGCGGCGACGCTCGGCTGCGCGACTCCCACCGAGGACGGCGCGGCGGATGGTCCCAAGCCGACCGCCGATGCGACGCCGAGCAAGACGTCCGCTGCGACCCCGCCGGCCGACACGCCAACGCGCTCTGCGTCCGACGACGACAAGGCCGAGGCAACGCCCGCGCACGGCGGTGCTTGCGATGGCGCGGCGGTTCGGGCGAGCCTCGAAAAGATCGCAACCCGGACGGATCGATGGACGACCAGCGAGGGGGCGATCGTCGACGACCGCGTGGCAGCTGTGTCCGCGGTCTGGACCGCATGCTCGCCCCGGCCAGCGCCGATCGAGCGGTACCTCGATGCACTCGTCCGACACCCAGTCTCCGCAACGTCCCGGGACCCATTGGCCTCGACCCTGCCGGGGCACGCCAAGATCCACGGCGAAGCAACCGGCGTCGAGTTGGGGGAGGAGAACCACCAACATCTCGAGTTCTGGTCGGGCCTCGTCGAGAAGGCCTGCCCCAGCAAGGCGCCGAAAAGCGCCGAAGCCCTCCAGCGCCTCCCACCCGCGGCCGTCGTCATCGCGGACTGCAAGCTGCGCGAGCACCTGCGCGAGACCGAAACACTCGAAGCTCCCGGGGCCGCCGCCACCGCTGTGCGCCTTGCGAGCATCGCCTACTGGGTTGGGGCCGAGTCCGGCGAGCCCGACCTCGCGAGCGTCTTGCTTCGTGCTCTGCTCCGTGGGCCCTATGCCGGGTTGTCGGTTCGTGCCGGTGCGCTGCCGCAGGACATGCTCTTGCCCGGACTCACCAAGTCTGGCGTCGTGTCGGTACCCGCCGCAGCGCCCCCCGATATCCTCGTCGACCTCGGCGCCATCACGGCCGTCTCGGAAGTCGCGACCCCGCTGAAGAATGGCGAGCTGCCGGCAGCGGAACGGGCGCAGCCATTCATCGGCCCGCTGTTCGACATCTTGTCGGACGCGCTCGAAATCGAGGCCCAGCTGGGCATCCCCGGACGTCCACTGATCGTCGCGGTCGATCGCCGGGTGCCCTGGGAGACCGCCCTGCGGGTCGATGCCAGCGCGCGCAAGGCCGGTTTCAAGGCCGTCCGATTGTTGGTCTTGGAGCAAGACACAGACCTGCCGGTCCAAACGATCGCCATGCCGGTCGCCAAGACCGACGACAAGGCCCGCACCGCACCGATCGGCGACTTGATCGCAGCTCTCGAGTGACCTGGCGCCACCCGCCGCAGATGTGGTTCTTGCGCCGGGTGTGCAGGACGACTTCATCCGACAACTGCGGCGAGGTAGGAGCGTTGACGGTCTGAGGACCGCCGGGCCAAGAATTATCGACGAGCCGTTCAGAATTTTCCGGTTAGGCGCAGTCCAAGTCGTCGATGCCTTGGGGGAATTCCCCCGTTCGCGCTGCTGGCCGCCCGCAGAGTTGGCCACCGACAAGATCGACAATGACCAACGCTGCACGCCGCATACTCCTCCCCACGTTTCTGCTCTTCGGGTGCCCTAGCAGTGTCTCGGGCGTCGATTCGGCCACCGATACCGCAGCGGCGTCGACAGGAACGGTGACGACAACCGGCCCACAACCGACGACGGCGACAACCACCAGCTCGAGCGGCGACGGCTCTTCGTCGAGCTCCCCAGTGACCAGCAGCAGCTCGAGCGGAGATCCTCCGCCGGAGTGCACCGATGCTGGCCAATGCGACAACGGCGACATCTGCGACGGCGCCGAGGACTGCGTGGCCGGGCAGTGCGTCCCAGGTCCTGCGCTGGAGTGCGAGCCCGACGCGGTGGACTGCACCATTGACGCGTGCGATCCCAAGCTCGGGTGCACGTACACCCCAAGCAATGCGCGTTGCGGCTGCGAGGAGACCTGCGACCTCGAGCTTGGCTGCGGCGACTACTGCGTGCCCGCCGAGTGCACTGGCATGCAGTACGCCTGCGGCAACTGCATCGACGACGACCTCGACTGCATGGTCGACTCCGCCGACCCGGATTGCTTCGGACCCTGCGACAACAACGAAGAGGGTTTCAACGGAGAAATCCCAGGGCAGCAGGAGCAGTCCACGTGTCTGCAGATGGACTGCTACTTCGACTTCAACTCCGGTGCGGGCAACGACGAGTGCTATTGGAGCCACTCGTGCGACCCACTCGAGCCGTCCGGTTGCACCTACGACGCCGATCACAACACACCGGGAACGCCCAACTCTTGCGACGAAATGTTCGATGCACAGCTGCCGGAGTGCCTGGATTACTGCCTGCCGATCGTGCCCAACGGCTGCGACTGTTTTGGGTGCTGCGAGGTCCGGGTCGCGGAGGGGAGCGAGGAGACGGCCACCGTTTATCTGGGCACGCAGAACGCTGATGGCGAGGGAACCTGCGATCTCGACGCGATCGACGACCCGGAGCTGTGCAACCCGTGCACCCAGGTCGAGGGCTGTTTGAACCCCTGCGGTGACTGTGAGCTCTGCCTGGGCGACGTTGTGGTCCCCAAGGACTGCGAGGAGCAAGAGTGTCCGAACGGCACCCAGGCCTGCGGTCAGGCGGGCCAGGAGGCCTGCCCAGAGTTCTTCTCGTGCATCACGGGCTGCTGCTTCCCCAACCCGAGCTGATCCGCCGGCACCTGTGGGCCGGGAGGGGACGGCGCGCTCGGATTCGAGCAGCCATAGTGCAACCGCCGAGGCCCGCACAGCTCCGTACCCTGTAGGAACACACTGGAGCACACGGTTGCACAGTGTCGGACAAACTGGGATATTCCAGAGCGAGGGCGGATTCTCCGCCGGGGTTCCTACGATGAAGTTGACGACTGCGCTTTCCATTCTTCCGCTGGCTCTCACCCTCACCGCATGTGGCGACAGCGAAGGCTCTGCGGCCGCGGACGCTGACGGGCCCGGTGGCAAAGCCGACAGTCCCGACGATGACCATGAGGGACATGACATCGATCCCGAGGCGATGGCGGTCTACGAGGACATCCTCAGCCAGGACAACCCAGACCACCAGAACCTCATCTCGATGGAGGCGTTCTCGTCGTTGTTTCGCTCCAACATGGGCGACACGCACCAGGATTTCCACTCGCTGCGGCGCTGGTACATGATGCCCTGGTACACCCGCACGCGGCTCATGATGGACGGCAAGGACGGCTCGCAGCTCCTCCAGGAGGGCGACCCCAACAGCGGCCTCGAGTTCTGCGTGATGCACGGCGTGATGATCGACCTGCTCTCGGACGAGTTCCCGTGCGACCCCGAGGTCGACCGCTCGTGCCTGGGACACTTTGGCGTGGAGACCGACACGGTCGACGCCGAGGACAGCGTCTTCTTGGGTTGGGGCACCGACGAAGAGCTCCTCGGTCAACTCGAGGCTCGCAACGTCGGCGCCGACTCGCTCGAGCGTACCCGCTCCGCGATCGCTGCCATCGATGCGGCGATGGCCAGCGGCGCCTTCGAAGCGATCGCAGCCGACCCCGCCTCGGGTATCAGCGATCCCGAGGACGCGATGTGTCTGTTCATGCAGACCTCGCTCCGCCTGGGCAGCTGGGAAGAGTGGTCACGCGCCCAAGAGGCCGGAGAGCTCGACACCGACCTCGACGCTCGGTTCTACAAGCGCACCGAGGATCCGGGCGTGGGCATCCACAACTCCTTGCACGGGATGCTCATGGCACGCGGCTCGGCCATCGACGTGGGCAGCCCCCGTCTCAACCTCTACAACTCGCTGTTCTGGGGCATTCACGGCTGGGTCGAGTTCAAGTGGCGTGAAGCACGAAAGGTCTGGTACCCCAACTGCGGCGACGGGCCCGGAGAGCTGTGGAACCCGCAGTGGGACATCCAAGACGACCGCGACACCATCGTCGAGAACTGCGGCCAGTCCTACTACGACCAGGTCGCGACATGGGGCCTGAGCCACGGCATCCACCTCGGCCACCACTTCCGCGAGCCCGAAGCCGGCGACATGGGAGCGCCCTGCGTCGAAGCCTCCGACTGCAACGAAGGCTTCGTCTGCAACGAGTTCGACGAAGACGGAGGCCTGTGCTTCGCCGACCCCGACCGCGACAAGACCCCGGCGTCCGCAGAAGGCATCGAGGTCGAGTCGATCTTTGAAGTCGATGCGAAAGACCGCACCCCCTGCGACGAAGGCGAAGTCGACTGTGGCGAGGACCTCGACGTCCTCGAGCCGGGGCACCCCTCCCTGCCGGCGGAGTAGTCGTTCACATCGCGTCGATCCACGTCGCCAGCAGCTCGGCCCCCGCCTCGTCCACGCGCGTCGACGAGAGCGGCGGCATGCGCTGGGCGGACTCGGCCCGGACGCGATGCCACAGGGCACTCCCGGTATGCTCCCCGGCGTGTAGACGCAGCGCTGGTCCGTCTCCCACGGATTCCTCGGTTCGCTGCTCGAGCAACGCCATGTCGGCCAGTGCGGTGCCGGCCCGTAGGTCCATGCTACCGGGAGCCGGACCGCCGGGTCGGTGGCAGATGCTGCAGTTCACATCGAGGTACGCACGGGCCTGAGCCTCCGCCGAAGCTTCGGGTGCGCCAGGGCTCGGATGGGTGGGGAGCGTCCCCGGGTCCGGGAGCGGCTTCGAGAACACGCCGGCCTCTGCCCACCGTGCCAAGGCCCCGCCGTCACCGGAGAGCTGACGCGTGCTCAAGCCCAACACGCCGCCCGTCGCGGTGTTGTGGCAGCGCATGCAGTCACTGCCCGCGGGGTACTCCCAGCGTTGTTGTTCGGTGACGCCGCCGCGTTTGACCGAGAGCAGCTCGTGGGTGGGCGTCGTGACGAGCTCGGCGTCGCTCTGCGCGTCGTTCCAACGATAGGTGTAGCCCGCCCAGCCTCGGGCTTCGTGCACCATGACGCGCGTCTCGAGACGGCGGCGGGACTTCGGATCCTGGTCATCCAGCGCGAGTTCGAAGTGCTTGACCGCGACGGTGCCCACCGGGAAGGACCACGGGTCCTCCGCCCGGAACTCCACCGCCCCACCCTGTGGCAATGCCAGCCAGCGTTGCTTGTCGGCCCCGTCGGACCAAAACGGCCACGCGACGTCGTAGGGGAGCAAGGCCGGCTGCGGGGTCAGCGAGGCAAGATCTGTGAACAGTCTGGTCTCTGAGAGCAGGGTCGGGAACGCAGGAGATGCGGCCTTGGAGTCCGGAAGCTCGAACCGGTAGACGGCCCCGGCGTGGCTGATCGCGTACAGCTCTCCGGCCGCGTCCTCTCCAAACGATGCCAGCGCAGGCACACTGGCCACGACCTCGTTGGACACGACCTGGGTCCCGTCGTAGTCGAGCGCCCATACGGTTCCGCTGCCGTAGTCGCCGTAGAAGTACAGGCCTCGAAACGCCGGCAGGTGGGTACCTCGATACACGAAGCCGCCCGTGATGCTCACGCCAGCGCGGCGACCGTAGGAGACGACCGGGTCGAGCAGCGGGTCGGCCGCGGCCCGGCCAGAGCGCGCGTCGTCTGCAAACTCGCGCTCCGCCTCGCGGAGTCGCCAGCCGTAGTTGCCGCCCCGCTCGATGATGTCGACCTCCTCCAGCGAGTCTTGACCGACGTCTCCGACCCACATCGTTCCGTCCTGTCGATCGAACGAGAACCGCCACGGGTTGCGCAACCCGTACGCCCAGATCTCGGGCCGCGCTCCGGGCACGTCGACGAACGGGTTGTCCGCCGGCACCCGGTACGGTCCGAGCCCGTCGACTTCGAGCCGTACGATCGAACCCAGCACGGTCCCGAGGTCTTGCCCGGCTTGAAGAGGGTCCCCGGCCGCTCCCCCGTCACCGAAGCCGGCGTAGAGGAACCCGCGTGGGCCGAAACCGATCGAGCCGCCGTTGTGGTTGCCGTACGGTTGCGCGGCCGCCAGCAGCGGTTCCTCCGAGTCGGGGTCGGCCGCGGAGCCATCGGCGGTTCGATGGAAGCGAGAGACCTGGGTTCGGCGCGGGCCCGAGGCGCTGTACGAGACATAGAACGCGCCGGTCTCCGCAAAGTCCGGTGGGAACGCCAAGCCCAGCAGGCCTTCCTCGTCGTGCCGCATCCGCACCCGATCTCGGATGTCCAGGAACACCGTGGCCGACTTCACATCGTCGCGGTTCTCGAACCGGAGGATACGGCCGCCTTTCTCCGCAACGAACAGGTGCTCGGGCTCGCCGGGCGCGGCGGTGAGGTCGAGCGGCTGCCGCAGCGTCAGGGCCGAGAATGCCGGGACCGCCACCAACGCCGTGGATGCCGGCGGGTCGAGCGGAAACGTCAGCCCCGTCGCGGCGTCGACTTGCGGGGACTGCGGCTCAACCCGATGGCCGACCGGCTCCGTCGTGCCTCGGCGACAGCCGACCGCGAGTAGAGCCGGGACCAGCGCCAGCTGAAGAATCCGAGCGCGCGGGGACATCGGGCGAGCGTAGCAGCCCTGCCCCGCGCCTCCCGGTCACACGCAGTTGAACATCGCCATCACCTTAGGTGGCGGACATCGCTGAGCCAGGGCCGCGATGGACTGAAGCACA
Source organism: uncultured Pseudomonadota bacterium (assembly GCA_913061055.1). Classification (GTDB taxonomy): domain Bacteria; phylum Myxococcota_A; class Polyangia; order Nannocystales; family Nannocystaceae; genus CAJXVA01. The sequence continues at coordinate 15,017 of CAJXVA010000060.1, forward strand.
GGAGCCCACGACTCCCGGGTGCAGGTCGCCAACCCCGACAGTCGGGTAGATTCGTCCCTGATCGTTGCGATGTCTTCCCGCCACCCCTCGACGACTGCATCGATCCACGTCTCCAACGCGTCCCCATCGAGGTCGGCCATCGCCCGGACGACCGCCGTTGGAAGCACCGTGAGGATCTGTTCTGCCGATGGGGACACAAACGGGGTGTCCATCGTGCAGTCGGCGCCAAGCGCTTCGACGAGCACATCGAGCATCACAGTCGTGATGCTCTTGAACTCGAGCACTTCGAGGCCATTGAGGTCCGCATCGCTGCCTTCGTCTGAAGGCATCCAACCGGGCTCCGGTTGGTGCCACCCAGGGAACCGCGACGAGATTTCCGTCGGGTCGACGAGCAAGAAGTCTGAAATCATGCCCATGGTGCCCTACTCGGCCGCGCCTTGGCGAACGCCGTCAGCCCGTTCTTCGGCGATGAACTTCGCCGCCCGCAGCCCGACCAGCATGCTCGGGGCGTTCATCGCCGACACCGGCGTGAACGGCACTGCAGACGCATCCGCAATGCGAACGCCCTTTACTCCGCGCAGGCGCAACCGCGTGTCGGACACCGCCGCCTCGTCCTCACCCATCCGGCACGTCCCGGCGAAGTGATAGGTCGTGATCGCGTTCTTGGCGACCCACTTGGCGATCGCGCGATCGCTGCGGTTCCAGAAGCCCGGCATGAGTTCCTGGCTGTTCCAGGCACCGAGCCCGCCCTGCTTGCTGATCGCGCGCGCCCGGCGGACGCCCTTGACCATGGTGTCCATGTCGCGGGAGTCGGAGAAGTACGCGGGGTCGTAGGTCGCGGCCTGGGTAGGATCGCTACTGGCGAGCCGCACACTTCCGCGGCTGTACGGCTTTCCGAGAATGACGACGATGCCGTAGAGGTGGTCGACCAGCTTGGGAACGGCGGGCACGGACCACGCCGCTCCAACCGCGCCGCGCACGGCCTGCTTCATCGGGCTCTCGTACAGCGCCGGTGGCAAGACCATGCCCGGAAGCATGCGTTGCACGGCCTGCTTCATCGCGGAGCGGGCGGGCCAGAACACATAGCAGGTGTCGCTTTGCCCCTTGGGCAGGCTGGTGTCTTCGTTGGTGCGGAAGAAGCTGTACAGCTGCGGGTAGTTGCAGTCGACCTTCTCGCGGCCGAGGAAGAACAGCGGCACGTTGGGGTGGTCGTGCAGGTTCTGACCGATGCCCGGAAGCTCGGCGATCTGCGGAACGCCGGCAAAGCGAAGCGCCTGGTCGGAACCGAGGCCCGAGAGCATCAGCAGCTTGGGCGTCTCGAGGGCGCCGGCACACATCACAACCTCATGGCGAACCTCGGCGCGCTGCAGGCTTCCGGCGTGCTCGAACTCTACGGCCACCGCTCGCTTGTTCTCATCGAACACGATGCGATGCAGCTTGGCCTTGGTCCGGATCTGCAGATTGGGACGATGCTCCGCGTCCTGAATGAACGCGACGTACGAGTTGCGGCGCCGGTCCCCCTCGTAGTTCATCCACTCGTAGCCGATGACGTTCGACAGGTCGCCGTCATGAAAGTCGTCGCTGAACCGAAAGCCGTTGGTTGTCGCGGCCGAGACACAGGCCTGGGTCCACTCGGTGGGAGGGCGCTGGTTGGGCCGAAGCTTGGCTTCGAGTTGCTCGAAGTGCGGCACGACGTCATTCCACTGCCACCCGGTCGGCCACTCGGCGTAGTCCTGCACCGCACCGCGCGTGTAGACCATGCCGTTGACCGAACCGCTGCCGCCCAGCACCGATCCAGTTCCCATGAAGACGCGGTTTTTGGCGGCGTGTCGCTGCGGCGTGGAGAACCGCTCGAGGAACAGCTCGTCGTTGATGAACGCGTCTTTGTAGCCGTCGGCACTGAGCGTCTCGGGGTGCTCCTCCGCGGCGGGGCCCGCCTCGAGTAGCAACACCGCATTGTCGGGGTTGTCGGCGAGTCCTGCGGCCGCAATGCAGCCGGAGCTACCGCCACCGACGACGACGTAGTCGAACGATTGAGTCATGTTCTTGCTCTCCTCAGCTGCGGATGACCGACTTGGCCAACCCCATCAAACCGCGAAGCTTGCCGCGAATGCCGGGGCGGTAGACGAGTTCGACCGCGCCTTTGATCTTCGAGAAGTCGCCCGAGGCGACGGGGAACAGCTTGTTGGCGAAGTGCAGCCCCGGCACCCGGTCGGTGAGCACAGCCTTGACGTTGCAGCACGCCCGCAAGCCATCCCGGCCGTTGAGGCGACCGAAACCGCTCTGCTTGATGCCCCCGAAGGTCAGGTCCTGGGCCATGTAGGTCATACCCCCAAACTCATTGATCGCGACCATGCCAGACTGCACTCGACTGGCGATCCGGCGGGCCCGCGCCTGGTCCTTCGAGAACACCGACGCCGACAGCCCGAAGCCGTTGCCGTTGGCCAGCTCGATCGCGTGGTGCTCGTCGGGGACGCGGCACAGCGCCATCACGGGACCGAACGTCTCTTCGTTCATGATCCGCATGTCCGGTGTGACGTCGGCGAGGATCGTCGGCGCGAAGTAGTCCCCGCGCTCTGACATCACGCGCTGGCCACCGCTGACCACGCGGGCGCCCTTGGCTTTGGCGTCGTCGACCAGCTCTTCGACGATGCTCAGCTGCATGGGCGTGACCATCGCGCCGATGTCGACGAGTTCGCCTTGGCTGGCGGCCCCCTGTTTCATCTGGCGCACCAGGTCGCGGACCTTGGCTTCGAACTGGTCGTAGACCGCATCGAACACCAACAGACGCTCCGAAGCGACGCAGTTCTGCCCGGCGGAGATGAAGCAGCCGGCCATGGCCGCGTGGGCGGCCTGCTCGATGTCCGCGTCGTCGCAGACGATGAACGGATCTTTGCCACCGAGCTCGAGCACCACCGGAGTGACGGTCTTGGCTGCCGCTTCGAGGACCTTCTGACCGTTGCGGCCCGAGCCGATGAAGACCAGTCCGTCGACCCCTGACTCAATGAGTGCAGCGCCGGTCTGCCCGAAGCCCTGCACCAGCGTGACGACGTCGGGGCTGAACCCTTCGGCCCGCAGCGCGTCGTGAAGAATCTCGACGATGGGGCCCGCCGACCAAGCCACCCACTCGCTGGGCTTGACCACGATCGCGTTGCCGGTGATCAGCGCCGGGATGACCGGGTTCATGATGTTTTGGAACGGGTAGTTCCACGGGATGATCGCGCCCAGCACCCCGAGCGGATGGAACTCGAGCTGGGCCTTCTTGTGCAGGAACAAGCCGGGGCTGACGCGCTCGGGCTTGAGGTGCTTTTCGCCCTGACTGATCGTCCACCGCAGCTTCTCGCAAACGGTCCAGATCTCGCCCATCAGCGCGTTCTCGCGGGTTTTCCCGGAGTCGCGCACGATCAGGTCGCAGAGTTCCTCGGTACGGTCGAGGATCGCGTCCCGGACGTGGCACAGCACCCGGCGGCGTTGGGCGAACGTGCTCATGCCCCAGCCTTTTTGGGCCTCGCGGGCGCGCCCGATCGCAGCCGCCACGGCCGCGGCGTCGTCGACGGGGACGGTGCCGATCGGCTCCCGCGTGGCGGGGTCGAAGCACTGGATCATGCCCGGCTGTGCGTCGATACGGAGGGCGGGCGTGGAGATCGGGGCGTTCATTGTGCGGCTCCTTCTGCAACGACGTCGAGGTGGTGGTTGCCGTCGTCCTCGGGCTTGGACGAGGCGTTGCGGGATCGCTCGAGGTAGGCCTCCCACTTGCGGATGGTCAGGCTCTGAAACTCGCGTACGACCGGCGACAGCTCGGGGGCGGGACGGTCCCAGAACTTCTCCCAGCCTTCTTGCTCGTGACCGAGCACCCAGACGTCCTGGCCAAGCAGCGGCTCGAGCGTGACGGTGCGAGTCATTCGCATCATCTTCTGCATGACCCAGTGGGGAAGCCGGGGCCCGAGCAGGGGCAGCTTGATCGCCTTGGGGTGCAGGTAGAAAATGAAGATGTGCCGGTTGGTCTTCTCGTCCTTGGGCAGGGTGAACAAGAAGTGCTTGATCCGATTCTCGGTGTTGGACCAGTGGTACGGGTAGTCGTAGCAGGCCAGCATGTGATCGGCGCCCGACTCGGAGCGATCGATGAACATGTCCTGCATCGCGCCGGCGGCGATCTTGGAGCGGTACTCCAGCTCGACCCGGTCGCCGATGGTCTCGCAGCGCAGCAGGTCGGTGCCTTCGAACGGCTGGAACTTGCGATGCAAGAAGCCGTGCGTGAAGTCGCTGACGTTGTCGAGCAGCATCGAGTGATGCCCCGGGCTGTCGAACTGCACGATCGCGTGCGGCCACGGCTTGGCGCCTTCCAACTCGGGGATCGACGGGATGTCGCGGGTCTTGGCGACTTCAGGGTCGCCGGGGAACATGAAGATGATCCCGTAGCGCTCGCGCACCGGTAGTGCCGCGATGCGCAGCTTGGGGTGCTTCTTGCCGAACAGGTCGTGCGGGATCCGAGCCTTGCCTTCGCCGTCGTAGCTCCACCCGTGATACGGGCACACCAGCTCGCAACCCACGACCTTGCCCTCGGTCAGCTTGAGGTGACGATGCGCGCAGCGGTTCTCCACCGCCCGGACCCGGCCGTCCTCACCGCGGAACACCGCGATGGCCCGCCCCCAGAACTTGGTCTCGAAGTGCTCGCCCGCTTTGAGGTCCTCGCTGCGGCCGACCGCGTACCAGTAGTCCGGGTCCATCCCGGCGGAGCGGGCTTTTTGACGCTGCGTCTTGGCGTCGTCGAACGACGGCGGGGGGCCGGATGCGTGTCCACTGAGGTCGGTCATCGGGAGCCTTTCGAGTGCCAAAGAAAACGGTGGCGAACCGAAAACAGAATTGCCATTCTGTTTCTCGCACGGAATATTCCGTGCTGGCCCCGATGTCAACGCAGCCACATCACAGCCCGCGCGTGCGCCTCCAGGAGGCCAAACGGGCCTTGTATCGCGAAGCCATCCTCGACGCGGCCGAGCTCGAGTTCGCGGCCCACGGCTACGAACAGGCCAAGGTCACGGACATCGCCAAGGGCGCCGGCATCTCGCTGGCGACGCTGTACGGCACGTTCCCCAAGAAGCACGACGTCTATCGGGCCCTTCAGAAGGACCGGCTGCGCAGACTGATGCAGGAGGTCGGCGCGCAGGTGCTGGCGGCTCGCGATCCGTTCGAGCGATTGCGGGGCGGCATCGAAGGCTACCTTCGCTTTCACATGAGCCAACCCGACTACCTTCGCGGCCAGCTTCGCGAAGGCGTCCCCTGGGGTACCACCGACCAGCTCCGCACCCCCGAGCAAACCCAGGCGTGGGAGGCCGGGCGCGTGATGATGATGACCGCGTTCGAAGCCGGCATGCAGGAGGGTTGGTTCGTGCAGGACGACCCCGAGTTGTGTGCACGGACGGCCACCGCGATGAGCCAGGTTCGGCTGTCGTTGTGGATCGATCGCGACATGGACCAGAGCCCGGCCGAGGTCACCGAGGCCGCCATGTTGCAACTGCTGCGGACGTTCGCGCGCCCGGAGCGACTGGCCGAGTTGACCGCGCGACTATGAAGTTCCCGCACCACAGGCGGTGGATTCTTGGCGCACTCCTGCTCGGCGGATGTCCCGCGGAGGCCGTACAACCAGGACCCGAGGACCCCCCGGCCGAGACCATGCCAGCTCGGGCGGCCAAGCCGAGCAACCTTGCTTCGGACGAAGAGGTTCGATTCATCCCGACGTTCGGCACCAAGACCGCGCAGGGATGGAGCGTCCCGATCGAGGCGTGGGTGTTCGAGCCCGAGGACGACGGGCCCGTCCGTGCCGCGACGGTCAAGCTGATCGAAGAGGCCATGGAGACCAAGGTCGACGCGGTGACCTCGAAGCGCATCGCCGCCAACCTGCGGCCGTTCATGGTCGACAACGAGCGGGGCAAGCGGTTGACGATTCGCGCCGAGTCCACCACGACCCAGGTCTGCAAGTCGGGCTCCGATGGCCGCTGCTCCGGCGTCCTCCTCCTGCCCCAGACATCGCCGGCCACGCTCGAGGTCTCTGTCGTCTTGCCCGCCGGCGACGAGCGCCACTTCGCCGGTCGTGTGTTCCTGCTGCCCGATGAAGGCGTCTCGGTCCTCTCCGACATCGACGACACCATCAAGATCACCGAGGTCCACGACAAGGCGCGGCTGATCGAGAACACGTTCGCGCGTCCGTCTCGTGCCTGCCCGGGCGTCGCCGCGCTGTATCGGCGATGGGCGAGTCAAGGCGCGGCGTTTCACTACGTCTCCAACTCTCCCCTGCCCTTGCTCGGCGCCATCGAGCAACTCATCGACGACGCGGGCTATCCCCCCGGTTCGCTGCAGCTCAAGCCGTTCCGCTGGACCGACGGCTCGTTTCTCGACCTGCTCGCAGCACCCGAGGACCACAAGCAGCAGGTCATCACGGACCTCATCGAGCAGTTCGAGCACCGCCGGTTCGTGCTGGTTGGGGACACAGGGGAGCGGGACCCGGAGGTCTACGCGACGTTGCTGCGCAGTCATGGAGACCGGGTTGCCAAGGTGTATCTGCGGGACACGGGGTCGATGCCAAATGACGCGCTCGAGGCCCGCCTCGGCGGGGTGTTCGAGGGGCTTCCGCGGACGTCGTGGACGGTGTTTGAGGACGCCTCCGAGATCCAGGACGAACTCCCGGCGTCCTGAGACTCCATGCACCGCAGATCTCGTTACGCCCAGAGTTCTTCCCCGACCCATGGACCGGAGCTCGTCCTTCGATGCGACGTCTGTTGCAGCGGCTGATGGCCCCCACTGGCTGGCCCGTCGATGACCTGCGACTCACGAGGCAGCGCGGTCGTCTATCGGAGAGACGATGTCCTCGACAGTAACCTCGACCGTTCCGTGTTCGGCGAGCCAAGTCGTGGCCTCGGCGGCACTCGCGACCAGCCTCAACGGAAACTGTGAACGGGCGATCAATCGCACCGTGTTGGCCACGCTTCGCAACGCCGTACGAATCAGGCCCGAGCCTTCGAGCACGACAACCCAAGCCGAGATTCTCGGCGCGGAGAGCCTCATGACCCGAGACGCTGCCAGACGTGTTTGCGTGTTGGGGACGCTGACCGAAGCTCCCGCGTGAATCACCACGGCCATCGGCTCGGAGTGCTGTTCGAGCGCCCGCTCGATTCCCCTCAGGAGCAGCGGCGTCGGCGTAGTGTGGAGGCGGCACAGCAGCACCGCCGAGCGCTTGAGCAGTGTGTACCCCGGCGTCTCGACCAGCACTTCCCACGGGGTCGAAGCCGGCACGTCGTCCTCATAGCACCTCGCGGAGGTCCGCGTGTAGGTCCGAACTGCCTGAACGCCGGCGAGGTGTTCGCGCCCCCATTTCGGTGACAAGACCTCAATCCCGCGGTGGTAGCTCGGCCTTGCCGGCCTTCAGCCGCAGGTGCAGCGCAGCCTTCGACACCAGATACGCACCGATCGGCGCGGTCAGGAAGAAGAACCCGGTGACGAGTAGCTCCTGGCCGCTGATGCCCTCGCGCAGGGCGCTGTGCTGTACGGCCGACGCCACGAGCAGCGCCCCAACCCCCAGCGTGGTGGCCTTGGTCGGTGCGTGCAGGCGCGCGTAGACGTCGGGCAACTTCACGAGCCCCACGGAGCCCAGCAGCACGAACGCGGACCCGAACACCAACAGGATGCTGACGACGATCTCGACCATGCTCACTCCATCAAGTCCCCGCGCAGGACGTACTTGGCCAGGGCGCACGTGCCGATGAATCCCATCATCGCGATGATCAGCACCGCCTCGAAGTAGATGCTGGTCTCGAGCCAAATGCCGAGCACCAGGACGACGCCCACGGTGTTGACGAAGACGGTGTCGAGCGCGAGCACTCGGTCCGGCACCGACGGCCCGCGAAGGAGCCGAACCAGGGCCAAGACCATCGCCAGGAACAACATGGCCAGCGAGGCCAGGATCGCGATCTTCAGCATCTCGGTGCCTCCCCCAGAGCCTCGCGAAGCGGCTTCTCGTAGCGGCTCTTGATCAGCGCCACCATCGCGTCGGCGTCGTCGATGTCCAGCGCGTGGACCAACATGATGTTGTGTTCGGCGTCGCGGTCGACGGTGACCGTTCCGGGGGTGAGCGTCACCATCGAGGCGAGCAGCACGATGCCAAACTCGTCCTGCATGTCGAGCGGGACCTGGAGGAACCCGGGTCGGAGCCGGGCGTTGGGGCCCAGCACCAGACGCGCCACCTGGAAGTTGGCGACGAGAAGATCGTAGAAGAACACCGCCAACAACCGCAGCGCCACACCCGGCCGCCGCAGACGCGGAGCCCCCGGCCAGAAACGGTGGGTCAACCGGGGAAGCCCAACGCCCAGTGCGACCGCGAGCAGGATGTGACCGATGTAGAGGCTGTTCTGCGCCAAGAGCCAGGTGGCCGCGACCAGAACGGAGAGCAGCGGATGCGGGACGAGTCCGGGGCGACCACCGCCGGGTTCGGCAGGAGAGGTCTCGCTCATGATCCGTCCTTCCCCTCGAGGGTCGAGCGCTCGGGCCAGGTCTTGGGCCAAGGCTCGGCGTCGTTCATCACCCGGTCGATCGTGGCCTGCCGGTCGTAGATCTGGGCCGCGGTGGCCCGGGAGAACACGTCGAGGCGCTCGCCGAACAGCGCCAGCACGGCGCTGAACGCAAGCATCACGGCCGCGGGCGCCAGGGACCGGACACTGGGCGCTGCGGGCTCGGCCTCATCTCGGAGCCCGGAGAGGTTCCAGAACAACACGCTGCCGATGCGCGCGAGCTGGACGAGCAGCAAGAAGCTGGTCAGCAAGATCACGGTCCACACCACAGGCTGCACTGCGTCCGGGACGGCTGCCAAGATCAGCGCCTTGCCGATGAAGCCGGACAGGGGCGGAAGGCCGGCGGTGCTGACCGCCGCGAGCAGGTACAAGATCGCCAGCGGACGAGCCTGCGGCATCAGGGGTGCGGCCGAGAGGCGTCCCCCTGCCTCACCGCGACGCACGGTGATCGCGTCCGCCAGCAGGAAGAATCCCGCGGTCACCAATGTGCTGTGCACGATGTAGAACGTCGCTGCGGCCAGCGCCTGCTCCGTGAAGAGCCCGACGGCGGTCACTTGTGTGCCGACCGAGGCGACGACCAGGTAGGTCACCATCTTCTTGAGGTCGGTGGCCGCGAGCACGCCCAGCGAGCCGGCCACGAGCGTGACCAGCCCCAGCGGCAATACCCATGGTTCGGCGACGCCAGAGGCCCACCCCTGACCCGGGCCGAAGATGGGCACGAACACGCGGATGATCCCGTAGACCCCCACCTTGGTCATGATCGCGAACAAGGCCGAAACCGGACCCACCGGCGCGTGGTACGTCGCGGGCAGCCACAAGTGCACCGGCACGATGGCCGCCTTGAGCGCGAAGACCAGCAGCAGCAGCAGCGCCCCCGCGTGGAGCAGTGGGGCGTCGGCCGCCGAAACCAGGCTCGCCTTGGCCGCGAGGTCGGCCATGTTGAGCGTGCCCAGCAGGCCGTAGATCACGCCCACCCCGACGAGGAACAACGCCGATCCGACGAGGTTGATCACGACGTAGTGAAGCCCCGCCCGCAGCCGTGCCCTGCCGCGGCCGTACAGGAGCAGCGCGTACGAAGCGATCAACAGGATCTCGAAGAAGACGAACAGGTTGAACAGATCGCCGGTCATGAACGCGCCGGCGAGCCCCATCACCTGGAACTGAAGCAACGGATGGAAGTAAGGCCCGCGCGTGTCCGCGCCGTCGCGAGCTGCCCATTGCACGAAGAACGCCAGCAGCATGGTCAGCGCGACCATCAACGCGCTGAGGCGATCGACCGCCAGGGCGATCGAGAACGGCGAGGGCCAGTTCCCCAATCGAACGACGAGCAGTTCTCCGCCGGCCGTCGCCTCGAGCATCAGCCCGGCCAAAACCATCAACACCAACAGCGATGCCCGGCCCAGCGCGCGCTGCTGTCCCAGGACCCTGGCGGTGTCCTTGGACAGCGCGCCGAGCAGCAAGCCCACCGCCGCGGTGAACATCGGGATCGCCACCATCGCGATCGGAAGGTGACCGTTCATTTGCCCTCCTCGTCTCGACCCGCATCGACGTGGTCGCTCCCGAGCTCCTTATTCGAGATCAGGGCGAGGACGACGACAAACGCAGTCATCGCCAAACCGATCACGATCGCGGTGAGCACGAGCGCTTGGGGGATCGGGTCCGCATAGACCTCGGTGCCCTCGGCGAAGATGGGGGCCTGCCCGATCGACAACCGTCCCGAACCGAAGAGGAACAAGTTCGTCGCGTATGAGAGCAGCGCCAGCCCCAACACGATGGTGTACGTCCGCATCCGCAGCAGCAGGTAGACCCCGCAGGCCGCGACAATGCCAACGCCGGCAGCGAAGACGAGGTCCATCATGGGGTGCTCGCTCCCTTCTGTTCGCCTTTTCCTTGGTCCGGCTGTTCGTCCTGATGTTCGCCCTTCTCTTCGCCGACCTGGCCCAGCCGGACCATCATGATCAGCAGCACCGCGACGACGGTGATGAAGACGCCAAGATCGAAGGCCATCGCGGAGGCGAGTTCGAACTCGATCGGCCCCAGATGCACGTGGGTGAAGGCGCTGGTGAGGAACGGCTGACCGAACAACATCGCGGCAAGACCGGTCGCGAGTGTGATCAACAGTCCTAGGGCGACCGCAGCGATGTAGTTGATCTGCAGCCGCTCAAACGTCCATCGCAGGCCGCTGGAGAGAAACTGCAGCGCCAGGGCGACCGCCGTGACCAACCCGGCGATGAACCCACCCCCCGGAAGGTTGTGCCCTCGCAACAAGATGAACAAGGCGACCAGCAACAACAGCGGCAGCAGCGGCCGGGTCATCACGGCGAGCATGAACGGATGCAGGTCCTTCGAGCGAACGGTCGCGCCCATCGTCGTCTCGCGTCGGATCAATCGGACGTTCTCCAGCATCGCCGCGATCGCGAGCGCAGCGACGGCGAGCACCGTGACCTCGCCCATCGTGTCGAAGCCACGAAAGTCGACGAGGATCACGTTGACGATGTTGGTGCCCCCGCCGTACGGCTTGGCCTGTGCGATGTAGTAGTCGGCGATCGAGGAGACCGGCCGAGACAGCACCGCGTACATCAGGCCGGTCACGCCCAGGCCGATTGCGCCTGCGATGGCCCAGTCGCGTCCATGACGAGCCTTGCTGCCCTCCCGGTCGCTGTCCTCGGGCAGGAAGTACAGCGCCAGCAGGATGAGAACGGTGGTCGCGAGCTCGACCGAGAGCTGGGTAAGCGCCAGGTCGGGCGCCGACAGCTCGACGAACAGCAGCGTTGTGCCGAGCCCGCAGAGCGAGAGCATGATCAACGCCAAGAACCGGCGGTGTCGAAAACGAACGGTGCAAACCGCCCCCAGCACAAAGACCCCCACGAACGCCACGACAGGGAGCTCCGCGGCCTGCAACCCGCTGGGTGCCGTGAACCCGTCCAGGCCCTCGCCCACAAACGGGCTGAGGCCCAGGACCAGCGCACTGACGACGACGAGCACGATGTAGCGAGGCAGCGAATCGGTGTAGCAGACCTCGGTGATGCCGCGGGCGATCCGGTACGCGAAGCTGAGCGCAGCATTGTAGAGCCGGACGCCTTTGGGGGCACGGGGGAAGCGTGCCTTGAGCCGAACGAGGGCGTCGTACTTTGCGAACAGCAATAGGCCAACCGCGACCGCGGCGAAGCTCATCATCAGCGGCACGTTGAAGCCGTGCCAGACATGGATTTCGATGTCGGGCGTATTCGCTCCAAGCACACTGGTCGCGATGCCGCGGAGCGCCGGCTGGATGACGAGCCCGGGCACGACACCGACCAAGATGCACAGTGCGACGAGCAGCCAGACCGGCGCCTGCATCCACACCGGCGGCGGATGTGGGGTCGTCTTCAGCTTGCCCGTCTCGGGACCGAAGAACACGCCCCAAACGAAGCAGATCGAGTACGCGACACTGAACGCACCTCCGAGGGTCGCCAGGACCGGAAGGGCCCAGCCCGCGACCTCGCCGACCTCGACGGCTTCCTTGAAGAACATCTCCTTGGACAAGAAGCCGTTGAGCAGCGGGATCCCTGCCATCGCCGAGGACGCGACCGCAGCGAGGACTGCAGTGGAGCGCATGTATTTGGCCAGGCCCCCCAGCTCGTCCATGTTCCGCGTCCCGGCCTCGTGGTCGATGATGCCCGCGGCCATGAACAACGACGCCTTGAACGTGGCGTGGTTGATGATGTGGAAGATCGCGGCGACCACCGCCATCGTGGTGTTCAGCCCGGCGAGCGCGGTGATCAGCCCCAGATGGGAGATCGTGGAGTAGGCGAGCAGGCCCTTGATGTCGCGCTCGAACAGCGCCACGAAGGCTGCAAACACCATCGTCGTGAGGCCGACCCCGGTGACCAACACAAACCACAGCGTGGTGCCCGACAGCGCCGGCCACAGTCGCACCAGCAGGAACACGCCGGCTTTCACCATCGTGGCCGAGTGCAGGTAGGCGCTCGCGGGCGTCGGCGCGGACATGGCACCGGGAAGCCAGAAGTGGAACGGGAACTGGGCGGACTTGGTGAAGACGCCGAGCAGGACCAGCGACAGCAGGTACGGATATCGATCGTCCGCAACGATCACGTCATGGGACGCGAGGACCGTGGTGAGATCGAAGCTGCCGGCGACGTCGCCCAGCATCAAGACCCCGCCCAGCAGACACAGTCCCCCAAGTCCGGTGACCCCGAGCGCTCGGCGTGCGCCCCGTCGCGCGTCCGCCTTGTCGTTCTTGAACGCGACCAGCAAGAAGCTGCTGACCGAGGTGAGTTCCCAGAACACGACCAAGACCAGGAGGTTCTCGGAGGTGACCACCCCGAGCATCGCCCCCATGAACAACAGGAGAAACGCGAAGAAGCGGTCGTCGCGATCGAAGGTCGAGAGGTAGTAGCGTCCGTACAAGACGACGAGCAGCCCGATCCCCAGGACCAGGGTGCACATCAGCAGCGCGAGACCGTCGAGCCGCAGCGCGAGATCCATCCCCAAGGTCGGCATCCATGGAATGCGGGTGAGGACGATCCCGCCATCGAGGACCGGCGCGGCGACCTGCGACAGCGCCACGATCGACATGGCCGTCACCCCCCCCGCGGCCCATGCCGCGCCATTGCGGCCCGCCACCCGGCTCCCCCACAGAGGGGCCCAACAAAGCAAGAGTGGGATGGCGATAACGAATTCCAGCCACATGGCGGAGCCCCACACCGTGCACTGCGCACCGGCGTTGGCCACGGTGTAACAACCCTGGGGCTCGTGAACAATGCGGTGGGTGGCGATTTTCGTAGGCCGGGCCGCAACCGGCACGTCCGTGGTACGTCACTCGGGCATGCGCACCGCAACGCTCCTCCTCGTGTCCCTTATTGGTTCTTCCTTCGCGCTCGCTGGTTGCGACGGCGGCGAAAAGAAAGATGACAAGAAGGCCGACGCCAAGAAGGATGAAAAGGGCGGCGACGCCAAGAAAGACGAAAAGGGCGGCGACGCCAAGAAGGAAGAGAAGAAGGAAGAGGCGGGCGGCGGCGACGTCAAGCTCCCCAAAACCGGCCTCCAAGGCACCGCTCCCGCAGGCTCGAACGTCTCCGACATGATGGGCTCCGACATGGTCCAGGGTCCCAACCTGGTGGCGACGGTCTCCAACGTCGAAGGTGACGCCGTTACCATCGAGAAGGCCAAAGAGGATGCCGACATGTATGGCCCTGAGGGCCTCAAGGAAGAGAAGCTGGAAGACGGCTTCGTGCTGACCTTCACCAACAAGGGGGGCATGGGCACGAACTACTGGGTCAAGGTCAACCGCACCATCGACGGCAAGCAGTTCGAGTGCTCCACCACCGCCAGCAGCGAAGAGCAACAGAAAGCTGCCGTCGACTTCTGCAAGAGCCTCAAGAAGTAGTCCGTCCTCGGACGGATTCGGGGCGCGGCGACCTTCCGGTTGCTGCGCCCTTTTCGTTGGTTCGAAGCAGCTCGGCCGACGGCCTCAACGGGCCGCACGGGGATGCGCCTCGAAGAAATCGATCACGCTCTGTCCCCACGCAAATGCCTCGTCGCCACCACAGGCGAACGTGAACAGCTGCCCCGGCGCATCGCCAGGATCGTCACTGCCGGGATAGCAGTGACCACCAAGGATCGCGTTTCCATTGTCGTAGTCGTGGGAGAGCAACTCGATCAGCGCGGGTCCGTCGCTGCCGTAGCGCACCCGGACGTGGTCCTCGCCGGAGTCCACGACCTCACCGTCCCCGGCGAGTTCATAGTGCTCGCGCAGCGCATCCACATACGGCTCGGCACAGCCATACCCGGTGAGCGCATCCGCGGTGCCGTGCATGTACAGCAGCGGCACGACGGCAGAAGGAAGTCCGATACCGCAGGCGGCCGCGGGCGCGGCCGATGCCCACAGCTCGCCGTAGTCTCCGAGCAATCGCCACGTCATCGAGCCCCCTTGAGAGAACCCGGTGAGGTGCACACGATCCGAGTCGACCTCGAACGCGGCGATGGCCTGCTCGACGAAGTCGACCACAGTGGCATCGTCGGCCTCGCCGACCCACGCTGACAGTGGTGGAGCCGGGTTGGCGTTGGGCTGAATCACGACGTAGCCCCGCTCCAGCCCCAGTGCCTTGAGTCTGGTGTTCGCCTCCTGCATCGGCCCGCTCATGGTCCTGCCGTGCACGTCGACGATGAGCCCACACGATTCCCGAAGGCAACGCGACGGGACCGAGACGTCGAACGTGAGATGGCCGCAGTCGAAGGTATGATCGCCGGCGGTGTCGTCGGTGATGCAACCGCCCGGCCCCCCACTCTCCCCGGCCCCGGTGCTGTCCTGCAATCCTCCGGAGGAGCTGTCTCTTATACACATCTCCGAGCCCACGAGACCTCTCTACATCTCGT
>CAJXVA010000061.1 GCA_913061055.1 uncultured Pseudomonadota bacterium
CACTCACCGGGGTGGGCGGGCACGGGAGCCAGCCTCAGCTGTGCCGCGACCCGATCGTCGCGGCTGCCGCGATGATCAACGCGCTACAGACCGTCGTCTCCCGTGGCATCTCCTCGGATGGAGGCGCGGTGCTCAGCGTTTGCACAGTTCACAGCGGCACCGCCCACAATGTGATCCCAAGCCAAGCTCGACTGGGCGGCACCATTCGGACCTTCTCCGAGAGCGTGACAGAACGGGTCTACGCACGTCTCGAAGAAGTCGTGCGGGGAACCGCCGCCGCCCTGGGCGTCGACGCCGAGCTCGAGGTCCGCCGTGGCTACCCGGTCCTGGTCAACCACAACGGTTGCGCCGAGTCGGTCGTCCGCGTGGCGGAGCGCATCGTCGGGCCGCAGAACGTCACCGATGCCGACCTTCCAATGGCCGGCGGCGAAGACTTCGCATACATGGCGCAGGCCATCCCAGGTGCGTACTTCTTCTTGGGCACAGGCAACGAGGAGCTGACGACTCCGGTCTGCCATCACCCGGACTTCGACTTCGACGACCGGATCATCCCACTGGGACTGAAGATGTTCATGGGCCTGGTCGAAGACCGGCTGGGGTCGCCAGCCTCCCCCTGAGCCGTTGTGGGTCCAGACGTTTCCAGCTGCACACCGAACGCCGTCGAGCCGAAGCGAGACGACGCCGATGTCAGCAAGCGCAGGCCTGTTCGGTGACGGACCGCGGGCGCCGTCGATGCGATGACGCCTCCGCCCGGCATCGAGGCTTCATCCGCGATCGCTGCCCCGCGAAAGCACACGGTGTAGACCCGCGCCAAGGCCGAGTCCCAAGAGCCAAGCGGCGACGACCAGGACCATGATGCTCAGCTGAGATCTGAGGTCCGCAGGGGTGGCGACCGCCGAGACAAGCGCCGCCCCAAAAGGGAGCCCTGTCGTCGACCACAGGGCGATGCGGAGGCCCTTCGCCGAGGAGGCCGCTGCCGCTGCAACGGCCCCGATGGCAGCTCCGGACACGCCGAGCCCCAGACTCAAACGCGTGCTGCTGCTGACCGCAGCGCGTAACGTGAACTGAACGTCGATGTCCGGCACGGCGCCAAGGGAGCTGGTGTCGACCAACGCCGCCAACATCATGTCGTGCAGCGCCCAAGAGAGCATCACGGCGAGCCCACCACACAGGCTCGTGAACCCGGCGAAGAAGAGTGCTGCGATGGGCGACCTTCGGGTCGATGCAACCAGCCACACCACGAATGCCGATCCTGGAAGTGCGACCAAGGTCGTGATCGCGGCAAAAGCGTAGGCCCGTGCCATCCAGGGATCGCCCACGCCGGTCAGCACCAACTCCCCGGGAACGGCCGACGCAACGTGTGCGACCCAACGCGGCGCCATTGTCCAGCCGAGCACAGGTGCGAGCGCAAGCCCACCCGCGCCTGCGAGCAGCCACGCCACGGGTAGCTTGGCCCGGGCCTCCGGGTCGCGAGGGTTCTTGGATTGGCGAGCCCGTCCGACCGCCACCAGGATCGCGGACGCCGCGGCCCCAGCGACGACGACGACGAGCTCGAGCACCCCCACCCGCGCTAATGTGCGGCACCGAGTGCGCCCTGTCCAACGCGGAGAGAGTCCGGCGGTGACTCGAGCACCGGAGTGCCGGCAACCGACCGATCAGACGGTCGGCAGGCCTTCGCTGCGCCAACCGAACAGGCCGCCTTCGAGCGAAGCCACCGCGGTGAAGCCCATCGTCTCCAGCGCCGAGACGACCCGACCGCTGCGGCCGCCCGACGCACACATCACCACCAGCGGTGCTCCGAGGTCGAGGTCCATCGCTCCGTTGACGAATGACTGCATCTCGATGTGTTCAGCCTGCGCGACGCGTCCGAACTCCTGAAGTTCCCCTGCACCGCGAACGTCGATGAGACGAAACCGCCCCAGGTTCTTCTGAACCCAACCGGCCGACACTTCGGGCAGTCCGTTGGTACGGAAGACCGCTTCGGAGAGGTTGTGCGTGTTGGCGATCTTCTCGTCCTCATGCACGCCTTCCTTGCCCAGCACGTCGAGGTTCCACGCCAACATGCCGCCCTCGACCGAGGCGACCGCTTCGTGCCCCGCTTGTCGAAGCGCTTCGGCTGCCATCGACGATCGTCGGCCTGACCGGCAGATCAGCGCCACCGCGGCGCCGCTCTCAACGCTTCTCGGATTGCCAACCAACTGAAGCAGCGGAACGTTCTTCGCCTCAGGGATACTCCCGAGCGGACCCGTCAGCTCGTGCGGTTCGCGGACGTCGATCAGTTCTACGTTCTCGAGGTTCTTCGCCAGCCACGAAGCGCTCACCTCGCCATCGCCGCGCTGCTTCAGAGCGTCCAGGAGATGTACGGATTCGGTAGTGGTCATCGTGCCTGGAGATCAGAGCACCTTCCGTGCCAAGCCGGATTCCGCCGTCGCTATGCGGTCCGAGACGCGGTCACGTTTCATGGACTGCGACAACCGTTTCACCGTCGCAGACAGCCTGCCCAAACGGGCCCCAAACCAGGATCACCCCGCGTCGAAGTGCGAGAGCGCAACCTCGTGCAGCAGGCCGTTGGTCGAGATCAGGCTTCCGCCACGGATGTTTCGGTCCCCGCCGACCGTCGTGGCCTTGCCGCCTGCCTCCTCCACGATGATCTGCAGCGGTGCGATGTCCCAGGGCATCACGATCGGGTCGAGCGCCATCTCACCGCAACCCTCGGCCACGAGCATGTGCTGGTAGAAGTCGCCCACACCACGCTGCCGCCAGCTCTTGTTGAGGAGCGCGGGAATTCTCGTGGTGTTGGGGACAGCCTCGGCACCAGCGAGCGAGCTGTGGAAGATCTGCGAGTCGGCGAGAGCAGATACCCCCGACACACTCAACTTGCGCTCCCCGCTGTAGGCACCGTGCCCACGCGCGGCATGCCAACGCTGGTGAAGCGCGGGCGCGCTGACCATTCCCGCGACGACCTCGCCCTCCGACTCGATGGCCAGCAGCGTCGCGAAGATGGGGAGTCCTCGGGCAAAGTTTGCCGTCGCGTCGATCGGATCAACGATCAGGCGCTGCGAGGCGTTGGGGTTTCGCTGCCCGTGCTCCTCGCCAAAGACGCCCAAGTCCGGAAACCGAGTCGCCGTGGCGTTGATGACCGCGGTCTCCACTTCGAGGTCGGCCTGCGTCACCAGCGAGCGGTCGGGCTTGGCGTCCACATGTAGGTCACCGGCCCGAAAGTAGCGCATCGCGATCGCGTCGGCTTCGTCGGCGAGGTCACGGAGGAAGGGCAACCAGTCGGCGCTTTCCATTCCTGCGGACCATAGCAGGACTGCGACCGCGCGCTGGCAACGCGTTGTGGAACAAATGGGGACCGGGGGTCAAAGCCGAGGGGATTGTGCCGAACCGTGGGGCATGACGATGACGTCTCGTGCCCTGGTCGCGGTCTTTGCTGTCGGAGCCTTTGGTGGCTGCGGCGACGACACCGCATCCCCTTCCGACGAGGGCAGTACGTCTGCCGATGGTTCCACCACTGCGGACCCCAGCGCCGGTCCCACGACCGGCGACCCGATGACGACCGGTGAGACAGATAGCGGTCCAACGAGCAGCACGAGCGCGGAGGGTTCGACCAGCACGGACGCGAGCAGCTCCGGGGGGGACACCGACGGCAGCAGCAGCTCCGGGGGCGACACCGACGGCAGCAGCAGCACGGGCGGCGACACCGACGGCAGCTCGACCGGCTCCAGAGTGTCCGGCGGCGAGTCCACGACCGGCGGCCTGGCGGCCTTCTGTGGCGACGGCGCGGTGGATGACGGCGAGGAGTGCGACGACGGCCTGCTCAACGACGACACGTCCGACTGCACGGCAAGCTGCACCGTCAATGTCTGCGGGGACGGCTTCCTGCACGCGCTCAACGAGTCCTGCGACGACGGCAACGCGGACACGACCGACGGCTGTGTGAGCTGCCTGGCCGCAAGCTGCGGAGACGGGTTCACGCAGTTCGGTGTGGAGACGTGCGACGACGCCAACGGCGACGACACCGACGCGTGCCACAACGACTGCTCTGCCCACGAGGCTGTCGAGCTCGCACTCGGTGGCGACTTCAGCTGCGCCCGTTTCGACAGCGGATCGGTCAAGTGCTGGGGCAACGCGGCAAGTGGCCGCCTGGGCTATGGCAACACCGACGACATCGGGGACGACGAAACCCCCGCCGCTGTTGGGTTCGTGGACCTGGGAGAAGGGGTCACGGCGGAGTCGATTGTCGCCGGCGTCTCCCACACCTGCGTCGCCCTGAACGACGGCACCGCCCGGTGTTTCGGGGCCGCGAGCGTCGGACAGATCGGATACGGCAACACCGTACCCCTTGGCGACAACGAAGCGATTACCAGCGTCGAGTCCGTCAGCCTTGGCTCCTCGATCGCCACCATCGGCAGTGGCGGCGGGGCGTTCCACTCGTGCGCCGCGCTCGAGTCCGGTGACGTGAAGTGCTGGGGTCAGGCCACGACTGGAAAACTCGGCATCGTCGGACAGGCCACGAACATCGGCGACAACGAAGCGTTGTCTTCGAGCCCAGTCACGGATGTCGGCGCAACCGTCCTGCAGCTGGCAGCCGGTCAGGCACATACCTGCGCTCGCACCAACCTGGGAACGGTCCGGTGCTGGGGTAGCCAGGCCAACGGAGCCCTAGGCCACGGCAACGGTAACGTCACCATCGGTGACGACGAGACGCCCGCATCGGCCGGTGACGTGGTCCTCTCGGACTTCGCGACCGACATCGCCCTGGGCTGGCTCCACAGCTGCGCCGTGCTCGAAGGCGGCGACGTTCAGTGTTGGGGCCGAGGCAACGACGGCCGCCTGGGCTACGGAAGCGGCGCCTACGTCGGCTTCAACAACTCTCCTGCGGATGCTGGCACGGTCGAGCTCGACGGACCGGCCCGCCAGGTTGTCGCCGGATTTGCCCACACCTGCGCCATGCTCGACGACGGCACGGTGCAGTGCTGGGGCTTCGGTTCCAGCGGACAGCTCGGCTACGGCAACACCGACACGATCGGCGACGACGAAGACCCCTCCGATGCCGGAGTCGTGTCCCTCGACACCACCGTTCGCTCCATCGCCGCGGACGGCAACCACACCTGTGTCATCACCGAGGCCGGTCGGGTTCGATGCTGGGGACAGGGGGCTGATGGCCGGCTCGGCTACGGCGACACGGACAACATCGGGGACGACGAGTCTCTCACGGACCTGCGCGACATCGAGATGTTCGAAGGCCAGTAGGACAAGCACCGTTTCCGACGACGACGGCCCTCTGCACCTGCGTGCGGGGGGCCTTGGTCGTTGCTCGGTGCGTCAGATCTCCGCACTGTTGCCCTTCGCCCCAGCACCTCCAAGACGGATTGGGGTCGTGTACCGTTGGCCCGTGCCTTCTCGCGCTTCTTCGCACGGCCCCGCGATCGCACGAGTCGGACGCGTCGCGTCGCGTCCGTTGCTCGTTGCGGTGGTGACCTGGATCTGGGCGACCGTCGCCGCGCCAGCGTTCGCCGAGCCGCCCGAGACCCCCGCAGCACCGGCAGCCTCAGCTGACGCCGAAGTCGAGCCTCCGGTACCAGCCCCCGAGGCAGCAGAGCCGGATCCAAAACCAGACCCCACCGCGGACGAAGAGACGACCGCGAAGCCGATCCCCGCAGCCGCCTTGCCTGCGGACGACGACACGATTCGGGAGCGCGCGCGCAACATCCGGGCACTCGCCGACGGCGACCTCGACGTACAGATCGAGGCGGAGGGCCTCTTCGTCCTCGACCTCAGCGTCCCCCATTGGGCGACTTCCGCCGGTCAGCGTTTCGACGCCGCTCTCGAACGTGCTCTCGCGCCGGACACGACCAAGGCACGCCGCCGCACGCGACGTCGCGCGGAGCTTGCCGACCTCACTCCCGATGCAGCGCTGGAGCTGGCTCTCCGCGAGTTCTTCAGCCTGTCCGTCGAGGACCGCAAAGCTCGCATCCAAGCGCATGCTGCTCGCCGCGCTGCGGCAAAGATCCAGGCCGAGCAAGACGCGGCAACGGAGCTTGCAGCTCAGACTCACGCTGACCATCTGCGCGCCTACCTCACCGGCACACTCGACCTCGGTCTCGACCCCGCCCCGCTGCTGCGCTTCGACCTACTCGCGACCAGTGCCGGCGCCGTCGATGAGAAGGTCCGGATCGCGCGCGCCGATCTCGACCTGCAGAGACGCCGGTTCCTGGCGCTGAGCGTTGCGGAACGGGAGGCACTGGCACAGGATCACGACCGCCGGATTGCTGAAGCGAAGGCCGAAGTCGAGGCGAAGGCCGAGGCTGAACGGGCAGCGGAGGCCGCCGCGGCGGTCGAGACGAAACCGGCGCCCGCAGAGGATCCGACCGAACTCGAGGAAGCCCTAGCCGAGAAGGAACGGGCCGCTCAAGCAAGGAAGGCCGCATCGGAGAGCTTGACCGACGCTGAAGCCGAGGCCGCGCTGAAGGCCGCCGCCCGCGAAGAAGCCCTCGAAACCGCCCGAAAGGCAGATACCAAGGCCAAGCGGATCATCGCCCAAGAGCGGGCGCGGTTGCTTGGGATCCAAGAAGACCAAGCAAACTTCGAGGCCGCACTCGCGCGGCGTCGAGTCGAGCGCGCCGAAGATCACGATCGCGTCCTCGACTGGAACCTTCGGCTGACGACGCTCGCCGAGTCACCGAAGTTCGAGAGCGAGATCGCCGCGGAAGCGGACCCGATGTATCGGGAGATCCGTGAAGACCTGGAGGTCCTGCGCACCCGGCTTTCAGGCGACCTCGAGCGGCTCAAGGACAGGGAGGGCATTCCCGGCGTTGGAACGCCCTTGGACTCTGAACTCCCTTCCAACACCGACCGTGGGGACGTCTCGGAGCTGCGGGGCGAGGTCGCAAAAAAAGAACAGGAGCTTTCCACGCTGTCCGAAGAGATCGGTTGGGAGCTCGCCGGCCAAACGCGCGACGACCTGGTCGCCCTCAACAACACCCGACTCCGATTGCTCGACCTGGCCAGCCCTGGCCTGCGTCGTGCGGTGACCAGCTTCGGGTCCGACGGCGTCGACCAGGCGAAGCGAGAGTTCAAGCAGATGTCCTTGGAGCTTGGCTTCTTCGTGCAGAGCCTCCCCCGGCACCGAGCGCAGTTCTTCGACGAACTCATAAACTCCACGGTTCAGGTTGTGCTCGCCGTGCTCAAGCTCGCGGCCCTGATCGTGGCCTTCGTGTGGTGGCGGCGACGGGGCACCGAGATCCTGGAGAAGCTCGAGACGGGACTCCGAGAACGGCGGCCCATGACCCCCACGGTCCGGTTTGCGATCTCTTCGGTCTGGTACCTCCGGCGTATTCGACGACCGCTCGTGATGCTCGCGGTCATTTGGGGCCTGCTGTACGTCATCGAGGACATCGCCGGTATCCCGAGTCTGAGCCTCCTGTGGATCGCGGCGCGGTGGGTCCTTCTGGGTCTCGCAGCGGTCTTGCTGGTGGATGCTCTCGCCGCCCGCGAGCGCCTGTACTCCGCCTCCACCCGAGACAACTCCAGTTTGCGAATCCACTCCCTGCGCGTCGTCGGGGCCAACATCATCGCCGTCGGGATGGTGCTCGCGCTCACCGCTGCGATGGTCGGGCGGGGTGCCCTGTACAGCTGGGTGTTCTCCACCTGCTGGTTCCTCAGCTTTCCGGTGGCGATCTATCTCGTCCACCGCTGGAAACCGATCATCTTCGAGCTCGTCGGCGAGCGACCCGAACAGACCGGCTTCACGCGCTGGGTCACCGGTCAGCGCTCCGGGCTCAGCAGCTTCCCGGCAGCCGCGGCCGGAGCGGGCTACCTGTTGGCGATGGGCTCGGGAGCCTGGATCATGCGCCAGCTCTCCGGTCTCGAAGTCACGCGTCGGCTCCTCGCCTACCTTTTTCGCCGCGAGCTCGCGAAACAGGCGGCCGCGACCGAAGCCGACGAACGCTATCGGCCGATCGAGAAGAAAGTCCGCCCGCACTTCGACCCGGAGCTCGTGCCAGATCCGTTGCTCGACAGCGTCGGGAGTTCCGAGCTCGAACGTGTCGCCGACCAGCTTCGGTCCGGCCGGCGAACCCTCACCGCGATCGTTGGAGAGAAAGGCGCGGGCAAGAGCGTGTTCATTCGGCGCCTGCAGGAGTCGGTGGAGGACATCGACGTCCATTGCATATCTTGCCCTGAAGAGGGCGCAGATGCCCTTCTGAAGGAGTTTGCAAAGATCGCAGGCAAGCCCACCGCGGAGGGAGAAGACCTGGTCGGAGCCATGCGCAGCCTCGGCCGATGCGTCGTCGTTGTCGACGACCTCCAGCGACTCGTCATCCCCGCCGTCAACGGCCTGCGGGGCCTCGACACGTTCACCGACTTCAGTCGGGCGGTTGGCGGCGGCATCTCATGGGTCGTCACGATTGGCTCGGCAGCGTGGCAGTACATTCGGCGCGCCCGAGGCGACCGTGTCTCGTTCGAGCAGATCATCCAGCTCCCAGGCTGGTCCGAAGACACGCTGGGCGAGCTCATCAAGGGCCAATGCGAGATCGCCGGAATCGATCCGAGCTTCGAAGGCTTGGTCGTCCCGCGGCAGAGTGAGCCGTTACCCGACCAGGGCGACCGCACCGAGGCCAGCTACTACCGGCTGTTGTGGGACTACTCGAAGGGCAACCCGGCCGTCGCCATGCACGCCTTCCGCGAGTCCTTGTTCCGAGACGAAGAAGGCGGCGTCGTCGTCCGCCTGTTCAAGGAGCCTCCGCCGGAGGAGATCGAGGCACTGAGCCTCTCTCAGCTCTTCGTCCTGCGGACCGTTGTTCAGCTGGAGTTGGCGTTGCTTCCAGAGATCGAACGCGCCACGCAACTCCCCTCCAAGGACGTCGAAGACGCGATGCGGTTCTGCAGCTCGCGCGGCTACGTCGAGCCATTCCAGGGCGGGTACCGAATGACCTGGCCCTGGTACCGCACCATCACCACCGTCCTTCAACGGCAGCACCTGCTCTCGTCTCTGTGAGTCCACAATGATCACGACGCTCACGACGCTCACCACGCTCACAACAAACTCGAGCCTCACCGCTCCTCTCGCTCTCACCGGGCCGCTCATGGCAGAAGCGGCTCCGGACGTCGAGGCATTGGGCCAGATCGCCCGGTTGATCCAATGGAGCGGCGTGTTCACGTCGGTCTTCGTCGTGATCGGGACCGCGATCACGATGCGGTTCCTCAAGCAGTCCGTCGCCGGACTCAGCCAGCGTTTTCCCAACCGGCGGCTCCTGCTCCAAAAGGTCGCGACCTTTGCCCAGTTCCTGCTCTACGTCGGAACCGGATTCACCGTCATCTACCTCAGCTTCGACTTCAACGAGAGCATCATCGCGCTCATCGGCGGTACGGTCGCGGTGTCGATCGGCTTCGCGATCAAAGATCTGGTCGCCTCGTTCATCGCCGGCATCATGATCATGATCGACCGACCCTTCCAGGTCGGCGACCGCATCACGTTCGGAGGAGAGTACGGAGATATCACCGCGATCGGCCTCCGCTCCGTCCGCCTACAGACGCTTGGCGACAACACCGTCACCATTCCGAACAACAAGTTCCTCAGTGACATGACGTCCAACGGGAACTACGGCGCTCTGGACATGCAGTGCACGATGGACTTCTACATCGCGCCGGACCAAGACGTGAGGCGCGCCCGCGAACTCGCGGCCGAGTGCGCTGTGTCCAGCCGCTACACGTTTCTCGAGAAGCCAGTCGTGGTGTTGGTCAACCAGGTGATCACGGAAAACTACCTGGCGGTCCGGCTCCGGGTGAAGGCCTACGTGCTCGACACTCGCTACGAGAAGTTGTTCGAAACCGACGTCAACATGCGGGTGATGGATGCTTTCTCGGAAGCGGAGATTCTCTCGCCCGCGATTATCGTCCGCAGCCGATCCAACCCGACGAAGGCCAGCGCCATTGTCGATGCCGGGTCCTGAGCCCAGGGACCGACTCGGGACGGCCCCTAGGGCGCTTCGCAGGTGCCAGAGAAGCCAACGCGCTCGGCCAAGTCGCGGCACTGCTCCCCGGGGACCTGAGCCGGCTCGGCCGGGTCGTCGATGCAAGGAAACGCGCCCTCGCTCGACCACAGCGGCATCCCACTGGGGGTTCCGTCGACCATGAGCTCCACGACGTTCGCCCCTACCGAGTTGCCGTCTCCGAAGGGGTCGAACATGTTGCTGTCGCTCGGGACATAGATTCGACACTCACCATCGCCCGAACCAACCCGGGTTGCGGTGCCCTCGAGGTTGTTGCGAGCGTTGCCTTCGTCGTCAAAAGGGTCGTCGGAATCCAGAGAGGGGAAGGAGATATCGCCGGCGCCGCTGATGCTGCTTTGGGTCAGAGACCAAGACTGAGGCTCGACCTCCAGGCTGAAGCCGTCGGATTCGGCCCCCTCGATCAACAGTCGCTCGAAGGTCGCCGAGCACTCACCGCCGCTACACACGCTGGCGTCGGCATCTGGAACCCGCACGCCGATCCCGCCAGACCCGAACACGCTCACGTCGCGCAAGACCAGCTCATCGGGCTCTCGCAGCTCCAGCCCGGTGCTCGTACTGTTGAGTACGACAAAGTTCTCGATCACCAGACCCACGGGCGCGAGGTTTTCAGAGTTCTGCCCCACGACCACACCTCGATCGTCTCCGAGTGAGAGCGACTGCACGATGCGGATGTTTCGCCCGGCGCTCTCACCGTCTTGGCCGAAGCCGCCTGTGACTTGGAACCCGCGCGCGCTGCCTTCGGAGACGCAGTTTTCGAGCAACACGCCGTTGCTGCGCTCGACGTAGAACGAGTTGTCCCCGCGGTCCGGGCTGCCCGCCGAGCACATCGGGCATGCCGTCGTCCCCCTCAGGTCCTGTGAATCAGGATCGGCGCAGTCGGGCCGGTCCGGACATGCATCGAGATCCGGCACCTCGTGCGAATGGGCGTAGCAGCGACGACACGTGACCTCGTCAGAGTTGTAGATCGAAAAGCCCGACCGAAAGAAGTCGTGCAGCTCCACGTCCTCGATCAAGACGTCGGTTGCCCCGCCCAGAACGAATGCGTGCTCGTTGAAGAAGCGGTTGGTGTGGTGAACGAACACGTGCTTCACCTGCACGTTCTGCGTGCCGTACAGCGCCACCGGAGCTCGCCACGCCCCGGTGTCGTCGGAGGCGTTGTCGATGGAGATGATCGAGAACCCGCGGAATCGCCAGTGGCTGCACTGGTCGGTACCCAATCCGTAGGCTCTGCCCTCGCGATCGATCACCGCCTGGCCATCGTTCTCTGCTCGGACGAAAATCGGCATCTGCGCGGTGCCGGAGTTCGCATCGCCATCCTCGCAATCCGCGAACGGCGTACCGACCTCGGATTCGGCGTAGCGGCTGTCGAGAACCACCAAACTGCTGCCCGCCGAGAGCTGCGCGATCGCGTGGCCGTAGGTTCGCCACGGCGCATCCCGGGTTCCGGCGTTCGCGTCGTCCCCGTCCGGTCCCAAGTAGACGCACCCGTCGAACGTCGCCGGGTTGTCGTCGTCGCAGTCTTCGTCTGCACAGCCGGGCCCAACCCCTGCGCCATCACCGTCGAGGTCGACGCAGGTGTCGATGCCCCCGGTGCTCTCTGCGTCCGTATCCGTATCCGATTCCGTTTCCGTGTCCAGGGTCGCGACCGTCGGATCCGAGCTGATACCGGTGCCGGTTCCGGTCGAGCCCTCTGTCGCGGAGCCTCCCGCGGCATCGACACACTCCCCGGCCAGATTCCCAGGCGCGTGTTCGCTGTAGCGGAAACCAACCGGGCAATCGGGGTCAGGGAACCCGCAATACCCCGTCGCAGCGCACGATCCGCTCAGTCCGTTGAGGACACAGTCGCTGTCCTGCGCGCAGGCGAACACGTCGAACTGGACACACGAGGCGGAACCCGCGATCCCGAGGATCAGCAGACAAGTTCGCGCCCCGAGTACCCCGTCCAGCACCGCAGTACAGTACCATTCAACCCGGGTGGAAGGGTCCGACGCAGAGCTGTTCGCAGCGTGGCGACAAGGCAATGCCGCCGCCGGAAATGCGCTGGCTCGTCGGCACTATCAGCCCGTCCTGCGATTCTTCGAGTACCGGACCGGGCAGGCAGCAGAGGACCTCGTCCAGCGAACGTTCGCGGCATGCGCGGCGTCACTGGCGGCGTATCGCGGCGACGGTTCATTTCGTGGATTTCTGTTCGGCATCGCACGCAATGTGCTGCTCAATCACCTGAGAAGCCGTCGCTACGACGACGCGATGAGTCGCCTCGACGGGCCCGAGGGAGGCTCATCCAGGACCGGGATGAGCACCATCGTCGCCCGCCGCGACGAACAACGCGTCTTGCTGCAGGCCTTGGTCGCACTCCCCGAGGAGCTCCAAACGCCACTGGTCTTGTTCTACTGGGAGGATCTCAAAGCCCAGGAGTTCGCAGACGCGCTGGGATGCGTGCCCAGTACCGCGCGTGGCCGCCTCGCTCGGGCCCGAGAAGCGCTGCGTGGCCATGTCGATGAGTTCGCGAGCTCGGGTTCGACGCGAGAGCGGCTGGGCGCCGACGTGGATGGCTGGCTCCGTTCACTCACTCGCGAAGATTGAGCCCAGATTGAGCCCAGATTGAGCCTGCTTCATTGGGGTATTCTCCCGCCCACGTGCTCGAAATCGTCGTCAGCATCGCAGTGGCCCTCGCGTCACTCGGACCCGTCGACGACGCGATCGACCGCGCTCGAGCCGAGGCGTCGAGCGGAGACATCGAAGCCGCAATCGAGACGGTACGTGACGCCCGGGAACAGCACGACGACCCGGATCTGCTCTACGTCGAGGCCCAACTCCAACGCATCTCCAACAACTGCGCCGCCGCGGTCCCGTTGTACGAAGAGTTCCTCGCGACCGATCCCCCGGAAGAGGATCGCGCCGAAGTCGACCGCAACCTCAACGACTGTCGTGAAGAGTTGGGGGTGACGGAGCCCATCCCGGCTCCACCGGCTGAGCCTCCACCTCCGGTCCTCGTCGAGCCTCCAGCCGAAACGACCCCCGCGCCGGTTGCACCTGCCCCTGCAGCACAGGGTCCAGACCGGCTCGGGCTCGGGCTGTGGATCGGGGGCGGCGTCCTTGTCGTCGGCGGCGCCGCAAGCTACGGCGCGGCGTGGGGACTTCGGGCTCGCAGCGACGCCGGAGACCCAACCCTCGACGCATATTTGAAGCGCGAGCGGACTGCAAGGACGCTCAGCGGCGTTGGAGTCGCCCTAGCAGCGACCGGAGCCGCGGTCCTCGTGGGTGCCGCGGTCCGCCACGTCGTGCGCCGTCGCTGACCGAAGGGCGTGATACGGTCGGTTGCGAGGCCTTCGCGCAGCGATGACCGACGAGCACGAGCCGATCGATAGCACTCCAGACCTGGTTGGCCGCCAGCTGGGGCGCTACACGTGCCTGCGAGAAATCGGCGCCGGCGGAATGGCAGTGCTCTACCTCGCGCAGCGAACCGGCGCGAAGGGGTTCACCAAGCGATTCGCGCTCAAGCGCATCAAGCCGAAGTACGCCGCCGACACCAACTTCATGCGCATGTTCATGCGCGAAGCCAAGCTCTCGGCCACGCTCGACCACCCGAACATCGCACAGGTCGTCGACTTCGGTCAGGACGGTCAAGAACACTTCATTGTGATGGAGTACGTGCACGGGGTCGACCTGCGCCGGCTGATTCGCGAGAGCGCGGACAACAAGCTTCCGCTCGAGTGCGCCCTTTCGGCGGGAACCAGGGTCTGTGCTGCCCTGCACTACGCTCATGAAAAGCGGAGCCCCGAAGGACAGCCGCTCGAGCTCGTCCACCGGGATGTCTCGGCGACCAACGTGCTCGTCAGTCTCGATGGCGCGATCAAGCTGACCGACTTTGGCATCGCCAAGGGCTTCGCTTCCGACGGCACAGGAACCAACTCCAGCATGTTGGTTGGAAAGCCCGGATACATGTCGCCCGAGCAGGTCCGCTGCGAGGCGCTCGACAGGCGTAGCGACGTCTTCTGCATCGGCATCTTGCTGTACGAGATGACGACCGGACGGCGCTGTTTCTACGGCGACAGCGTGTTCGCGGTTCTCAACGCGACGCAGCGGGCGCAGTACGTCAAGCCAACCCGCCGCGATCCGAACTTCCCCGGCGGGCTCGCAGCGATCATCGAGAAAGCGCTCGAGGCCGACCCCGCCGAGCGATACGACTCCGCTCGGCAACTTCAGCTCGCGCTCGAGGACTTCGCGCTCGACCATCGCATTCGCACCTCGGACACCGTCCTCGCGGACTACCTCGCAACGCTGGACCTGAAGCTCGACGACCCATCGAACTGGGTGCCGGAGCCGCCGGCGTCCGGGACATCGATGCGCGAGTCCGGCGGCACCGCGTTCATGCTCTCGGGCGGTGTGGAGGCGGCACCGGCGTCCGTCCCCGATCTCGAGGCCCCAACGCAACCCTCGCCGAAACGGCCTTGGTTGATCGGTGTCGCACTTGGGCTCGTGGCGCTGGGCGGCCTCGCACTTGCGAACCCGTGGGAGACCGAGGCCACCCCGTCGGCTCCCGCCACCGCCTCGCAGCAACCATCCGCGGTCGTCGACCCGCAGACATCTCCGGAACCCGAACCACCGGCCGACCCCACGCAGGCGCCCGCGCCCAAAGCCGAGCCCAAAGCCAAAACGGTCGCCGAAGCCGAAGTCGATGAACCGCCCACCGAGGTCGAACCTGACCCGGTCCCGCCCCCCCGGACCAAGAAGAAGTCCCGGCGTCGCAAGGGCAAGAAGAAGCCGAGCCAGAAGTCTGACTCGGCTCTCGAGAACCTCTTGCCGCCTTCGCGGCGCAAGGGCTGAG
Source organism: uncultured Pseudomonadota bacterium (assembly GCA_913061055.1). Classification (GTDB taxonomy): domain Bacteria; phylum Myxococcota_A; class Polyangia; order Nannocystales; family Nannocystaceae; genus CAJXVA01. The sequence continues at coordinate 14,845 of CAJXVA010000061.1, forward strand.
CTCAGCCGCGCAGTCCGGCGAGCTCGGTGGAGAAGTCTCCGAAGTCTCCGCCGTAGCCAGCTGCCCGCATCGCGGTGAGCGTGACCTCGGCGGGGTGGCTTTCCTGCCCGTCGATGTGCTGGCCCGCGACCAGTCCCCCCACGTTGCCAGCGACCAGCACCGACATGTTCTGGGTGGAGTGCGTGCTGTAGCCGCCGTCGACCGGGTCTTCACCGTGGCCACCCTCGAAGCACAGCACGAGTGCCGTGTTGTCGAGCAACGAGCTGCCATCCCACTCCTGCGTCTCCTTGAGCATGCGAACGAGCTTGGCGAACTGACCGACGTGCCAACCGACGACGTCGCCCATCGCCTCTTTCGGCATGGATCCCGTGTGGCCGATCTCGTGGATGTCGATGTCCCAGCCAGCGCCGATGTTCGATGCGCCCATCCACGACTTCCAGTTGGTCATCTGCAGGGACGCGAAACGGGTCACGTCGCAACTGAACGCCATCCGGATCAGCTCCATCTGCCGTTGCGCGCGGGTGTCTTCGTCACTCCAGCCGAGGCTGCCGTCGATCTGGTCGACGCCGGCGACCTGTCCACCGAGAGCAGGGTCTTCGCCGGGATCCATCGGACCCAAGCAAGCGCCCGAGATGTCGCCGGCACCGCTGCGAAGCTGGTTCTCGAGAAGCTCGACTTCGTGGAGGTGACGCTGTAGTCGCTCCCGGTCCGACGCTCCCAATCGGGTCATGAGTGCTTGCGCAGCACCGCCGACTTCATCGAGCACGCTGGCCCGCCGCTCGATCGCGGCCAACATCTCCGGCGACGCATCGGGGGGCAGGAAAACCGAGTTGAGGAAGTTGAAGGTCTCGCGCGGCGACACGAACGGGTCGATCGGAGTGATCGAGCCACCATCATCGCGGAAAGAGATACGGCCAGCCGAGCCACCGTTGCCGCCCATGTAGTCAATGGGCTGCACCCGTTGGCTGAGCGAGGGCACGACCGTGTCGGGTGCCATCGACTGGACCATCAGCTGGTCGGAGCTGGCCCCGTCCATCCGTGCCTTGATCAGCGCCTTCATGCCCGAGAGTTGAGGCGTGACGGTGGGGCCGAAGTGGAAGTCGAGCTCGGTGAGCCGACCGCCGGGTGCCAAGCTGCCGTTGCCCCACGGGATGAGCAGGTTGGACACGAGCGAAACGTCTTGTCCAACGCCCTCGTTGAACAGCGGCTGCAGCGAGTGCATCGATGCGCCAACGGTTTCGAGGTCACCATAGGTGCCCGGCACGAGGATTTCGCCCTCGTTGGGGGTGTTGTATCGACCACTCGATGTCCCCGCGTAGCAGAAGACGTATCGCGTCGGAGTTGCGCTACCGCCCGCCACAGCCGAGCGCGGCATCATGGATTCGAGCACGGGGAGGCAGAGCGCAGCGCCGCCAGTTCCGGCCAGAAAGTTTCGTCGAGAAAGGCGTCGGGACATCAGTCGTTCTCCGTGTGCTGGCGGGCGAATCCGAAGGAGGGGTCGGTGACATGCTGAAGGAGAAGCTCCTTGAACTCGAAGTCACCCTCGCCGAGTTCTTCCATGGTCCGCTCGATGATTCCGTGGTCGACGTCGTCGAGTTCGGTGCGTCCGACGGCAAACCGGTAGGCCTGCTCGGCGAGACAATCGTTGAGCAACTTGCTGTCGGCGATGAGCACGCCCAGCTCTCCGGGGCCGTTGAACTTGCCCAGGCCAGGCACTTCGCCTTCGCCCTCGATCTCACACTCGGGCTTGCCGGGGTCCGTGCCGCGCCATTGGCCAAACTCGTCGTAGTTCTCGAGGCCGAAGCCCAGCGTGTCGAGCATCGCGTGGCAACCGGCGCAGCTGGCCTGCGTGAGGTGAGCCGCGGCTTCGTCGATCTTGCACGCGCCTTCGACGGGATCGGGAGGCGGCGGGACATCGGCGGGAGGTTCGGGAACCTCGAGACACAAGAGCATCGAGCTGACGACATGGCCACGAACGATCGGGCTCGTGTCGCCGTCCTTGAAGCCGTTGGAGAGGAACGTACCGTGGGAGAGAATGCCGGTCCGTCCGCTTTCGCCGTAGTTCACCCAGTCTCCAGCAGCATTGCCCGGGGCCTCGATGCCGTAGTGCTGGGCGAGGACATCATCGACGAACGTCTCCTCGCTACGGAACAGGTCCTGCCAGACCATCTCCTCATCGAAGACCACGCGGTTGATGAGCGCGGCCGTCTCGGCCCGCATCGACTCACCGAGGTCGCCGCCGATCGCCATGACCTCGTAGCCCATCCACATCGCGTGAAAGCGCTGGACTCGCTCCTTGGCGCGCTCGTCCGCGAGCATGCGGACCGCTTCGACCTCAACGTCTCCAGGGTTGCCCAAGCGGCCGGCCGCGGCGGCGTCCAGCAGAGCGTCATCGGGACCGACACCCCACAGCAGGAACGACAGCCGCGAGGCCACCGCCCAGTCGTCGAGCCGGACGACCTCGGGATCCTCCGTCGGCTCTCCGGCGTCGACGCGGTAGAGGAACTCGGGGTGCTGCAGAAACATTCGGACGGCGATGGAGATCGCCAGGCTGGAATCACCAGCGGCCTCGGCCTCGTCCATCATCCAGCCGCCCCAGCGTGTCGCCTCATCGTCGGTCACAGGGCGCCGAAGCGCGCGGCGACCAAACGACCGAACGAAGCTGTCGAAGCAGTTCGCGTCGACGGCAGCGGACTCGCACGGCACGACCGCGCTCCAAAGCTGCGCGTCCGCCAGCAGACTCTCGGCCGCCTCCCCTGCCAGGGACTCAGCGGCCACGATCAGGGACGCCGACTCGGCCTGGGTCGTGTAGTCGTTGTCGAAGGGCAGCAGGTCGTCCGAGGGAAGCGATGACGCGCCACTGGCCAGCTCGACGCCGGTCAGGTCTTGGACGGTCTCCACGTACTCCACGCGCGTCAGACGACGCATGCCGGACTGCGCGACCAGCTGAGGGAGCTCTGGGACCTCGGCATCGCCACCGGACTCGCCACCGGAGCCTTCCGAGTCATCCGAATCGCCGCCCGAGGCTGCGGTCCCGGCCGACTCCGAATCCGCGCCGCCGCTCGCCCCGACTTGAACACCGGAGTAGCAGCCACCCACCAGAGCAAGTCCGGCCAGCGCTGCCCACATCTTCCCGTCCGTCATCGACCCCCAAGTAACCCCAGTGCCAAAACTGTCCACGGCCGACCCGATCTTTTTTCAGCTCGGTCCCAAGCGCTTGAAATAACGGAGTTTAACGCCCATTGATCCGCCCCGAGTTCGACAAGACATCACCTGCCATGTCAGTGTCAGTGCGCGGTGGGGCAGCGACGACTTCAAGCGATCTGGGTGTTTTGCGCGATCCTCGCAGGAGGGTGCACCGGCGGCGAAGCGACGGACAGTGCCGCACCGTCTGGCACGGCGTCGCTCGGCGGGAGCACCGGGGAGGACAGCGACGACGACACCACGACGGGCCCAACGTCCGCGGGGGTCACAAGCGCCGTCCCGACCAGCACGAGCCCGTCGTCCAACTCTTCGCCGACGGCATCCGACCCAACCCTCGATCCATCCGACTCTGACGAGGGATGCCTTGGGTGCATCAACGCCGCAGGCATCTGCGAGGCCGGTGAGTTCGACGACTCCTGTGGCCGCGGCGGTTCGCCCTGCATGGTCTGCGAGGGCGCGTCCCAGTGTGCGGAGGGCCTGTGCGAGGCCCCGCCGGACTGCGGACCGGACAACTGCAACGGGTGCTGCGACGGCGACGACTGCGTCGCGACGCCCTCCAACGCCCAGTGTGGAGCGGATGGTGGGGAGTGCACCGAGTGCGACAGCGAAGCCACCTGCACCGCGGGCGCATGCGAGCTTCCCTGTGAGGACACCTGCTTCGGTTGCTGCACACCCAGTGGCGAGTGCATCGACGACGAGGAGCAAGATGCGAGTGCTTGCGGATTCCTCGGATTCGACTGCGAAGCGTGCGTCGGCGACCAAAACTGCGATTTTGGCGTCTGTAGCTCACCCGGTTGCATCGAGACCTGCGATGGGTGCTGCATCGGCGACACCTGCTACGACGGCTTCGACGACACCGAATGCGGATTCGAGGAGACCTGCGAGGTCTGCAGCGACGGGCAGGCCTGCGACGGGTACGACTGTGTGCCCAACCCCGGCGTGCAATGGCAGGTCGTGCTTCTCGACGGAGAGATCGTCGCGATGCAACCCGGTGGCGGTACTTGGGATGCGTTCGGCGGAGCGCCCGACCCCTACCTCGACATCGCCGAACTCGACTTCGAATCGATGTTCGTCGACAACACGCTCGATCCGGTCTGGAACGAGACGGTCACGTCCGCCATCCTGACCCCGGATCTCCAAGAGACGCTCACCTTCCGGATGCGCGACTCGGATGTGTTGGTCGACCAGCTTGTCGGCACCTGCACCGTCGACCTCCCCGACGAAGCCTTCGGCGGACTCCACGAGGTCACGTGTCAGGTTGGCGGGGACTTCGCGTGGTCCGTCCTGCTGTCGATTCAGCCGATCCAAAAATAGTTCTCGCCGGCGCAATCCCGCGAGGGGGGTCGAGCACTACCCCCGGCGAATCATGAAGAAGTTCGCTGCAGCTCTCGCCGTTTCCCTGCTCCTGCCCGCCTGCGCCGCCAAGTCGGCCGACAAGGCCCCGATCGCGTCGACACCGGCCACCGTGGCCTCGGGAGACCACGCGGGCACGTACTCGCTGTCCAGCGACGACTTCAGGGCAGCGCCCGACGGATGCCGGACCGGAGGCGATCACCGCGAGGCCTGGTCGATCGAGATGGGCGATACCGCAAACGACGCGTGGGCGGCCACCGAACGCTACGGGGAGCACTCCAACCCCTATTCCTGCACCCACGAGGGCGAAGGGTTCTCGTGCACGTCGGAGGCAGGCTTCGACTACACGAAAACCGGCAAGGACGCGGACGTGAAGCTCGACATTCGCTACGACGGCTCCTGGGGCGTGGCGGGCACCATGAACGGCTCCTACGAACTCGCCTTCACCTGCCAGGGCTCGGAGTGCGCGGACGTGGCCGCACATTGGGGCGTCAACTCGTTCCCCTGCGCCAACGAGGGCACGTTCGAGGGAACACGCGGGTAGACTCTCCATCTCCGTGGTCACGACCGATTTGGAGCTGCTCGAGGCCTGGCGTGGTGGAGAAACCACCGCTGGCGAGGCCTTGTTCGAGCGTCACTTCGATGCCGTCATGCGGTTCTTTCGCAACAAGATTGACGAGGGCTCCGAGGACCTCGTCCAGCGCACCTTCCTCGCGTGTGTCGAGGGCAAGGAGCGCTTCGAGGGGCGTTCATCGTTCCGAACGTATCTGTTTGCGGTCGCGCACAACCTGTTGCGAACTCGCTTTCGGCAGCAACACCGAGGCATCCAGATCGATTTCACCGAGCAATCGATCTGGGACATCGCCCCCGCGCCCAGCACCGTGATGGCGCGTGATCGAACCCAGCGGGTGCTGCTCGAGGCCATGCGCCGGATCCCGATCGAGAGCCAGGTCGCGCTGGAGCTTCACTACTGGGAAGGGCTCACCGCGGCCGAGATCGGGGTGGTGATCGAGGTGCCCACCGGAACCGCGAAGACCAGAATCCGTCGGGCGCGACAACTCTTGGGCCAGGCGATCGAAACCCTGGCCCAAGGCGAAAACCTCGACACGAGCGGACTCGACCTCGACGTCTGGGCACGCTCGGTTCGGCAGGTCTTGCTGCGATGAACGACGAAACACCAGAGGTCGAGGACACCGCGCCCGACCGACCCGCCGATCGGGGTATCGAGTATGCCCGCGTGAAGTCGATGGTCCGCGGCACGCTGTTCGGTCGCGAATCCACGCCGCTTCGCCTGGGACGTTTCACGGTCCTGGAGCGGCTCGGCCAGGGCGGGATGAGCATCGTCTACGCCGCCTACGATGACGAGCTCGACCGCAAGGTCGCGCTGAAGCTCCTCCGACCCGAGGGAGCCTCCAAGCAGCACGCTCCGCAGCGACTCCGACGCGAAGCTCAGGCCATCGCCCGGCTCTCCCACCCCAACGTGATCCCCATCTACGAGGTTGGAGAGCACGATGGGCAGGTGTTCTTGGCGATGGAGTTCGTCCGGGGCGTCACTCTCCGCAGCTGGCTCGGCGGGGGCCCGCGTCCTTGGTCGGAGGTCTCGGAAGTGCTGCTCCAAGCCGCCCGAGGCCTGGCGGCCGCGCATCGGGCAAACATCGTCCACCGCGACTTCAAGCCCGACAACGTGATGGTCGACGATGATGGGCGCGTCCGGGTGCTCGACTTCGGCGTTGCGGCACTGGAGCTGGACGTCGCCGCGGACACGATGCTCGAGCTCCGTCCTCGGGATGCCAAGCTCACCCACGACGGGGCCCTGGTCGGAACCCCGATCTACATGGCGCCGGAGTGCCTCGCGCGCGAGGCCGCTTCCCCCGCGTCCGATCAGTTCTCGTTCTGTGCCGTTTGTTTCGAAGCGGTCGCCGGTCAGCGGCATCGATCCGGCGACACGCTCGCGCAGCTCGAGGCCTCGGGTAAGACACCGCCCTCATTCTCGTCCGACGTCGCCGCTCCCGCGCGCGTCCGCGCGACGATCCTTCGAGGACTCGAGGCGAACCCGGCCGACCGACACGCAGACATGGACGCGTTGATCTCCGCGCTCCAACCTCGCCACCGTCGGCGATGGGCCGTACCCGTCATCGGCATCAGCGCAGCAACCGGCATCGCGGCCTGGGCCGTCGCGTCTGATTCAGACGCGTGCCAGACCGGTGAAGACGCGATGCACGACATCTGGAGCGACCCCGTGAAGTCGCGGGTCCACGATGCCCTTGTCGCCGGCTCCCCCTCCGTCTCGCTTCGTGACTGGGATGCCGCAACCGATGCCCTCGATACCTACGCCGGGCGTTGGGAGGCCGCCCATGCGGGTATCTGCGATGCGGACGGCCCTGACGGGGAGGCGGCGCTCGAGCAGGCTCTGTGCTTCGAGTGGCTTCAAGGCGACCTGGCGGCCGTGGTCACGACGCTCGGCCAGGGGGCGCTGCTCTCGGCCGTTCCGGGGAGGGTCGACGGACTCGACGACCCCGAGGCCTGCACGGACCCACGCAAGGTCGCCGACATTACCCAGCTCCGCCGACGCAAGAGCACCCCCGCTCCCGATGGCCTCGACGCCGGGCTGCTCTCAGACTTCGAGGAAGGCCCGCTGACACGTTTCGGCGCGGGGTGGTCGCCTTCGACGGACGTGCTGGCGGGCGGCCAATCCATCTGCGAGCTGGAAGTGGCGCAGGGGGGCAAGGACAGCGCGCATGCGCTCCGCCTGCACGGCGAAGTCCGAGGTTCTCAAGCCCCGTTGTGGAGCGGAGCGATGGTCTTCCTCGGGGAGCAGCACTTCGCGCCGGCGAACCTCCAGCGCGTCGAGACCCTCTCCTTCTCGGCGCGCGGAACCCCAGGGCACTACGCGGTGATGGTCTTCACGCTGCGGGACGGCTTCACGCCCGGACTCCAGGCGTTCGAACTCGATGAGCCCTGGCAGCACATCGAAGTGGACCTCGACGCGTTGGCGGCGGAGCGTTACGACGTCACGGGCGTGTTCATCGGACGCGTACAGCCCGGCGCCTTCGACATCCGGCTGGATGATGTTCGGTTCGACTCAGCGACACCATGAAGAAAGTTGGGAACGGTTCGGCCGCGGTGGCAACGAACGCTCTTGCCGTGTTCACTGTCGCCCCTCAGATTGGTCTCAGCCTTCGATCCGCTACGGTTCTCGTCCTCGTCCTCAGCTCCGCGTGCGACAGCGCGGATGAGGGGGCCGATGCGACCGACGCCGAAGTGGACGGAACCGGGACAGAGGGCGACAGCGAGGGAGGCGGGAGCGAAGCGAGGATCATCGTCACCGTCGATGACGGCACCGTCTACGAGCTGGTCGACGTGACCTCGTGCGAGACCTCGGCCACCAACCCCAGCGGGTTCCCGCTCGACAACGGCTACGACCTGGCGGGAAAGACCGCCGATGGTGCGTTCGGGCTCACCGCGATCCGTGCCGGATTGGATGACGAGAACGCGGTCTTCAGCGGCGCGGTCGAGGGTGGCTTCGACGAGAACGGGCTGAACGCAACGATGCTGTACCGCTTCAACGTGGACAGCTTGACGTTGGTGGTCGACGGCACCGATGTCACGGGCACGGTGGGGTCCGACGCCGTCGCACCGACGCGACCGCATGGGGACAATGCGGTGTTCACCATCGACGCTCGCTGCGATTGAGCGACGCACTCACGTTCGTGTGCACCCGAAGTCGACGCCGAGCGTCACCCCACCGAGCGTTCGCTGGAGGATCGTGACCTCACCCGCGGACGTACAGCGCACCCCGCTGGGCGCAAATTGCTCGGGCATGTTCTCCAGAGCGGACACCGCCCGCAGCGGTTCGAGCCGCTCTTGGAGCAGCTGCGCGCGAAAGCTCCCGGGGTCGTCAACGGTCGCGACCATCGATCCCACGCTCACCTGAACACCACGCAGACCGGAGTCGGTCGCAATACTGCGGAACCGGGCGAGGCAATCCTCGACGCGTTCGATCCGGGCGATGGTCGTTTCGAGACCCTCGAGTTGCGCCGAGACGCTCACCGAGAAGGACGCCGCAGATTCCGATCCCTGCACGTGTGCTGGGCTGTAGTCGAGCACCCGGGCGGAGCACAACGGGTCCTCGCTCCACAACCCACTGACATACGTCGCGACCTCCTGAGCCCGTTCGACGGCGGCCCCAGGATCGGAAGCCCGGACCTCGATGTTCGCCCTGGCGCTCGCGCCGTCCGGAGGCACCACAAGCCCTCCCACGAGCGCCGGATTGACTGCGGGAACGACCTCGCTGCCTCCGTACGACCGCAGGCCCGTGGCATCCCCTGCGAACGCCACTTCTGCCGGGTCGGCCGCATCCACGCCGCGCCAGCATCCACCGAGGGCAAGCAAGAACAGAGACAACCCGGCTGCTGTGCGACGCATCCCCGAAAGCTACGGCGAGCCCGGCCGGCCATCCAGCCAGTGGACGCTCGTTTGCGACCGTTCACGCAATGAGACCCGTCCGACAGATTTCCTCAATCTTTCCGGGATCACTTTGTGGCCCCCGAAGACTCCTTCCGCATGAAGCACCGCCTTCGCAACATCCTGGGGTTCACCACCATCGCTGCGGGCCTCTGCGCCCCCTTGGCTGTGCATGAGCGCGCCGACGCCGCGTCCCCGAGCTACTCCATCTACTGCCGCGGCGGGCAAGGGCGTGCAGAGTTCCACCTCAGCCCCGCGGGCGTGACGACGGAGAAACAGTTTCTTCACGCCTCGGCCCCCTACAACGCGGAGACACTGCGCCCCTCGACGTGTGCATGGCCGGACCGCGCGATGCGACCCAACGAAGCAGCGCGGCTTCTGTATGCCCGGCCGTTCGACTCGGGGCGCGACCGGATCACGGTGCGCACCAACATGCAGTTGCAGCTCGCTCGCCACGGCAATCGAAAGATCACCGAGAGGCCGTTGCCCTCCGACATGGCCGCCGTCAACCGCCTGCAAGACCCCAACTACATCGTGGAGTTTCGCGTGCACAGCGACAGCGTCGTCAAGCAGGACCGCACGGGCAACAAACGCACGCTCAACGTCCTCAAAGTCGACGAGGTCGGCGTGGTCCGGCAGATCGGCGTCAGCGATCGGGGCTAGTCATGCATTCGTACCTTTGCAGTCACCTACGCTACGGCCTTGGCCTCACCGCCCTCCTGTTTGGCCTTGCCCCAGCCCTCGCGCCTCGGCCCGCCCAGGCCCTACCGGAGGCATACACACTGTTCTGCCGGGGCGGCCACGGCCGAACCGACGTCATCATCCTGGCCGACAAGACATACGCACTCAAGAAACACGTGCTGCACGGGGATGATGCCTTCGGTGCGGGCGAACTCAGGCCCGCCGCTTGCGTCTGGGCCGATCGCGGCATGCGGACGGACGAGCCCCGGCAGCTGCTGTTCCAAGGACGGTGGTTGGGCGGGGTGCACATCTCGTCCACGGGATTCACGCTCGGCAAGGGCCTGCTCAAGAACGGAAGCTGGTGGACCCGAGTGATTCCGGGAAACATGGCGCAGCTCAACCACCTGCAGGACCCCAACTACGTCGTTGAGTTCAAGGCGTTTCGTCAGCAGGCCTCATGGTCCGCGGACGGACCTGCGAAGCCAGTATCGGTGCTTCGGGTCTCAACGATCGTGGGTTCGATGCGCGTGGACGCCCAGAGCGACCGCGGGTGACCGCACTCTTTTGGGATCACTTTCCGCGGACGAAAGACCTCTGGATCGATGTCCTTTCCGCGTCAGCCCAAACTCCCCCTCTTTGCGGCGATCCCAGCCGCCATCCTCCTGTTTGCCTGTGACTCGGCGGGCACAGGAGGCGGAGACCAAGGCGGATCGACCGGCACCGTCGAAGAACCCACGACGGGGATCGATGACAGCTCGGGCACAGGGGGCGACTCCACCGGAGAGCCCCCCACGACGGGCAACGCCGGACTCACGTTTCGGCCCCTGCTGGGATCCGACGCCAAGGAGCAGTTCGATGCAGCGGCGCGGCCCTTCATCCCCGAGGACACCAGCACCGACCGCGGCGACCTCTTGGTCCTCCTGTGTGACACGGATGACACCAGCTGCGCCGACCCCATCGTGCGGGTGATCGACAAACAGGACGAAGCCCAGTGGCCAGCGGATGTTGGAGGTCCCGCGCCGATCCAAAAGAGCTTCGGCCCGCAGATCACCCTCGAGGACCTACCCGCTGGTACCTACGCGATGACGATCGTCTACGACAGCCTCGACTCGCAGCGCCGCGGCTACGGGTGGGACGACGGCTTCGAGACGGACGAGACGGCGTGGGGCGGCATCGTGTCGGAGACCGATCTGATGCTCGCGCAGAGTGTACCCGCGCCGGCACAAAACCCGATGCCGATCACCCTCGAGGTCACCCTCGTCGACGACGACACCCTCGACATGGGCGACCTGGTGCTCGCCCACTACCACGAGCGCAAGATCTCCGAGCCCCCCGCGGACAACGGGCTGCTCGTGGTGGGCAACAAGACGGACAACGCGATGCGAATCGTCGACTTGGCCTCGTACACGGTCCAGTCGCAGCGCGCGGGCTACGACATCCCCCTCGTCGACAGCAATGGCGAGGAGATCATGGGCTCGATGTGCAATGTGATCGAGGGCCCGGGGACCACCGTCTACGCACTATTCACGTCCTCCGGTCTGCCGAACGACGAGGCCGGATTTGCGGCGCAGTTCGACGTTGAGACTCGACAGCAGGTCGGCGGACTGGTTGCGTTCCCCCGCGGTGCGAGCCAAGCCGGGCCATGTCGGGCTGTGTGGCACGAGCACCAAGGAAGCGACTACTTGTTCGCCGTCGCGGCCGACTCGAGCAACCAGGGCAACAACCGAGGGTTCTGGTACGCCAACGTCGATTCCCTGGGGGCTGGAGACGTGGATGCGAGCCTGATGACACTTGCGGACGATCTGTTGTTCGACCAGCCGCTGATGAATGTCGAAGCATGGCAAGGCGAGGTTTACATCGGCACCACCACCGATGACCTGCCCGAGTGCGAAGGCGCGACGTGCCTGTACATCGCGGACTTCGATACGTCCGGACGCCCCACGGTTCGAATGGATGGCACAGGCGAGCGAGCACTGTACCGGGCAGGTTCGCTGCGCGCCGATGTGAACGTGCCCGAGCTCAACGCGCAGAGTGTCAGCTGTGCCGACGTCGAGCAAGGCGTCTACTACTTCGGACTCTCCGTGGAGACGTTTAAGAAGACGGACACCGACTACCTCGTGGTGGGCAACTGCCACAGCATCGAGATGATCGACCTGGCCGCAGGGGAGCGCGTCGACTTCGACGACGACCAAGCCGGAGTCCAAGGGCTTGTCGGCGCGCTGTACGGAGGCGGTTTCTACGACTTCGAGCTGTCCCCCGACGGCGACTTGCTGTGGGCGATTCCCGCCAACAAGTCGCGGTTCGTGCACTACCCGGTGGCGAATGAGCCCATGGGCGATCTGGGAGAGGGCCGCATCACCATCGACCGCCACGCACTGATGCCCATCGACCTCAGCATCAACGCCCCGGGCGGGGTCCCGAGCATCGAGGGCAGCTACGGCACCGATCGAGATGGCTTCGAAGGGCTCCCCGACGACGGCATCCAAGACTACGCAACGCCGGGCTTCGACCCGGGGATCGACGTGCGCGGCGCGTTCCTGAAGATGTACTACTTGTTTTGGAACCGTTCGCTGTCCGGATCGCTCCCCAACCCGTTCCCGGTGGGACCCTCCATTGCGGTGGCCAACAACACGGTGTGGCTACGGGGCGCAGGTGCGGATCTCGGCGACGAGGGGCCCTCGGGGCTCGGCATCGGCGGCAACCTCAGCGCGTTCGACCTCGGCGCTCAGCGTCTGGTGCTCTGGCCTAGAACATCCGACGCCGAGTTCTATGAGCCCTTCGTGGGCCTCAAGCAGTCCAACTTCGGGTTCGACCTCACTCCGGACTCGGACACCTCGATCGCAACGGCCGGCATCCTGTACATGGACCTGTAGGCCCGGCCGCGTCATGATTGGGGGACCAGCCTTGTGACCGCGCCCGACGACCTTCTTGGCCATGCGCCCGACGACGACCCGATGGAGTTTGCGCTGTCGGCCTCGGCCGTCGAAGCCGCGTTGTTTGGGACGAAGACCTCCGTCAACATGGGGCGGTTCGTCCTCCTTGGCGAGCTCGGCCGCGGCGGAATGGGCATCGTTTACTCGGCCTGGGACCCGCAGCTCGATCGTCGCGTGGCGCTCAAGGTTGTTCGCCCTGAACTCAGCGGCGGCAAACGCAACGACCGCATTCTTCGCGAAGCCAAAGCCGTCGCCCGCCTTTCCGACCCCAACATCGTGACCGTACATGAGGTGGGCGAGTCCGACGGGCGCATGTTCATCGCGATGGAGTACGTCGAAGGCGATGGGCTGCAGGACCATGCGGCGAGTGCCGTCGGGTTTCGCCCCTGTCTCGAGCTCTACCTCCAAGCGGGTCGAGGCCTGATGGCCGCACACGCTGCCGGCATCGTGCATCGCGATTTCAAACCCTCGAATGTCCTCGTCTCGGGTGACGGAGATCGGATGCGTGCTCGCGTCACCGACTTTGGTGTCGCGCGGGTCGCTGCAGAGCCGGAGCTCCCGGCAACCGTCGAGGAACCGAGCAGCATCGAACTCACCGCCGAAGGGTCGCTGCTCGGAACGCCGGCATACATGGCTCCCGAGCAGCTCGCCGGAGAGAGCGTCGGACCCCAAGCCGACCAGTTTTCGTTCTGCGTCGCGTTGTTCGAGGCACTGCAAGGGGTGCGTCCCTTCGAAGGCTCGACGGTCGCGGCGCTTCACGATGCCATCACCGAGCGCAGACTCGTGCCGGCCCGCGCGGAGACCCCCGGGTCTGTCCTCACCGCGATTCGTCGCGGCCTGAATCCGGACCCCGCCGAACGTCACGCCGACATGGGGGCGCTCATCGCCGCGCTCGAATCCGGCCTTCACCGTCGGAAGCGGATCCTCAGCGTAGGCGCCGTGTCTGCTGCGGTGCTGGTCGCGGCGGTCGGCGGGGCGATGACAGGAGGCGATGCGGCACCGCGCTGCGACGGGGCTGCACGGACGTGGTCCGAGACCGCGCAGCGGGGCCGCACCGCCATCGACCACCTCCACGCCGCGGCAACCCTCAGCCAAAACGTGCAGCGGACGATCAACACCTACGGCGATCGATGGGTCGAAGCCCGCACGACCGTTTGCGAGGCCACCCATCGAAGCGGGACGCAGTCGCCCGACCTGCTGGATCTGCGGGTCGCTTGCCTGGACCAGATGCAGATCGAAGCAAACGCGCTGTTTGAGGGTCTCGCCTCTGGCAGCGAGGGACCCGAGCTGCGGGCGCTGGATGCCGTGGCGCGGCTCGATCCCCCGGAGCACTGCATCGACGCGACGCGGCGCACGACGGTGGTTCCCCCGGCAGACCCGGCCCGGCAAACCGCTTTCGACGCGCTGCAGCATGATCTTGCCGACGCCCGCACCGACTTCCGACTCGCCCGTTGGAAGGATGGCCACGCCCGCTCGGTGAAGCTCGTCGAGGATGCGCGAGCGTATGGCGACGACCAACTCCTCGCGTTGTCGACATCGATGCTTGCGACCTTCGAGGCCCGAGTCGGAGACCCCAAGCGTGCGGCGTCCTTGGCCACCGATGCCCTCACCATGGCGGTTCGAGCCAACAATGACCGCGCGGCATCCAGCATCGCCACGGGGCTCGTCTACCTCAACGGCTACATGCTTTCGGACACGAAGACGGCCGAGGCGGTTGGCCAGCTCGCGCTCGCGTGGACCGATGACGACCCTACGCAGCAAGCGGCGGCGCTCGAGAACCTCGGCATCAATGCCTTTGTCGCGCGCGACTACGAGCTGGCCGAGCAGCGCCATCGCAAGGCTCAACGGCTGCTGGAGCCGGGGCCCTCTTCCATCCGCTCGTCCATCAATCTTGCTGCGGCGCTGACTCGCCAGGAGGACCTCGACAAGCAACGTGAAGCGGAGGCGATCCTTCGTGAGACGTTGACGCTGGCGGAGAACACCTACGGCCGGGACCACCCCTCGGTTGCCGCGCTCTTGCAGAACCTCGCCGGGCGTGCGCCCGTCTGGCTGACGTGCGAGGAGGCGTTGCCGATGCTCGAGCGAACCCTCGAGATCAAGAGTCGGACGCTGGGGAAGGATGCGGTCCAGCTGTCCAGCTCGCTGACGACCCAAGGCGGGTGCCTTCGCCGCCTGGGACGTGCGCGCGACGGACTCGCACTGTCTCTTATACACATCTGACGCTGCCGACGAGCGATCTAGTGTAGATCT
>CAJXVA010000062.1 GCA_913061055.1 uncultured Pseudomonadota bacterium
CCCCCGTTCCCGTGGACCCCGTGTTTCCACCGCCGTTGGAGCGAGATCCGGCCCCGGTCGGGTCGTCTGGCAGACCAGGAGCTTCCCCTGCTCCGGTACACCACTGTTTCTTCGTATCATCCGTGCTGATGTCCAGGCAAAGTCCCTTATCACCAGTACTGAGCCCGATATCCCTCGAATACCCGCTCGGGTCCACATACTTCAGCGGATTATTCGACACATAACTATAAGCATTCCAAGTCTGCGCATCCCCAGCCGACTCGATCACCGGGTCCACACTCAGAAATCGAGCCAACACCGGCGAGTACATCCGCCCGCGCATGTTGATCAGCCCCGTGTCCAACTCCGGCTGATGCCCCGTGAACCCGGACGCCAGGTTCTGCAGCTCCTCCGGAGTCGCCTCCAGCGTCCAGTCGTCCCACGCACGCGCCTGGCCCCACGGGCCGTACGACACCGCTTCCTCCACGTCGCCGTCCTCGTTCACCAGCACCGAGCCCGAGCCGAGGTGGTCATTGTGCTGATACAGGACCTCACGGTCCCAGGTGTCCTGGGCGCTCGTGGTTCGGTCGCGGATCTCCACCACCGACCCGCCGACGGGCACGAAGTACCGCGCTTTCCCCTCGCGAGAGTTGGCCTCTTTGCCGGGCTTGTTCGAGAGCTCGAACAGGCCGCTGCCCACGGTCATCGTGTAGCCCTCGACATCGTGCCGCAGCGATCGAGCGCCGCTCGCGTCGTACACAAACGAAGACTGTTCGCTGCCGTTGGAGAGCGTCCGCACCTTGTCGAGCACGTTCCACGTGAGCTCCACGTTCTCGAGCCGCCGCACGTTTCCGTTCGCATCGTGCTGCACCGTGTTGTGCTCGTTGCCGTACCAATCCAGGCGGCCCTTGGTGGCCTCGTAGTGGTAGTCGCCGACTCCGGCGCGGTTGGTGATGTTGCCCAGGGCATCGTACTCAGCGATCGGCGTTGCCCCCTCGTTGTGTCCGGTCAGGCGGTGGAGCGCGTCGTAGCCGAACGTCTCGTCCTGTGCGGTCGTGAGCTCTTCCCGACGATGGAGGTTCCCCGCCGGAGTCCATTCGTAGCGGAACTGCTGCAGTGGGTCCGTCCCCGCGGAATCAAGGTCAACATCGATCGACGCGACTCGATTCGTGAAGGGCTCGTGCTCGGTCTCCTTCACCTGCGCGGTCAGGTTTCCGTCGTAGTTGAAGGTCTCCGTCCGCGGCAGCCCCGCGTCGTTCGTGTCTCCGAGTGCCCACAGCACCCTTCCTGCGCCGGTGATCGACCGCAGGTTGTTGGATCCGTCGTATTGAAACGACGCGCCGAACCCGGTCTTGAACCCGGTTGGCGAGAGTGCCCCGACAGTCGGGTACGTGATGTTCGAAAGCCGACCGAGGTCGTCGTAGTCGTACGAGAAGCGCCAGCCAGCACTCGAACTCGTCGACCAGTTCCCCGGTGAGTCGAGGTCCGGCATGTAGTGCCGGGTCACATCTGGGCGACCAAACTCGTCGTACTCGAAGGTCTGCCGCACGCCGTCCGCACTCTGTTGTTCGGCAACCGCTCCTTCCAGCGCCGCGTCGTATGTCCAACTCGCCGTGCCGTCCACGGAGTGCTGGAACTCCAGGCGCCCCAGCACATCGTAGTCGTGGTCGAGGACCTGCCCCTTGGCATCGAGAGCGACATCGAGTTCGTCGAACTCCGTGTACGACAGCATGCGAGTCCCGTTGGCCGGCTCGGTGCTGGACACGAGTCTCGACAAGTTGTCGTAGGCGTAGGTCGAGATCTCGACCGGGCCCTCCGCGCTCGCGCCGCAGTTTCGTTGAACCGCGTCGAGTTCGCCAAATGGGCCGTAGTCGAAGCACGTCATCGTGCCCAGCGCATCGATGCTGGCGCTGATGCGGCCGAGGGCATCGACTACCCGGGTGGTCTCATGGTTTTCGGGATCTGTGGCCACGACGCCGTAGCCACGAGGACTCGGAACATCGGCGGATGCGAGTCCAGCCCACAGGACGTCTAGGTGCTCGACCGTCGACCCGACCTCGACCTCGTCGTCGTACCAATGCGTCGACCGAAGACGGCCGCCATTGTCGAACTCGTTGCGGCTCCATTGCTCCGCCGACTGCGGCGGGTTGGCGCACGAGTCCGTTGCCGCGCTGGTGCGGAGCACCTGCCCATGGAAGCTGTACTCGTACCAGCGGCAGACCTCTGGGCCCTCGAGCGTTGGGTCTACGGGGAAGTCAGTTTCCGCTGTGACCCCGTGCCAGAGCTCGCGTACCACCCGGCCCGCGCGGTCGTACGACGTCCGGGTTTCTTGGCCCTGAGCTTCGGTGACGATGTCCAGCACCGCGCCGGAGACCGCACTCTCTTGGTAGTCGACGCTCGCGTCTGCGCCGTCGCTGGGGCCCAACGGGGATCTGTGAAACGAGCTCCCGACCGGCCGGAAGAAGCCATCGTAGGTGGCCTTCTGGGTCAGCCCGTTCGCATCGACGGTGGCGATTGGCAGGCCTGTCCCGCTGTGGAAGACCATGTTGGTGGTCTGTCCGAGGTCGTTCGTCTGGCTCACGGGCAGGACGCCCTCGCCATCCCAAGCCGTCGACAGGGAACGTGAACCCTCGGTGGGCGTCGAGACCGTGACGAGATCGACGTTCCCGTGACTCTCGTAGCCGAAGGTGGTGGTCTGCTCCTCGGGTGTAGCGGGTTCACGCGTGACAGACGCGACGATGTTGGACGCCGCTTGGTACCCCACGGTGACGTCTCGCGTTTTGCAGTCGGTCTCGTTGACGCAGCTCGTCGTGGAAATGCTCTGTGGCGCCGCGATGATCCAGTTGCCCGTGTCATAGGCGAAGTCGTCGTAGGTCGTCTCGACCGACGTTTCCTCGCTGACTCCGCGCAAGATGGTCGAGAGCGAGTAGTCGACGTTCCCGTAGTCGTCTCGGGTCTGCTCCGACGTCGAGTGGGAGTGGTAGACGGTCTCCGAGATGTCGTCGCACTGCCCGTCCGGCCCTGGCCCCGCCACGTGCCCGGGGCTCAGGCGGTTGTACTGGGACGTGGAAAGGACAGCGGAGAATGACTCGGATTCAGCCGGATACGACTGCCAGATGTCGCCCCCCTGAAGGGTCTGCGGCGCGACCGTCCAGACGTTGGCCTTCGAGCACTGGATGTGCCAAGCCTCTTCGGGGTCGCCGTCGTCGGAAACCCACGCGGACTCGACACGGGTTGGCTGTCCAGACCGGGGGTAGGCGCGCAGCGTCTCGTCGTACGTGCGGTCGTAGGTCCGAAGCTGCGTGCTGCGGTCGTATGGGTAGCCGGCCCGCTCACCGAGGAACGTCTCCCGAACCCAGGCGAACCCGATGTCGCGCATGCCGTAGCGGTCGCGAACCGGCTCGGAGTACTCGTAGCTCCATCGGCGGGTGTTCGAAGGAAGGTCGTAGGGTACCCCTGTGCCGGGCGTGTTGACGGCTCGGCTGTGAACAACGTGCCCACCGCCGGCCCGAGCCATGGAGAAGCTGTGCTCGAGGCCCTGCCCATCGGTGGCGGTCTCCAGCAGAGCACCTTTGTGCCGCTGGCTGGAGTACCACCGCTCAGTGGCCTGTCCCTGGCGGATGAACAGTTGCCTCGTGTGGCCGTACGTCCGCCAGGTGTGGTTTCCCTCGTCCTCGACGAAGGCCGAGCGGAGTGAGAGGACACGGCTATCCGAGAAGGCGTCAGCGTTCGCAGCCGTATCGGCGCCGTGGATGTAGTGCGGCCATCCAACGACACCACCCTGAACGTCGAGCGGCATGAAGTTGCCGTCTCCCGCGGACAGGAGCAGGGTCCAATCCTCGTCTTGCTCTGGTACCTGAGGATCGTCCGCCGCACCGTCGGAGGGCAGCAAGATGTCGGTCAGACCATCGCCGTTCCAGTCGACAAGTTGGGCGCCGTACCAGTTGAAGAAGAGGTTGTCGTGCGGCGACCCGGTAAACTCGAACGCTGGCACACTACTGGCGATGTAGCCGTTCCCGTCGTTTCGGTACACACGCAGCACGCCCGGCTGGGCGGGGCCAACCTCACAGGAGGGCTCGTACGTGAAGCCGGACCCGTCGTCTGCGGTCTCCACCCGAATCGAGTCAAGGTTGGAGAGATCGTCCCCGTTGAGGAGCTCGAAGCGAATGATGTCTCGGTTGCCGTCGCCGTCGACGTCGATCGCTCGGTCGCGACTGAGACCGGAACCCAACAACGGCGCGTTTACTTTTGCGGCCACGTAGCCGTTGTTGCAGTTCACGTCGGACCACCGCTGGTAGAGATCCCGCGGAAGGACCTCGTCGTCCGAGAGGTCCCAATCGCCGGTCTCGGAGTCGAGTTCCAAGACTCGGTAGCCGCCTCGCTCCTCCTCTGGAATCGGAAGGACGCCGGTTCGATACTCGCCCGGACTCCCGAACTTGTCTGGGTAGTCCATGTCGGCCGTCGGGAACCGCGGAATGACAGCGAGGACCTCGGTCCCGCGGGCGTGCGGGAGGATCGTCGTTTCGTCGTGCGTCGAACAGCCAACGCCTGTGTCGAGAAAATCCCACCCGATTTCACCGGTCGCCACGACATCCTTGCTCAGTGCCAGGTGCCAGTGGGAGGTCTTGAATCCTTGCCCCTGACACAGGAAGAGATCGTCACGCCCGTCACCGTTGAACTCGAGGGGAATGACCGAGTACACCGGGTCCGCCATTGTGAAGCCAAGGGCGTCGAAGTCGAGATCAACTCCCTGTTGCCATGCGGCGCCGGGGTTGTTGTGCGGCGTGTAGACGGCGAGCGTCTCTGCCCAGCTGATCCCCCAATCATCGACGCGTTCGCTCGATGCGAGCGGCATGAGCAGGTTGCTCCGAAGCTCTTCATGGTCGAAATTGATGTGCGTTAGGCCCAGCGAGGGTCTGATACGATGGAGATGGGTGAGTTCGATTGGCTCCTCATCCGCAGGCTCCGGCGAATCGCACAACGGCGACGTGGATCCGACGCAGCCGGAACAATCACTGAAGTCCGCCTGACAGGACGGAGAACACGTCGCTGTTCCAGGCGGCGAGGGAGGGAAGCCGTCATCGAGCCCGACCGCAGAACACGACGAGCCAAGCGAGCCGTCACACGCCTCTCCCGGGTCGACCTCCCCGTTCCCACAAAGGTACGGATAGGGCGGTGGGGGCGGTTCCCAGGGCTCCGGCATGAATTCCGGGTCAGGCAGGTTCGCGTCGACCGCATGGCCGGGAACTGCGCCATGGATTTGGTATCCGCCTTCGTCAGGCTGATACGTCAACACCTCGTCGGACCGGTCTCCGTCGTAGTCACCCACCACGAGCGACTGGCTTCCACGCAGCTTCGATGCGGCGAAACTCGGAAATACCGCGTCCGAGAACTCACCGACTGCAACCTCGTCGATGGGCGGAGCATCGGCGACAGTCCATTCGAACACCGTCGCCGGAAGCGACACATCTTTCGCGTCGAGTTTGGTCACACTCCCCAGGATGCTCTGCCGGGTGTGCGGGTGAAGATCGTAGTCGAGTTCGTACCGCGTCAACAACTCGCCGAAGGACGCCTCGACGAGGATCTCGGTGACGATCTTTGTGCGACGGTAGAAGTCGCCGCGGAGGTATCCTTCGCGGGGATCCAGGCGGTCTTCGTAGTTGAACCGTACTTTGCGACGAGAATCTGCAGTGCCGGTGCCACCGTAGGAGATCTGCGAGAGGACGACCTCGTGGTCGGGGAGAACAGACCAGCCGTAGTAAACAGTGTTGCCGTTGCGGTCCTCGCTGGTCCGTAGCCACCAACGGTCATCCGCATCATCCATGCTGAGGAACGTCTGAACCCCGCCGTCCGGGCCGTACACCCTCCAGGCCGAGTGTTCTTGAGGCGTGCTGAGCAAGCCTTGATAGACGAGCTTAATTGAGGGGTCTCCCTCCAAGCGATACGTCGAGCCACCAACCCCATACGCTCCTGTCGCCAGGACAAGTCGCTGGCCGCCGAAGCACAAGGGGTCGTCCATCCCCATTGTGAGAGGCGCGTAGTACCCGTCCTTTGCAAGCGTCCTCTGGCAACGAGTGACCATCGGGGTTCCCGCCACCGAGAACCCAACCCCGAACGAGCCGTTCCCGTTCTGACTGGAATAGCTGAGGCTCAGCGAAGGAGTGTGGCCGGCCGCCCCCGGAGCGACGTCGAGCGGGATCGAATAGTGCGCGCCTCCGCCATCATCCGCCCATGCGCGTGCTGGAAGAGCGCCTACGCCGGCGGAGTCCTCGAACTCAGGGATCGTGTGGCGGAGTTCGGAGAGCTCAGTATCCCAATCTACGCTGGCGGCCCGCGGCTCCGCTCCGCCATCGATCTCGAGGTTTTGCTCCCCACCTCCACCAGGGCCCCCGCACGATGCGGAGACAAGAGTGACGGAGCAAAGTGCGGCGAGGGCAGCTCTTCCGAGTTTCTTCGTGGTCATGGGGTCTTCCTGAGCCCGGCTGAGTTCACGCATACGACGGACCGAATTCCGGGATGCAGGAAAGGCATCGCGGACGGCACCGACTCTCAGCTACCGATGCACATCGCACGGCAGGTCCAGCCTGGACTCGATATCCATAGCGCTTGCCCTGGAGCGATGTCAACCGATAGCTCTTCGTACGTCCCCTAAGGACACCCAGAATGCGCCTCAGAGGAGACCGGCCGGTCGGTTCTTGCTATCCATCGGCGCACCTGTCCCTGGTTGCATTCTGAATTTGACACCGAAGACAATTCGACAGCGACAGCCGCCTTCCGGGTAGGATCTGCAACGAAAAAAACCCCGCCGTTTCCGGCGAGGCTTCTTCCCTTCAGCGGCCTGACCTAGCCCTGCGGAGGCGGAAGCGCTTCCTGGCACACACCGATCTCCAAGATCGTGTACAGAAGCACCAGCTCCTGCGGACTCAAGCCGACGTAGTCTTCGAACTCAGCCATGTGATAGCTCGTGAACTGGATCTTCCCGCAGCCAAACTGCCCTGTAACAGTCAGCGCATTCACGGTTCCGGTCGGGCTTCCTCCGCCTTCGATCCAGACTTTATGCCCAACGTCGATCTGCCCGCCTTTGCCATCATCCGTCAGCACTGGAAGGATTGACGTAATTGCAGAGAAGTTATCCACCGTCTGAACCTGAGGCAGCTGGAACAATGTAGGGTGGGTCTCATCGTTGAGCGGATTGATGTCGAGTAGGGGTTCAGGAAGAGCTTCCAACCATTCGAGCAATCCGTCGTCCGTTACCGTGCCAAGAGAGTCGTAGGCAGGCAACAGGTCGCAGTTTCCACTCGGGCAATGCAGTTCCTGATACTCGCCGAACACGGTTGTCATCCACTCGTTCGCCCAATCCGACACATACCAACGACCCCCAGCGGCGACCCAGTCGCGGATATTCTGAATGTTCTGAGGGCTTAGTGATCCGATGAAGTCATCGCTGGTGCAGGGCGCGAAGATCATATGATACCGGGCCAGGTCCGCTGGACTCGAGATCAACTGTGCGAACGTGCCCTGGCTGGCAAAACCGTCGCTGGCAGGGTTCTGGCCGTTGTCATACAGATCGAACGGCTCAGTCCCCGGAACCAGGCGCTCCTCGAAGTTCGCGATCAAGGTGTCGCCGAGCCCAAACTTGCCTAGACCATCCTCCAGGCGGTCGTAGCTCCCATCGCCCACGGCGATCAGCGGGATGAACAACCCGTTGTCCGGGTCGTTCTCCGAGGGCAGCGTGGTCAGCTCATCCTCCACAACCTCTGCACCGGTCCCGAAGTTGATCGGCGTGTACCGAAGGAACTGCCCCTTCTGCACGACCAAGAAGTTCGCACCTTGGGCGAACGTGCCCAGCTCGAACGATCCGTCGGCGGCCGTCGTGGTGAAGCGATCGTCGCAGTCCAACTCCTCGCATTCGGCGCAGTAGACCTCTTGCGGGATCCCGTCCGGTGCACCGGCGCTGGTGTAGACGAGCGCGCCGCTCACCGGGATGACGCCGTTGGGCGCCCACACGGTTCCGGTCAGGGTCAGATCGTTGGGCGCGCCTTGGCAACCGCTCGCGCCACCGGTGGGGTCGTTGACGTCGAAGACCACGG
The DNA here is from genome assembly GCA_913061055.1 of uncultured Pseudomonadota bacterium. Classification (GTDB taxonomy): domain Bacteria; phylum Myxococcota_A; class Polyangia; order Nannocystales; family Nannocystaceae; genus CAJXVA01. The sequence goes on from CAJXVA010000062.1 coordinate 8,070, forward strand.
GCGGGCCAACGGTCTCGTCCCCGCCCGGAGCGGTGGTGCTCGTTGGGCTCGGGTCCGAGGCGGACGTCGTCGTCCCCGTGGTGGAGGTCGAGGCGTTGCCGGAGGTTGTCCCCGCCGAGGTGCCGTCCGAGGGATCGATCCCTGAGCTCGCGCTGTCCGACGCACTCCCGCTGGATGCGGCATCGTCACATCCCGCCAGCGAGAGTCCTGCGGTCGCCAACCCAATCCACAACAGCTTCTTCATACGCATGCTTTGTTCGCTCCGATGGCCCGTGAGGCCACAGCCGCACGATACCCAACGGTCGCGGTCTCGTCAGGGTGGGACTCCGCCGTACCAAGCGCCGCCCCCGCCTCACAGGGGAGGCCCCGCGCGGTGTACCGTTGCCCACATGCGCCGGACCGTGATCAGTCTCTCGACGATCCTGCTGCTCGCCTGCGGCGATGACGTGAGCAGCGAAGGCTCCGGCGATGGAACCGAGGGTGGGACCTCGGCGGGCAGCACGTCGGCGACCGCAGCCGGTACCTCACAGACGGCCTCTGGCAGCGGGACCACGGAATCCGCGGATGAGAGCACTGCGGCCGCGGATGGTTCGACCTCGACCGGGGACGAACCCGAAGCCGAGCCCGAGTTCGCGCGCGACATTCGGTTGGAGCGCCTCACCGTCAACCAGGCCACCCAAGTCGAGGTCGTCGCCGGTGGGCTCGAGGTGGCACCCGAGGACTACAACACCCGGGTGATCTCCGGTCGCCGCACGCTCGTGCGCGGGTTCTGGAGCCTCCACGCTACGTTCGAGCCGCGCGACATCATGGGCCGGCTCACGATCAGCTACCCGGACGGGACGGTGCTCGAGCAAGACTTCACCCAGTTCGTCGCCGGGGAGAGCAGCGATGGCGCGGGCGCAGCTTCGTTTCAGTGGCTGCTCGAGCCGGAGGAAGTCGTGCCGGGGATGACCTACCGCGCGCGTTTGTTCGAGATGCCCGACAGCGAAGCCGGCGGGGAGCTCAGCGATCCTCCGCCCATCGTGCCGTTGGCAGGACCGGGCACGCTCGGACTCTATGACGTCCCGCTCGAGTTGCGTGTCGTCCTGGTCCCGGTTCAGCACGAGTTCGACGGCTGCACCCAGACCCCCGACATCACCGAAGAAGATGTCGAGGCGATGCGCATGGAGCTCGAGCAAAACAACCCCGTGCAAGCGGCGATGTTCGAGGTCCGCGACCCGATGGTCTACACGGAAACCATCGGCGACAGCGGCGGCTTCAGCCCCCTGCTGGCCGCCTTGGCCCGCGCCCGCGCAGCGGACAACCCGGACCCCAGCGTCTACTACTACGGGCTTGTCGATCCCTGCGACGGCTATCCTCCTGGATTGCTCGGACAGGCGATCGCAATCGCGGGCCCGCCCACCCTGGAAAACGGTCAGCAGCGGATCTCGACCGGTCGTTGGAACAACAGCGGCGCCGCGGCAGCCGAAACCTTCGTGCACGAGGTCGGGCACACCCAAGGCCGAAGGCACGTGCGCTGCAGTGGCGGAGAAGCGGGCATCGACGTCGCCTACCCGCACGCTGGCGGACGCATCGGCGTGTGGGGTTTTGGCATCTACGACTTCGAGTTGCGCAGCCCCTCAGGCGGCCGCGACTACATGACCTACTGCTCCAACGAATGGGTCAGCGACTACAGTTGGGAACAGACGCTCGACGTCATCGAGGTCCTCACCGGCTTCGACCTCGCCGACACCGCGGCGAAACCCGGCGTCGTGCTCGCGGGCATGGTGCACGAGGACGGCAGCACCGAGTGGTGGACCCAACCCGGCGAGGTCGATCCCTCGACCGCCCTGGGAACCGCCCGCTTCGAGACCCCGACGGGAACGATAGAAACCGTGGCCCGTGTCCGCCCCGTGCCCCACGGACACAACGCCCGGTACATCGAGGTCCCGCTCGAAGATGCGGCGCGAGCGATGACCGCGGTGGACGTGTTGGCGCCCGGCTCGAGTTTCCGGGTCGGCGCGGACGAGATCCGCACCATTCGCTGAGGCCAGCGGGCGCGCAGCCGGAACCGCGCCGACGCTCACGCGCAACGAGCGGCGCACATTCGTGTACTATGTGCGCGGATGTAAGTTCGCAATGGGCAGCGACAAAACCAGGCCGCTTGAGGACGTAGAAGACGCCGACGTCACGACCCCGGTGAAGGGACGCGTGGTCGGTCGCTATGTCCTGCTTGGGCGCCTTGGCTCCGGCGGCAGCGGGGATGTTTTCAGCGCCTTCGATCCCACGCTCGACCGCCGCGTCGCCGTCAAGCTTCTGCACGCCCACGGTGGCGGAGCCGATGCCTTGATTCGCGAGGGCCGACTGCTCGCCAAGCTCGTGCACCCCAGCGTCGTCGCCGTGCACGACCTGGGTGTCGAGGATGGCCAGCCGTACTTGGCCATGGAGTTGGTCGACGGCCCGGACATCACCGAGTTCGCCGACGCTCAGCGCGGTGAACCCGACGGCGGAGCGCTGCTCGACGCACTGCGCGATGTCGGCGAGGGTTTGGCCGCGGCGCACCGCAGCGCGCTGGTCCACGGCGACATCAAGCCCAGCAACATTCTGCGGGACAACGATGGGCGGACGAAGCTGTCGGACTTTGGCATCGCTCAGCTCACCGACGCCGGAGAGATGCAAGCCGGCGCGGGCACCCCTGCGTTCATGGCCCCGGAGCAACACGCCGGTGGAGCCAGCAGCGAACTCGCCGACCAATACTCCTTTTGCCTGACCGCATTCGTGCTGATGCACGGCGAGCATCCGTTCCTCGAGAGCTCGGAGTCCTCGGTCACCTACGGGGCCTCGAACGACACGCCGAAGGCACGAACCGCTGGCACCGAAGACCGCCTGCAGGTCGCGGCCCAGCAGTCCTGGACCCCGAGATGGCGAGCGGAGATTCCCAGTGCTGCCGCCCGGGCATTCGAGCGGGGCCTCGCGCCCGACCCCGCCGACCGATGGCCGAGCATGGACGCCCTGCTCGCAGCCCTGCAGGTTCGGTCCAGGCGGCGCGTCGGCCCGTGGATCCTCGCCGTTGGCGGCGTCGCTGCGGCTGCAACAGGTGCGGCCATGCTCGCGACCGACAGCGCTGCCGACCCGTGCGCTCGCGCGGGCGAGGCCATCGAGACCAGCTGGAATGCCGAGGGTGCCGAGCGCATGCGCGGTGCCTGGGGTGCCGAGCCCGGGGTGTTCTCCAGCAGTCTCGACCACGTCATCGCCTCGCTCGATGGGTTCTCGGATACGTGGCGCCAAACCAGCGCAGAGGTGTGCGAAGCGACGCACGTCTTCGGGCTGCAGTCGCCCGAGATGCTCGATGTGCGGAGCGACTGCTTGCGTCGCGCCCAGGTCAGCCTCGAAGAGGTGATCGATCTGGTGGCCTCGGATGACCCCGAGATCTGGGCCGAAGCTGCGCAGGTCGTCGAAGGGCTTCCGGACCCCCAGCGTTGCGCCCAGACCGAGGGATCCGCGCTGTCCAAGGCCCGGAGTGCCCAGGAGCAGCAGCGATACGAAGACACCGAACGCCTGCTGGAGCGGGCCCGGTTTGCCATCGACGCGGTCGCACTCGAGCGAGCCGCAACCGCGCTCGCCTCCGCCGAACCCCAGGTGGACGGTGAACCCGCGCTCGAGGTTCTATTCCTCCGACAGCAAGCACGGCTGCTCGACTGGCAGGGCAAAACCGACCCGATGCGAGCGGTCGGCAAGCGAGCACTGCACCTCGCGCTGCAGCAAGACGACATCACCTCTGCGGTCGCCGTCGCATCGCTGCAGGCCGAGGCTCTCAATCAACAGGCCGGGAGACTCGAAGAGGCCAGCGACTACGCCGCGATGGCTTTGACCCTCTCGGGGCACCCGGATGCAACCGACGAAGACCGCTTCACCGCGAACGTCGGCATGGGCTCCGTGCTCGCGCGCAGCGGAGAGGTCGACGAAGCCCTCACGCACTTTCGCAAGGGGCTCGCCCTGGGCATCTCCGCATTTGGCGAGTCCGATCCGAACGTCGCCGGAGTTCGCGTGCATATGGCCGCCGCGCTGCAGGATGCTGGCCGTCTCGAGGAGGCTCTGCTCGAGCAACAAGCTGCACTCGAATCCCGCGAAGCCTTCTTCGGTCCCGACCACCCCACAGTCGCGCAGTCGCACCACAACCTCTCGCGGCTCTACTACGACATGGGTCGCCCCGAGTCCGAGCACCACACGCGTCGGGCGCTGGAGATCCTCATTGCCGCGTTCGGTTCCAAGCAGATGCCGGTCGCGATGGTCCAAGGCGGCTTGGGGGACGAAATGCGTCGCCAGGGCAGGCACGACGAGGCGCTCGAGCTGTACGACGAGGCCATCGAAACGCTGAGCGAGCTGATCGGGGCCGAAGCTCCGGACACGCTGGTGATCCGCGCTTCGCGAGCCGTTGCGCTGGGCAACCTCGGGCGAGATGACGACGCTCTCCAAGCTTTGGATGCGGTGCTCACCTCGACTCGCGATGCACTCGGTGACTCGCACGTCTACGTGGCGCGAGCGCACCTGTTCCGGGCCGCGGTTCGGCTGCACGTGGAAGATCTCGAAGGAGCCGGCGCGGACTATGCGGCCGCCGCCGGGGTTTACCTCGCCGCCGACAAGCCCCTGCATGCCGGTCGCGCGCGGGCGCTGGTGGGCGTGGCTGACGTGGCGCGCCGCGGTGGCAACACCGCTGTGGCCGAGTCCACCTACGCCGAAGCCGAGGCGTTGCTCGATGCCTCGGGAGAACCGGCAGGCATGATGCGGGCCCGGGTGGAGCAGGGCATCGGTGAGCTCGCGCTGGAACTCGGACGCTACGACGAGGCGCGCAAGCGACTGCGCCGCACGCTCGAGCTGTTGGAGGACGCCGCCGCGGACCCGGCCGAGCGCTCGGAGGTCACGCTTGCGCTCGCGCAGACCGAACGCGGGGCCGGCCACGAAAAACAAGCGGAGCACCATGCCGCGGCCGCCCGTGCCCTGCTCGATGCTGCTCCGACCGATGTCCCCACACTGCGCACGGCGCTCGCCGACTTCGAGAAGTCGCGTCCTGCGGTGCCAGGCTGAGGCTGGAAGGTTCGGCTGGTGCTGCGCCACCCAGCGGCGTAGCGTTCGGGCCATGCGACGTATCGCTCTGGGGACCTTCGCCACCGTCCTAGCTTGCAACCCGAGTCCCACTGCACCGCCCCCGGTCGCGCCCGTGAGCGATCCTGCACCGGCCCAGGCCGAGACCCCGAGCTTCGATCAAACCGCTGAGGCGCTGCTCAGTCAGTACCTGCGCTCGCGCCCAAACGCAGGCGTTGAGGTCGGCCTGCACGAGTACGACGGAGCGTTGCCCGACTTCACCGCGCAGGGCTTGGCGGCGACGGTCGAGAGCACGGCGAGCGCGATCGAAACCCTGGAGGCATTCGACCCCGGCGCACTCGATCCACACCAGCGGGCCGAACGGGCGGCCCTGCTGACCACGCTCGAGGAGGTTCGTTTTCGCATCGAGGTGCTCAAGGAGCCGCAGCGAAACCCGATGTTCTACGTCGGCATCCTCGACCTCACCCCGTACATCAGCCGGGACTACGCGCCGATCGAGCAGCGTGCCGAGGCCATCATCTCGTTTGCCGAGGCCGTGCCCGCGCACCTGACCGCCGCCAAGGCGAACCTCAAGTCGAACCTGCCGCGCACGTTCATCCAGACCGCGCTCATCCAGGCTCGGGGGACCGCCTCGTTCGCCCGCACCGATGTGCCCGCCGCGATGAAGTCGCTGCCCGAGGGCCCCCTCGCCTCTCGCCTCGCCAAGGCGCTCGAAGGCATGGCGACCGCGCTCGATGGCTACGCCGGCTACCTCGAAGAAGCCAGCGGCCGGGCGACGGACGAGTTCGCGCTGGGGCCCGACGTGTTCGGGCGCATGCTGCAAAGCACCCAGGGCATCGACGTCGAGCTGGGTCCACTGGAGGCCGTCATTCGTGCCGACCTCGAGCGCAACCTGGCGGCGATGAAAGAAGCCGCGGCCAAGATCTCCCCCAAGAAGTCGACCGCCGCCGTCATCGCCAAGGTCCAGCGCGACAAGCCCAAGCTGAACCGGGTGCTGGAGGAAGCCACCGCGCAGTCGGTGCAGATGCGGGCGTTTCTGCTGGAAAAAGACATCGTCACGATCCCCAGCGACGACAAGGCCCAGGTCGTCGAGACCCCGCCGTTCATGCGGTGGAACTCGGCCTTCCTCAGCAGCGCCGGCGTCTTCGAAACCAAGGCGCTTCCGAGCTTCTACTACATCAGCCCGCCGGACCCCTCCTGGCCCAAAGCCAAGCAGCGGGACTATGTGCCGGGCCGGACCGACCTGCTGTTCATCACGATTCACGAGGTGTGGCCGGGTCACTTCCTGCACTCGCTGCACCTCAAGAAGAGCGACTCGAAGGTGCTCAAGGCGCTGTGGAACTACGCAACCGGCGAGGGCTGGGCGCACTACACCGAAGAGATGATGTGGGACGCGGGCTTCACCGACGACCCGGCGGTGCATGTGGGGCAGCTGCAAAACGCCCTGCTGCGCAACGTTCGTTCGCTGTGCGCGATCGGGTTGCACACCCAGGGCATGACGGTGGAGACGTGCCGTCAGATGTTCGTGGAGCAGGCGTACCAGAGCGAGGGCAACGCGGAGCAGGAGTCGCGGCGCGGCACGTTCGACCCCATGTACCTCGCCTATACGACCGGCAAGCTCGTCATCAAGAAGATGCGGGCCGACCTCGAGGCCAAGGCCGAAGCCGAAGGCAAGCCCTTCGACGCGAAGGCCTTTCACGACGAGCTGCTGTCGTACGGCGCGGCCCCGCTGTCGGCGATTCGGGCCGGCATGGTTCCGGACGCCCCGGACGACTTGCTATAGCGAACGGCCCCACTTGGCGGCCAACGCCGCTGCCACTTCCAGCGGCGCGTCCTGCAGACTCTCGACGTAGCTGCGCAGCGACACCAGCTCGGGATCCTCCGCCAGCGCCTGCCGGATGAACTCGGGGCTTCGGCCCTCGAGCAGCAGGATCGAAAGCCGCCGCTGGTAGTGCGCCAGCACGCTCATCCGCACAGCTCTCGGACTCGGGTGAAGTCTTCGCGATAGCCCTGCGCGAGCGCCGGGTCGGCCAGGCTCGGCCCGAGCTGCTCCAGGATCACGGCCTCGAGTTGCGGACAACGCACAAGCGCCTCGGGAAGCAACGTGAGCACCGGCTCTGGTACCTGGCCGTCGTGGGTATCTCGGCGAAAGCGGGTCGACGCGCGGGTCGACCACGAGCCACCCGACACGTGCACGACCCGGGCTCGATGCAGCGGATAACGTTCGAGGAGCGTCAGCGGATCGAGCTCGAAGTTGATCGCCTGGCACCACAGGTTGTGCAGATCGAGGACGAGATAGCCGTCCAGCGCATCGAGGACTTGGGCGATCAATCGCGGCTGGGCGTAGACGTCCTGAGGGCTCAGTGCCAAGGCCAAGTTCTCGATGCCCACCGCAACGCCGCTCGCCGTCGCCAACGCGCCCAGTGTCCTCGCGCCGAGTTCGGCAACTTCGGGCAGCGGCGGTGGCGGGAGCGGTGCACCAACGTCGAAGCCGCCTGAACCCATGAAGCCGTAGTGCTCACTCACGCCTTGTAGCTCGAGCCCCGCGCACGTCTGCACCACCCTCGCCAGCCACTGCTCATGTTGCTCCGAGGACTCCGCGCTCATCGGCGAGAACGTGACACCGTGCCCCCACAACCGCCCCGCGCTTCCGTAGTGCTGCAGGAGCGCATCCGCCCACGACGGACGGGGGCGCGCCCAGCCCAGTTCAAAGCTGTACTCGATCGCATCAACGACGCCCGCTTCGAACAGCGGCAGGGCCGTCTGTCGAAAGGCGTCGTCGAGCATCAACGAGAGGCCGACTTGCATGGAAGCTCAATGCTACAGATCTAGCCGCGGCCGCAGGCGGGGCAGTTGCCGCCGTCCCACTTCGGGGTGGGTGTGGTGCTCACCGGGGCGCTCCAGCGACTGCCCCCTTCAACCGGACGAGACTGCGCCCGCGGCTCCGTGCGGGGACGGGTGCGAGTCCGGATGCGGGGCCGAATCGGCTGTGCATCCCCCGGTTGCTCCGCGAATGGAACAAACGCCGTCAGGTCTTCGGACACCTCGGAGACGACCGGCGCGCTCAGCTCGACGAATTCCTGCGCCGCCCTACGGACCGGTCGAGCCGGTTGCGCGGCCGCACGCTCCAGTACCGCAACGACCTGCGCCGCCACCTCCGGCGCATCCGACGCGCTCACGACAAGATCCGCCGCACTCGCCGTCGCCGGCTCCAACGTCCGTGCCTGAGGCGCATCGCATCCCCCCGCCAGCAGCGCAGTCGCACCCAGACCAAGTCGCAAGGAGCCAAGAACCGAGGCGGGAAGTCGCATAGCCCTGTGAACGCGACCCCACAGGTTTGGGTCTGCCCAGCCTCGCCTTTTTCCCGACTGGGGCGGAGCGCCTCAGATCCGAGTGCGTTCCGCGTTGTCCTAGCCCACCCCCTACACGAATCGCGAGCGGACAAACCCCGGCTGCCCGGGCCACCCACACCCCCTCAAAGCAAGAGAGCGAAGCAGCCCGAAGGGATGCGCAGCGCAAAAGATAGCGAGTGCCGAAGCACCCCCACCGACCCAGGGTCTCAAGGGGCCCCCTCACCCGAAGGGGGGCCCGCAGAGACCCGGCGCGGACCTCCTACGCAAGGCACTAATCCGGTCGGAACGCGCCGACCCAGAGCGACTGGGCGCCATCCGAGAACTCCTGCCCCGCGACGACTGCCCGTCCGGATCCGACCGCCGACATCGTGCGGCCGAACAGCGAGCCGGGGATCAACGACAACTGCGGGCTCTCGCGCACGAACACGCAATCGATCGCGCCGTTTTCATCGAGCCGCCCGACCCAGGTCTCGACCCACTCGGCATCCATGCCCGTGCGCTCCAGCTGGCCGCTCACCACCACACCGCCGCCTTCGAGAGGCTGAGCCCCCAGGAAGGCGAACGCGGTCGAGCCCCGGACCGGCGACGCATCTTCGAAGAACGCCCCATCGACGCTCCAAGTCATCTCGCCCGAAGCCGTGTTCACGCGCTCGATCTGGTACGTGTTCTCAACGGGCAGCACGCGAATGGAGGTGAGCAACACCGTCCCGCCGGGCTCGAACGACACGTCGAGCGGAACGAAATCGGCGCCGCCAATCCCCACCGACGGTGAGTACACCTCGGTCGCCTCTCCACCGGCGCCATCGAAGGACAGCAGCGTAGGCAGCCGGGTCTGAAAGTCGACGTACTCGCCGACGTGCAGGAACACGGTGCCGTCGGTGCCGATCGACATCGGGCCCGCGGTGTCGGTGGAAAAGCCCCCGCTACTCTCGCCCGACCAGGTCGACGACCAGATCTCGTCGCCGGTCCGCGCGTCGTAGGAGGCGACCCACACATCGTTGTCGCCATCGCCCGCCCGAACCTGGCCCGTGATCACGGGGTTGCCGTCGCCGCCGATCGCAACATCGAACGACAGGTCTTCGGCGGTATCGATCGCCGAGTCGAACTCTGCAAACCACTCGACGGCACCGCGCGGGTCGAGCTTGTACAGCCGAATGTTGCCGTCCGTCTCCACGGAGTCCACCGTGGCCGACGCGTAGACGTTGCCCGCACCGTCCATCGCGACGCCGGTCACGTCGGTGTCAAACCCGTCGACCGCGATCGGTGTGTTCCACAGGGTCTCCCCGTCGGGTGACACGCGCAGGACAATGCCCTCGTCGTCGAGGATCGTCTCGTTGCCGCGCTGGTCGGTGGTGATCTCTCGCAGGAATCCCCCCACCGCGGCCCCACCACGCGCGTTCGTTGCGACGTCTCGGGCATCGATCACCGAGGTATCCGTCGGCGGGAGAACCACGGTGGTCCACTCGAGGCCACAACGAAGCGCGCACGTAGCCGTGCACCCATCTTCGTCGTCGTCGTTCGCGTCGTCGCACTCCTCGCCCTCCTCGACGAACCCGTTTCCACAGGCCGGCTCGGGCGGTTCGAATCCGGATCCGGACGAATCATCGCCCTGCGTAGTCCCCGTCTGAGACGTGGGCCCACCGGTGCTCGTACCGGACGACGACGGACCAAGCGTGCCGCTGGTGGGCGTGTCGGTGCTGGAGCCCGAGGAGCTGCCGTCGTCGCCCGCTGATGTGACGTCGTCACCGCAGCCGAGCGCCAACACAACGATCAGCCCCATACTTCGTGCGCGCATGCTGAGCATCATCGTTCCCGGCTGCGCACCGGTCAATCGGCGGGAGTCTCAGGGCAGCGCGGGGGGCGAGATCGGGACGAGCTTGCCCACCGCCGGCAGCGCAAACGGGCGTAGTCCGGTGGGACCCACCTCGACCACCACGATCCGGGGGTCATCGAGTGACCACAAGAACTCAAACAGCACCGAACCTGGCCCGGACCCGTTGCGGTCGTTGAGCACTTTGGCCTTGAACAACCCGGCCTCGACCTGATCGCCCTTCTTCAGTGCGTCATACGGATTGCGGAAGAGAATCTCCTGCGGCGTGTGGTGCATGGCCCCGCCCACGCTGCTGAGTTCGAGCTTGCGCTTGCCGACCCGGCGCAGCGTGTACGGACGAGGACCGATGCCCAGCACATGCCACGTCTTGGGCGCTTGCATGCCAAGCACGTGCATCATGCTGACGCCGTGGATCCCCGTGACGAGTCCAGGGGTGGCCACGACAACGACGTGCTTGTCGCGGAGGTCGAGCGCGGCAAAAGCCTCGTTTCGATAGAACTGAGCGTAGGCCCGTTGCGCTCCGAGGATCGCGTCGAGGTGTTCGCGCGTATAGCCGAACTCGCGCACGAAGTGCAGCCACCCCACGAGCAGCGCCAACCCGGTGAGCACGACCCGGCGCAGGACCGAGTCCCCGGTCTTCCACGCGCGGACGGTCGCGACCAGCGACGCACCGACGAATGCCGCGGCTCCGAAGTTGGGCAACATCAGGGCCCGGGTGGCTGGCGGGATCGCGGAGATCGGCAGCAGGGCAAAGCACGAACCCAAGACCAGCCAGCGGACGGAGCGGCGCTCATCCTGCGTCCAATGTCGGCGCGCGAGCAACCACAGCGGAACGACCCATGCCAGCGTGGTGGCGATCGCAAATGTCGCGTGGCGATAGGCCTGCACGCCGAGGTCTTTGATGTCCGGCGGCATCACCCGCTCGCTCAGCCCGCTTTGCGCGTAGCGCAGCCAGAAACGCTCGCTCTCGCCGGCCCAGTTGGACCAGACCTCGCCGGCCATCCGCGGGACGCGGTGCCCCATCACGCGAATGAACTGTCCCGTCTCGCGGAACGGGTCGACGTACGTCGTGCCGCCATACACCCCACCGCCCAACATGATGTACGCCGTCACGAACGCCAGCAGGGCCACCGCCGCGGGCCACATCGAGAGGATCCGAGTCTTCCAACTCCGCCCGTCGCCCAGCAGCATGAACGCACCGAGATACGCGACACCGCCGACGGCATACTCCCCGCCGGCGAACGCACCGACCCACAGCAGCAGCTCCACGAGCGACCCCCGACCCCGAAACGCGTCGGGGTCGCGCGCACTTCGGATGTGAACCCACAGCGCCGTCAGGGCGAACACCGTGCACACCAATGCGCAACGATTGGCGAGCCACGCCACCATCCAGGTCATCGTCTCGTCGACCGCGAACGACCCGATGGAAACCGCCGCGATCCAAGACCCGAGCAACCGACGCAGCAGCAGGTAGCCGGTCCCCAACACGGCCGCGAACCACACCGCGGAGTGCAGGTGATGCGCGAAGGCCTGCCGGGGGAAGACGAAGTGATCGAGCGAGAGCAGCAGGCTGGACAGCGGTCGCACCATCACAAAACGAAACTCGGGATGCGTCCACCACGGCAAGCTCCCCCGCTGCACATGCGCGGCGTTGGTGGCCGCGTCCCCAGGTGCGAACGCATACAAGTGCGCGACCGAGTACGAGCCCATGCGCTTCTCGAGCATCGAGATCTGAAACAGGTCATCGGCGAGAAACCCCGCGTCCAGCCCCGGGATGTACAGCACGCCGCACACGACAGCGATCGCCGCCAGAGCCCCCCACAGCGCGCGTTGCGGGGTCATCCGATCGCAGCGCCGAAGTACACGAGGGCGCACTCGATGAGCAGCGTCGCGCCAAGCCGCAGACGCACGCGGTTCCAGTAGCCGGAGAGGTCGGTGGAAGGGATCGGGAGCAAGAGCACGCTCCACGGCAGCAGGGCCAACCACCAACCGAATTGCATCGCTGCGTAGAGTCCGGCCGCCACGACCAGCCCTCGCAGCAGCCAGCGGGTTCGGGCCTGCCCCAGCGCAACGGCGGTGGTGCGCACGCCGGTGTCTCGGTCCTCGTCGTGGTCGCGCATCACCTGGATGGTCTCGAACACCCCGGAGAACAACCCGAGCTGCAGCAGTAGCGCCCACCCAAGCGCCGAGTCGGGGGGCACCGCAACCCACGGCATCGTCACGCCCCAGATCATCATCGCGATCACGTCGACGAACGGTCGGTGTTTGAGAACGGCGGAGTAGGCCCAGCAGATCCCGCCGCCCAACAGCAGCGGCCACACCAAGCCTCCGCCCCACAGCCAGGCGATGAGCCCCAGGGCCGCGAGCAGACCGAGCTGGGCCCGCAACGCGGCCCCGCGGTGCTCTGCGAGGAAGCGCGTCTTGTCCCGATCCTTCGTCGGCGACGCAGCGTCCTCAGCGACATCGAGGTAGTCGTTGTTGAGGTAGACCAGCACGTTCAGCAGGGCACCAAACGCCAGCCGCACAAACACTTCGCCCCACGGCAACGCAAGCGCCACTGCAATCGCCCCGGCGGCGCCAAGGTTGGCCATCTCAAACCGTCGCAGCCGGTACCAGGCGACGTCTGCTGCGATCTTGAGTTCGGCCCGCATCGAGGCTGGGACTCGATGGTCACACACCCGCGCTCAGTTGGGAAACGCGTACTTGTTGAACACGAGGAAGTCTTTGGGGTGACCTGCAGCCACCTCGATGAACCCCACGGGATCGCCCGGCACCGTCACACGCTCGATCGTGCAATCGGGGAGGCAGCGCAGGGTCTCGAGCCAGTGATAGCGAAGCCGGACCGGTTGGGCGGGGTCGGTGCCATAGACCTCAATGCGGTTCGTCGAGGCCGCAACCCGACCGGGCCCCTTGACGATGAACCCCGTCGGTTTTCGGACCCGATACGCCCGGAAATCGCCCAGGTCGGCGGCCTTCTCCAGCGTGGGGTTGTGGTCCCACCACGGGCTCGCGTACCGGGCCGAGGTGACGATCACCCAGTGAATCGCGTAGGTGTCGAGGTATTGCTGCCACTCCTGCGGGCTCGCGATCCCCTGGGGCCGGCGGCGGAAGAAGTTGGACCAGCTGTGCTGCAGGTTGCGCCAGATGAAGCCGCCCATGATCTGGGCGTCGGTCTTCCAAGCGAGCTGCTCTCCCCAGCTCCAGCCTTCGACCAGGAATCGCCCGCTTCCATCGTCCTTCTCGCGGACCCACTCCGCGATCGGATCGACATGCCAGTCGCCGTAGTCGTACGGCGCGTGCTGTGGAAAGCCCATCGCCGACAACTGGGCGGCCTCGCCGTGGGGGAGCTTTGCGGGCGTGGGTAGATCCTCGATGAAGTAGTACAGAGCCTCGTGCACCAGCAACAGCGAGGCGGGGACCGAAACCAGCGCGACGGTCCAGCGCGCTCCCTTGCTGAACCGGGCGAAGACTCGCTCCCGAACCGCGAACTCGATCAGAGCCCCGGTGAGGATGCAGCCGAGGAAACCGGCGGGCAGGAGGTTTCGGTACGGCTGGGTCTGGGCGAGCGGTGTCCAGCCACCCAGGTAGCCAAACACGACCAGTGTCACCAAGCCTCCGCCCAGGGGGAGGGCACGCGGGTCGCCGCGACGCCACCACACAAGCGTCATGCTCAGCCCGCCCAGAAGCGCGAGCGTGCGGAACACGGCGCGCTTTCCGATGATGCCGGTTGCTGCGGGCTCGACGAGGATGTTCAACAGATCCCACACCGCACTCTTGGGGCCCGTATTCGCGAACAACGACGAGTCCAAGATGTAGTGCCAGAACCGCGCCGCATCGATCAGCCAGTAGCCGTTGACCAACAGCACACAGGCGACAACACCAAACACCCCGAGCTGGCCTCGCAATCGCAACGAGGGGAACGCACGCACGTACAACGCGAGCATCGGGAACACGAGAATGAAGAACGTGTACGGGTGGACGAGATGCGCCAGCGCGAGACTGACCGCCGTCGCCACGAGCTGCCATGGCTTGCGCTCATCACACCACCGATAGAAGAAGCCCAGCGGTAGCACGAACACCAGACTCGCCAGGCCGTACGCGATCATGCCGACGTACCAGCACCAGTGGGACCACGAGTCGAAGTTCCAGTACAGGACCGCAAATGCGGCTGCGAGCAAGGAGCCCCAGGGACCCACGCGAAGCAGCCGCCCCCCTGCGTAGACCAGCGGGACCACGCCGGCGTGCGCCGCGAGGATGAACAGGTTGAAGGAGAACCCCTGCGAGAGCCCGAGCTGCTTGCCGGCATACGTCACCAGCGACCACCCCTTGTTGTCGGCGTCGAAGATGACCCCGTTGGGCGCCCCTGCGAGCAGCTGAACGTCGTAGACCCAGGTTCGGTTGAACCCCTCCAGCCCCTCGACGACGCGGTAGGCCTGGGTGATGTGGGTGTCGAAGTCGAGGCCGGCGTACGGCACGTCAGAGAAGAGGAACGCCCCGCCGAAGTAGAAGAACAGGCCCACCTGCATCGCGAGCACGACGAGCACGGCGACCGCAAAGCGGACGCGCTCGCGAGGCGTGCGGAGGGCCTTCATCGGGGCGACACTACTTGAGTTTCTTGCTCACTTCGAACGTCTCGCTGGAGTAGGCGCGTTTGAGCAAACCGCGGGCGAGTCCGCTGCGGTACAGGCCACTGTCGATAAAGCGATCCATGGCGTCCTGGATGCCCAGTCGGACCATCGATGTGGTGCCGATCCGGGCGGTCCATTGCGCCTGGTACTGACGCACCCAACGCATGGTCAGCCCTTTGCTGTCCAGGGCCTTGAGGACGATCTGGGCCGCGAGTTCCCCCGAATCGAGCGCCTGCCAGATGCCCTCGCCGGAGAGCGGATCGATGCTGTTGGCCGCGTCGCCGGCGAGAAGCAGCCCTGCTCCTCCCGGAGGGCCCGGCCGGATCGCGAGCGGGAGCGACCACGTCCGGGTCTTCCCAACCCGCCGAGCCCGGTGAAAGCGTTCGGGGTGACGCTCGACGAAGGCATCGAGCCACGCGCCAAGCTTGCGCGGGCCGTGCTCAAACGCGTCGGAGCGCTGATACACGCCCACGTTCGACTGTCCCTCCACCGCCGGAAATGCCCAACCGTAGCCGCTGCGAAGGTCGGACTCGAAGTAGTGCTCGGTACGGCCCTCGTCCTCCCCGAAGTCGACCCCCTCGTAGTACGCCGTGATCGCGACCGCCAAACTTCGACCGCGTCTGTACGGAACCGCGAGCGCCCGCCAGCCGACCGACCCGGGACCGTCCGCAGCGATGACCGCTCGCGAGAACAAGCGCTCGCCTTCGACCTGGGCTCCGACGATGTCCGTTCCGCTGGAGAGCAATCGTTCGACCCGAGCGCCTTCGCGAACCTCGGCCCCTGCCCCTTCCAGCTGCGCGCGGAGCAGACCGTCGAGTGCATACCGAGGCACGATGTATCCGTCGTGGCCCCCGAACCCGCGGCGGATGCGAGTGCCGTCGGGAAACACGGCAACCGCACCGTGCACGACCGCATGGGGGACCCGGCTGAGCGCGTTCTTCTCGCCCACGATGCGGTCCACGACCTCCGCCCCTCGGTTGGACAACGCGTCGCCGCAGGTCTTCGGCCTCGGGAAGGTTGCCCGGTCCACAACCAGCACCCGAGCACCAGCACGAGCAGCGGTCACCCCGGCAGCGGCGCCGGCCGGTCCGGCCCCCACCACGATCAAATCGTAGGTCATTGGAGTCACTCTCGAGTCCGCGACAGGTCGGTCATCGCAGCCTTGTACAGGTCTGCGATCGCGGGGTCGACCAGCTCAGCCTTGCCAAGCCGACGACGGCGCCGCTCTTGCTTGGCGGCCTTTTTTTCCTCGGCGATGGCCCTGGCCTTCTCTTCGATGGGCGAGAGGGTGTCGCGCTTCTTCCGTCTCGAATCCGTCTTGCGCTTGAGCTCCGCCAGGGCATCCTCGACGAGCGAACGCCGTGGAGTGACGGGCGGGGCCGCGGCCGGCTCAACCGACCCGCTGCCTCGCAGGGGCGGTGCGACAGATGGGTCGGGCTTGGGAGGCGGAGGCGAAACCGTCGGCTTCGGCGGAGGTCCCGGGCGCCCCCCCTTGTCGTGGCTGGTCCCGCCGCGGGAAGATGGGCCCGGCGCGCCCACCGAGACGGCGACCGTCGGTGCGGACGGTACGGGCTCGGGTGCCGGCCCGCGAGGATTGAGCTCAAACCCAGCGCCGGTCGGCTGAGCGCCACGCCCCACCCGCATCGCGGTCAGGGCCTCGTCGTTGAGCCCAGGCGTGCCAACGATCGGAGCCTGAGGCACTGGTCCGAGCGGAGGGAGTGAGCCAGGCGCAGGCGTGTACATGCCCGTCTGCTCCTCTTCGAACTCCGGCGGGATGATCGCATCGGCGGTGCCGGGCGGCTCGGCCGATGCCACGCCGGCGGACCGCCACGCCTCGATGTCACCGGCAGTCGCGATCATCGTGCTGCTCGCGCCCACGTCCGCCTCGGCTTCAGCATCAAAGCTGGCGACCATGGTGAACCCAGCACCAATCTGTGGGCCACCAAAGCTCGGGAGCACAGCAAAGTCGCTGGGAGCGGAGGGCTCCGCCCTTTCAACCGGGTCAGCCGAGGGCGCCGGCAATCCCAAGTCCTCGAACGACGCAACGATCGTGTGCCCCGACTGCGCCGGTTCCGGGCCCGACGGACCGCTGTCGGACTCGAGCGGCTGGTCGTAGTCCGGGATGACATTGAACTCCGGGTACGTCGGCGCGATCCGCTTGTTCGAGACCGACGAGGCGCTTCCATCCTCCGGAATCTCAACGTCGTCGAGGCTGAGTTCCTGGGGTGCCGGCGTGTGGTCGTCGGCCTCCACATCCTGCGGTGGAGGTGTGAGGTCGTGGGGTGCGGGTGTGAACTCTTCGGGAGCGTGGACGTCGATGGGCCGGGTCGGTGCCATCTCGGCGAGTTCGGGCAGGCCATGCATCGACGTGGGTGCATTGGCTCCCAGTTCCTGGTCCGGAACCCCGGCCTGGAGTTCTTCAGCTTCGGCCCTCGCCGCCGCGAGGTCCTCGGGTGTCGAGCCCTTCGGTGGCACGGCGAGCTTCCCCGGCTCTTCGAGCGATGCCTCGATCACCTCCTCGAGGTCCGCGTCGTCGAGTTCGTCTTCGTTGTCGTTGTGCCTGGCGGTTTCGGCGACCGGAGGATCCGCCACGGGGGCGGCCGCCGACGCCCCGCCCGACGTCACACCTTCGATGTCCCCGAGGAACAGGTCGTGCTGTTGCGCGAGCTTGTGCGTCGATTTGTCGTCCTGCTGCAGGACCGCGAGACGCTGACGCGGGTTGCCCTGCTGCTCCTCGAACGTGACATCCTCCCGACCTCCGTACAGCCCGGCCTCCGCGCTTGGAAACGGCTCGAACGAAGCGCTCTGATATGCGCCGGACCCCTCCTTGCTTGAACCGATCTCGGGGTTGGAGGTTGGCGTGTACAGGCCCTCTACAACCGGGGGCAGCTCGCCCAGGGCTCGAGGCGCGGACCCCAACCGCGACCGAGCGGCACCCGCCGCCGGAGCCGGGTTGGGCGCGTAGGGATCGAAAGGCTCCGCGTCGTCGCCATAGAGCGTAGGCGTCGACGAGGGGGCTACGGGGCGGGCCGGCTCGTCGCCATCGACTGGATCGAGCAGAGCCGGAGGTTCTGGGAACTCTTCGTCGTCAGCATCGTCAGCGTCCTGGGCGTCGTCCAAGGACTCTCCAACGAGCACCACGCCCGGGGTCGGAACATGCGACGGGAGCGGCTCAGCCTCGGCCTCAGGCTCCGGACTGAGCTCCGCCTCGCTCACCGGCTCGACCGGGATGTACGGCTGCGGGCTGGACGGCGGCGGCGTCGCGTACGGGTTTTTCGGCTCGGGCTCCGTCGCGACCTCAGTGGCGTGGGCGGCAGCGCGTTGCATCGCAGGGGCGAGGTCGGCCAGCGAGATCTCGGCCGAGTTCTCCCCGACAGGTGGTCCCGCGCTGAAGGGCGCCCCACCGAAGTCGTGTTGCAAGTCCCCCGGTGCTGGCTCGGGGGCTCCGGGGAGAAGCGTACTTCGAGCAGATTGTGGAACGTCCGAGAACGGTGCGCCTGCCAGTGCGGGTGCTTCGTCCAAGAGTCCGTCACCCAGAGCCGGCGCGGCCTCCAGCGGCGCGCCGCCAAGGGCCGGCGCGTCGTCCAACAAGAGACCGCCATCCAGCGGTGGTGCATCGTCCAGCGGCGGTGCATCGAGCACAGGCGCTGGTGCTGCGTCCATCGGGGCCCCGACCAACGCGGCCGCCTCGTCCAAGAGGCCACCGTCCAACGGTGGCGCGTCCGAAAGCGGGGCGCCCGACAGCCCCGGTACTGTGCTCATCGGCGCGCCTACCAGAGCAGGCGCTTCATCCAACAGCCCAGCGTCGAGCGCGGGTCCTGCGTCCAAGCTCGGACCCGCATCCAGAAGCGGCGGGGCATCCAGAGCCGGTCCTGCATCCAGAGCCGGTCCCGCATCCAGAGCCGGTCCCGCATCCAGGGCCGGTCCCGCATCCAGAGCCGGTCCTGCATCCAGAGCCGGCACGTCGAGGAGCGGGGCCGTTTTCACCACCGTGGGAGCCACCGGAGGGGCTTCGCGTGCGAGGGTCTCCTCCTCGTCCCCCATCTCGTCGTCGAGGACGGGTACATCTCCCAAGCCCTGCGTCGGCACCTTTGCGGCGTCCTGCTTGGGGGGCATCTGAAGATCGGAGACGGGCGTCTCCGAGACCCCGCCAGGAACGAGAGTCCCGCCCGCTTCGACCTCGGCCAAAATGTCCTCGAGGGACAGGTCTTCATCGTCAGAGATCTCGATCACCCCGGGTGCGAGCACCTCGGCGGGATTCGTCTCGGGCTCTGGGACGGACGGCGAAAGTGTCGGAGCGATGGCAGGCGGGTTGTTGCCCGGAGCCGGCGTCATGGGCCCCTCACCGAGCAAGGCGGCTTCGTCCGTCGCAGAGCTCGATTGGTACGGTACGTACACATCTTGCTTGCTCGGAGGGGTATCGGCGATGTCCAGCACCGGCTGGTCGGGGCCTGGAGCCATCGAGGGCAGCTCGATCTCCAACGGCCGGTGCGGGAGCACCTCGGCCAAGCCGTCGAGGGAGACCTCTGTGGGCTCTGGCCTGCTTGCGGGGCCGAGGTCTTGAGACTGCACGGGGGGAAGCGTGATCCCTGCGCGGACTCGAGGATCGATCGGTGCCGGCGTGGGAGCGCCCGCCGGCGCCGGAGTGGGGTTCAGTGGAGGCGGTGTCGCGCTGGGAGGTGCTGGCAGCGCGCCACCCTTGAGCCGCTGCGCGTAGAGCTGGGCCTGCCGGACCCGAGCCGCACTCGCGAGCTGCTGACGAACGTACGCCTCCAGGTTCGCCCGCATGCGTTCGTCCATGCGATCGAAGCGAAGCGCCCACCGATATCCGCCGCGCCGTTTCGTCATTCGAACGACGCGGGCGTCGGTCAGCAGCGGGAACTCGCCCAGCTGCATGTGAATCCGGACCCGCTCCTTGGCCTTGCCCGGTGAGGGAGCGAGCACAGCCATCCCGTCGGCGCTCAAATCGAGCCCAACTCCACGGACCTCCCCCCGACGGGTCTGAATGACGGCCTGGCCGTTCCATGCGACCCGGGGGAGTCGTCTGCGATCGTTGACGACGCGCACTGCTTTCCTGGTGGGGAGTCTAACAAGCAGAAACGACATCAATGCGGAAAACCGCAGCGGTCTCGGGCCCCTAGCGTTGGGGGCTGCGGGCAACTGAGGCGCGACCCGCAGCGCTCCGGGCGGAGTCCGTGCATGTACGGCGGCGGCGTACCTGAACGAAGACTCGCTCGGCCAGCGCGCAGTTTCAGACTATGCGCCGCATCATTAGGCGACTATCATGTGCCGGGGACAACATGGATCGCGGAGCTTATAAACATCAGGTTGGCTATTACGGAGCGCTTTTGGGCGTGATTCTCCTTGCGGGTTGTGACGGCACCGCCTCGCCAGGTGGGGACGGAGGCTCCGGGGGCATCGACACGATCGGAACTCCCACCGCCACGGACGGGGAGACGGACGGCGGCACGGACGCGGGTTCGGATACGATCGACAGCGACTCGATCGGCTCGGATACCGAAGGCACCGATACCGATACGACCACCGGCGGATCGACGGATACCGACGATAGCGACACCGCGGACGGCAGCACGTCCGACGATACCAACGCGAGCGATACCGACAACGAGCCGACGCTGCTCTTCCTCGACGTGAGTCCGCCCGAGACGATCCTCGAGCTCGACCTCAACAGCGCAAGCTCCGTCGACTTCATCGTCACCGCCAACTACAGCGATGGCAGCTCCATCGACGTCACCGGCGACGCCACGTGGGATGTTTCCAACGCTGCCGTCGGCGCGATGAACGGCGCGACCCTGGAGATCCCCGGGCTTGCCAACAACTTCTTTGAGTCCGCCATCCTCACCGCGGATGTCGGCGGCGAGACCGGCCAAGCGCAGGTCACCATCGCCGCCTACGACCTGAGCAACGACTTCTTCTTCGTGTTGCCGTTCGAGGATAAGGACGGTCCGCAGGACAAGCCGCTGACCTTCAGCACCGACGTGAAGTCGATGGACGTGTTCGTCAACATGGACACAACCGGTTCGATGTCCCAGGAACTCGCGAACCTCCAGAACGCGCTCGCGAACGAGATCATCCCGGCGATCCAGGTTGAGGTTCCGAACACCCAGTTCGGCGTCGGCAACTTCGAGGACTTCCCACTCGAAGGCTACGGGAGCGACGCGGACGGCGACCAACCGTTCGAACTCGCGCAGGAGATCACCAACAACGTGGCCGACGTTCAGACCGCGGTGTTCGGGCTCAGCCTCGGCTACGGCGTCGACGGGCCCGAGTCCGGAATCGAAGCGCTCTACCAAATCGCAACGGGTGAGGGCCTCGCAGGTCCGGCACCGACGAGCGTTCCCGCCAACAACTCCGGCGTCGGTGGGGTCGGCTTCCGCGAAGGTGCGCTGCCTGTCATCGTGTCGATCACCGACGCAATCAGCCACGACACGCAGAGCAACGCGTGCGCCAACGAGCAATACGGCGGAACCGTCGTTGCAGCAGCTCACAGCCAGCAGGAGGCGCTGGATGCTCTGGGAGCGATCTGCGGTCGCGTGATTCAGATCGCCGCGGGCTCGACGGGGGCCTGCACGGCGTACGAGGACGGCGTCCAGTTTGCCGAAGGCACGGGCGCGGTCGTTCCTCCCGAGGCTTGGGACATCGCCGGGCGCCCAGCGGGTTGC
>CAJXVA010000063.1 GCA_913061055.1 uncultured Pseudomonadota bacterium
ACGAGATGTAGAGAGGTCTCGTGGGCTCGGAGATGTGTATAAGAGACAGTTCGGACGCCCTGCCACGCGGATCGAGCCCGGTGACGAAATCGCGGGAGGCCGCGTGAACGGCCTGGTCTTCGATGCCACCGCCATCACCTCCCCCGACGAGCTTCGGGCGCTGTACGACTTCTTCCACCCCATGGTGAAGCAGGTTGGATTCTCTGGCCGTGCGGTCGTGATCGGACGGCCGCCAAGCAGCGCTTCCGATCCCGCAACCGCCGCAGCACAAGCGGGCATCGAGGGCTTCGCCCGCAGTCTGGCCAAAGAGATGGGGAAGCGCGGCTCCACCGCCCACGTCTTGTACGTCGAGGAGGGCGCCGAAGACCGCATCGCCGGGCCGCTTCGGTTCTTGCTCTCGAAACGCTCGGCGTTTGTTTCCGGACAGCCGCTCACCGTCACCGCGGAGGCCACGTCCCAAGCGGAGCCCCCGTGGACTCGCCCGCTCGAGGGTAAAGTCGCCCTCGTGACCGGAGCCGCCCGCGGCATCGGGGCGGCCACCGCGAGGCTGCTGGCCGACGAGGGGGCCCACGTCGTCTGCCTCGATCGTCCGGCCGACGCGCAACTGTGCAGCCAAGTCGCCCACAGTGTCGGCGGCTCCACCCTGCTGGTCGACGTTTCTACGCCCGAGGCTCCCGACGAGATCGCGAAGGCCCTGACCGAGCGTCACGGCGGCGTCGACATCGTCATTCACAACGCCGGCGTCACCCGGGACAAGACCCTGGCCCGCATGTCCGAGGACAAGTGGGACCAAACGATCAACATCAACCTGGCGGCGGTGGTCCGCATGACCGACGCCCTGCTCGAGGGACCCCTGCATGATGATGGTCGTCTGATCCTGCTCTCCTCGGTTGCCGGCATCGCGGGCAACATGGGGCAGACCAACTACGCCGCCTCCAAGTCCGGGGTGATCGGATACGTCCGTCAGCTGAGCAAGGCGACGGCCGCCCGCGGCATCACGGTGAACGCGATCGCCCCCGGCTTCATCGAGACGCGGCTGACCGCTGCGATTCCGGTCGTGATCCGCGAGGCCGCTCGCCGTCTCAGCAACCTGTCGCAGGGAGGCCAGCCGCGAGACGTCGGCGACGCCATCACGTTCCTTTCCACGCCGGGGTCTTCCGGGCTCACCGGCCAAGTGCTCCGCGTCTGCGGCGGAGCGCTCGTCGGGGCCTAGCAGCCCGTGGTGAAACCCAACGCGACGTCTCACTCGTCTGTTTCACTCCTGGCGGCGTCGCCAAAACTTGCAGTACGCCCGGTACAGAGGCGTTTCGGCTCCTACCCAGGAGCGAAAAATCCTTCGCGATCCGCCGCCCCGGGTTTCACCACGGGCTGCTACCCCCCATCACCCGTTCCAAGTTCCGAGGTTCCATCATGTCCAAGACACTCCGTCGCGCCGTCATTGTTTCTGGCGTCCGTACCCCCTTCATCAAGGCCTTCACCGACTTCCTGGAGATGGATTCCATCGCCCTGGGTGCATCGGTCGTGGATGCGCTCCTGCAGCGCACCGGACTTCCGCGTCAGGAACTCGAGGGCATCGTATGGGGAGGCGTCATCCTCCCGCAGGCGGCACCCAACGTGGGTCGCGAGCTCGCGCTCGAGCTTGGCCTGCCTCCTTCAGTCGAGGCATACACCGTCACCCGAGCGTGCGCGTCGGGCCTGCAGTCGATCACCAACGCGGTCGCTGCGATTGAGCGCGGCGATGCCGACGTCTTGATCGCCGGCGGCTCGGACTCCACCTCCAACGCCGAGCTCAAACTCCCGCAAAAAGTCGTGCGAACCCTCGGTCCGCTCGCGATGGGCAAGTCCACGCCGATGGACTACCTGGGCGTGCTCAGCCAGCTCATGCCGATCAACGAGATCTTGCCCAAGATGCCCAAGATCGCGGAGCGGTCCACGGGCGAGACGATGGGGCAGTCGGCCGAGAAGATGGCCAAGCGCAACCAGATCACGCGCGAGGCCCAGGACAACTTCGCCGTGCAGTCGCACCACCGAGCCGCTGCGGCTATCTCGTCGGGTCGACTCCGCAAAGAAATCGCTCCGGTCACCACGCCGGGCGGTAAGACCATCACCGCCGACGGACTCGTGCGCGCCGACACCAGCGTGGAAAAGCTCGCCAAGCTGCGAGCTGCGTTCTCTAAAGACGGCACCCTCACCGCGGGCAACTCCAGTCCACTGACCGACGGTGCCTCGGCTGTGCTCCTGATGAGCGAGGAGAAGGCCAAGGCGCTGGGCTACACGCCGCTGGCCGCCTTCCGGTCATGGTCCTACGTCGCGGTCGATCCGACCGATCAGCTCCTGATGGGCCCTGCCATCGCGATGCCCAAGGCACTCGACCGCGCCGGGCTGGCGATGTCCGACATGGACTACGTCGACATCCACGAAGCGTTCGCGGCTCAGGTCCTCAGCGTGCTCAAGATGTTGGGTTCCGACGCCTTCGCCGAGGCCCGGTTGGGCAAAGAAAAAGCCGTCGGTGATGTCGACCCGGACAAGCTCAACATTCACGGAGGCTCGGTCGCGATCGGACACCCCTTCGGTGCGACCGGGGCCCGCATGGTCACCACGATGGCCAACGAGCTGCACGACAGCAACAAGGAGCACGCCCTGCTTGGTATCTGCGCTGCCGGAGGCTTGGGCGCCGCGGCGGTCCTCGAGCGGGTCTAGCATCCCGTGGTGAAACCCGACACGATGTCTCACTCGTCCTTTTCGAGATCCGCCGCGCCGGGTTTCGCCACGAGCTGCGAATCATGACGGTCAAGACACCGGGTCCGAGCGACGACGCCGACCTCAAACGCCTCGCGACCGAAGCCTCGTGGCTCGTGAGCGCCTTCGACTCGGACTGGCTCGATCTCTCCGTCGGTCTGTTCAGCGACCGACAGGGAGGCGAGCGAATCGCCGCCCGGGGCGAATACCAACGCTGGATGCAGGATGCGCGAGGGTGGGGCCTGCAGGCGCTGCGGCTCTGCGAGCGACCCGCCGGGGTGTACCGAGACCAGGTTCGCGTCGACCCTGTCGTGAGAGCTGCGGGACAGGCGGTCACCAAGAACGTCGCCGACGACGCCCCGCAAGCCGTCCACGACGTGTTGCAGGCGTACATCGCCCACGCAGCCGAGCCGGACCCGTAGGATGCTCGCCCGGGTGTCGCTCCCGACAGGGTTGAGCGATTCGTTGCCGGCACTACGTCTTGCGCACCCCGGTCGTTTCTGGACGCCGATACAATTCGAGTGAGCCGTTTTTCTCCGAACCGCGCCACTACACCCATGACCGTGCCAACACGGTGTTGGTAGAGGCCCCGCCCCTTCCCTTCCGCTTGCGGGCTCCGACCGACGAGACCGACGTGCCCCTGCAAGATCGGAGTTCCCCACTCCTTGGGGGCCGTCGGCCTCCGCCTTTGTGACCGCCATGCAACGCCTCGACACCTCCCTGCGCACTGTCTTCACCTCACTCCTCCTGCTCAGTGGATGCGGTGACGACGCGGAAGGCGGCGGGAGTGAGAGCGGCACCGATGACGCGCCCAGTGGTGCCACCGGCGAGTTGGACTCGTCCTCGGGACCAGGCGGCCCGAGCAGCGACGACACCAGCGGTCCGAGTCGCGACAGCGAGGGCTCGTCGAGCACCGGTGACGTCGATGTGCCCCCGAACCCGACCGGCAGCCTCGCCGGCGGCATCCATATCGGCGACGTCCTCGCGAACCAGGCGGTCGACATCACGCTCGTCCGCGATGGCGCCATCGTCTCAGAGGGTTTACGCGAAGCTCCCCTGATCGCAGGACGAGCGTTGCTCCTTCGCGCCGACTACGAGCTTGACCCCGACTTCACCTCCCGCCCGATCATCGGGCGACTCACCCTCGAGAGCAGTGAGGGGCTCGAGGTGTACGACGACGTGCGAACGGTCAGCGGCCCGAGCCAGATGGACGCACTCGACGGCACGTTCCACTGGGTCGTGCCCCCCGACGGACTCCCCGCGGACGCGTCTCTTCGCATCGATTTCTTCGAAGAAGAGGACCTTTCCACAATGGGAACGCTGGGTCGCGCGAGCGTTCCCGAGGGCGGTTCGGCCGAGATTGACGCGTGGGGCGACCCGATGGTGCTCGACATCATGCTGGTCCCCTTCTCCTGTGACGGCATCGGCCAGGTCGACGTCACCCCGGAAGACCTCGCCGACTTCGAGTCGTACATCTTCAACACCTATCCGATCACGGAGCTCAATCTCGAGGTGCACGATGTCGTCCCCTCGAGTACGTGCAGCGAGTTCGATGCAGCCGAATACGACCTGCCGGCACTTCGGGAGTCCGAGAGCCCGCCGCCGGGCGTCTACTACGGGGGCCTGCTTCCCGGTGACGGCGGCGGCTACTCGATCGCGATCGGAGACAGCGATCAGATGGGGTTCCGCCGCACCTTCGCCAACCACACCTGGCGCTGGTACGGACTGACCTTCGATCTCTTTGCCCACGAACTGGGGCACAACCACGGCCGAGAACACTCGTTCGAGGATCCCTCGTACGAGGGCGACAACGCCGGCTACTGCGGTTCCATCTCCGGGAACGGCTGGGGCGTGACGCCCGGCAACATGCCCAAGAGCGGGTACAGCAACGACCAGGAGCTGGGACTGTCCTGGATCGATCCCAATGCGGAACTGCTGCCGGCCACTCCAGATCCCTGCGATGGTGCGCCGAACGCCAACGAAAACCTCTACAACGACATCATGAGCTACGCGTACCCGTACTGGGTCAGCGCGTACACGTACGCCGCGCTGGCGGAGCGGGTTCGTCTCATCTCGTCTTGGAGCGACACGTCCGCAGCTGTGAATCCGGACCGCGAGCTCGTGCGGTTCGTGGTGGACACCGAAGGACGGGTCCATGAATCCCGCCGACGCGGTACGGTCTCCCCGCAGGACCCGTCGCTTTGGGCGAGCTGCGGAAACGTTGCGGTCCCCGTCGCTCGCGGACACGCGATCCATGACCGGCGAGAGGCCGATGGCAGCCTGGTCGAAGACCTCTACTCGACCTACACCTTCGAGGTTCCCGACGGGCTCGACGCGACGAGCTGCGTCGTGCAGACCAACGCCGGCCCCCTCCGCGCGGCCCCCTAGCTCGGGCCAGGCGAGTCACATCGTGGGCGGGTCGAGCTGAAACTCGTAGATTCGGCTGCAGACCGAGTTCTGCAGCGTCCACGAAACGTGCACGACGGAGCAGTCCTGCGGGACCGCGAACACGAAGAAGTCGGTGAAGAGTCCATTGTAGGTCCGCACGTCCTCGAACACGACCTCACCATCGGCGAGCGTCAGGCTCAGTGCGTACGTCCCTTCCCCACTGGCTCCGCCTTCGACCCGAAGCTCATGTTCCCCCGCGGACAGGCGTGCGAATGGAGCGGCGACCATCTCGCACGGCTCGCAGACACACCAGTCGGTGTCGCATTCCTCCCCGCACTCCTGCCGGAACCGAGAGTCGTTGCCCTCGATCCTCTCTCCAAGCTCGATGTCACACGTGAGATCGACGGGGTCCGGCGCGTCGACGAACACCGGACCGTCCGCCGCCGCGCAGCTGACCAGGAGCAGGAGCAGCCCGAGGCTCCGGGTCATGGCCCACCTCGAAGCACGCGCTCAGCCTGCGTGGTCCGAGGTCCTTTGGGGTGCTTGCGAAGATACTCCTCGGCCCGCGCCCGCGCCTTGGCCGTGTTGCCGGCCCCCTTCCAGGCCTCGATCTCCCGAGCGAGCGCATGTTCGGCGAGCGAGCTCTTTCCCATGGTGCGGACCTTCGCGAACTGACGGGCCGCGGCCTTGTAGTGGCGACGGTCGAGCTCGATGCGGCCCATCGTAAACGCGGCGAGCGGCGCCCGCGAGTCCCGAGGATGCTCCTTCAACACGCGGCGCAAGATCGACAGCGCTCGCTCGGGACGACCGGATCTTCGCGCGGCATCCGCGGCACTGAGCATCGCTTCGACATCTTGCTTGGGCCGCTTGGCTGGACCGTCGGTCGATTCAGGGGGCTCGTCCGATTCGGAGACCGAGGGTTCGTCGACGATCGACGGGGGAAACACGCCGCGCTCGCCTTTGCTCAAGACGCGCCGCTCCCCGGGCCACGAGACCGCAACGCTGCCGCGCACAACATCGACATGGACCCGGTCCCCCTCGCGCACCAGGTCGAACTCCGTGCCCAAGACCTCGACGGTGACCAACCCAACGTCCACCACGAATCGGCGGGATGGGTTGGGCACCACATCGAACCGCGCTCCGCCGCGGCGCAGCAAGACCCTCGCCTCATCTGCTTCGGCGGACGCGATGACGACCTCCCCCTCGGTGTCGTGCAGACGCACCTGGGTTCCGTCGCGGAAGTTGAGCGGTGGCGGCCGCACGGGGACCGCGGTGGGAGCCTCGGGCACCACGATGGGCACCGCCTGAACCAAGCCAGGTTCCGCGACCCGGACCACCTCCTCGCCTGACTGCGGCAGCCACAACAACAGCGCGGCGGCAACAACGGCGACTCCGGACATCACGCCCAGCGTCCGATTGCGGCGAGCCCGACGTTCTGCGGAGCGCTCGAGCGCGTGCCAGACGGCACGCTGCCGATGTGGCGTCCAGTCGGGTGTCGTCAGCTCCCGAAGTCGTTTGGGATCAGGCGCCACTTGGGTCCTCCACGTGTTTGAGTTTCCGATCGGCGGCGGCGATTCGCCTCTTGGCGGTCGCCAACGAGCAGTCGCACATCGCTGCGACCGCGGCGAGTTGCGCGCCGTGTACCCGGCGCAAGACCCAAGCAATGCGCTCGGTCGTGGGGAGCGCGGACAGCCGGGCGTAGGCGCTTTGGACGAACTCGTAGTCGTCCGCACTCAGGGTTGTTGAAGAGGAGGAGTACCTCTCCACCTCCATCTCCGCCTCCAACCCCAAACGCTGCCGCAGCTTCGTCCACCGAAGGTGCCGCCTCGCGACCCGCACGGTGATCGTCCCAAGCCATCCCTTGACCGCTCGCGGGTCTCGTAGTCTCGGGAGCGCCCGCTGAACTTGGAGGAAGGTTTCGTGCACGACATCATCAACCTCGGACGAGCGACCCAGCAGGCGGGCCACGATCGTGGCCACGTAGCCCGCGTAGTCTCGGTACAGCTGCTCGAAGGTCGGAACCGCACTCTCGAGCGACTTCGACGCCCCGCCGTCAATGGCGCGCAGCATGGGACCGGATTCTTGACGAGCTGCCGTGAGAGATTCCCTTCCCCATCATAGTGCGCCCGAGGGCAAGAAACGGCTCACCGCTTCAACGTCTGCCCCAGACCCACACCGAGACCAAGCCACGGACCCGACCACGAGAACACCGTCTCCCCCTCTTCGCTCTGGCCCCGGACCGGCCGCGGCGTCCACCCGGCGTGAAGCCAGACCGTCGCAAACCGGCGACGACGCGGCGCCATCACCCCGAAGCTGAGTTGCGGACTCCACGACAAGCCGATGTGGGTCGCCCCAGCACGCTCCGGCGCGGTGGTTCGACCGCGCAAGCCAACGCCTTGCATCCGAGCGCCCAGGCCCACCACGTAGGCCGCGCTGCGCGAGGCAAAGGCCCAGCCCAGGACCCCACTGACGGCGGCATTGGCCACGAGGATGCCGTGCTCAGCGTCGAGCGACCGCCCCCCCAACGCGGCGAGTGCCTCCGCCCGAAACGATGCGCCACGCCACAGCCGCGCGGTCAGCCCAACCCCAAGTCCCCCCAGCGGGGCCAACGGCGACCCGGCGGCCTCAAACCGCGCAGTCCCGTCGATCCACAGCATCGGCAGGGGCTCCGGTTCGGGTTCGGGTTCGGGTTCGGGCTCGACCGGAACCGGCGCGGGTTCTTCAGCGGGCGTCGGCTCCGGCGCAAGGGCCCCCTCGGACGCCAACAACTCCACCAACTCGACCGCGAGGTACCGCTCAGCGGCGTCGTCGACCATCGGAGCATCGCGTTCCACGACGCGCCCATCCGCATGAAGCAGCAGGATGTGGAACTGCTTGTCGTCCCCGCACGACACGTCCACTTGCACACCCGTGGGTGCGTCCTGCAACTCGAGCATGGCGAGTTCGACCACTCGTGCCCGGTCGAGAGACGGGCAACCGGCGACCGTCAACCATGCCGGGTCGCCGACCAACGATCCGAGCAGCAGCGCCCCGGCAAGCATCTTCGGAGACTGTGACGCAGGGACGGCGATGGGGTCAACAAGGGTCGGCCTGAGTTGTCGCGACGGTATCTCGTCACCGACCCGGCCACGGACGCCTACGGCTCAGGCTTGGACTTTCCCTTGAGCGCGGCGACCCAACCGCTCACCGTTTTCTCGGCGGCCCCAAATGCCTTCGTCGCCTCGTCCTGCGCAACACCCAACGCCCTCGTCGCTTCGGCTTGAGCCTGTCCCACGGACTCGATGACGCGAGGGTCCGTTGCGAGTTCCTTGCCGCGGTCGACGACGCCCAAGACGTGCCCGAGCAGAGTTCCCGACTGGTCGTTGTCGAGTTCCTTCTTCGGCAACTCGTCCGTCACGAACGTCTGTCCACACTCCCCGCACTCGAGCACGTGGTGGGTGCCGTGGGTGAACATGTCCACGAAGTACAACCGGAATCGTTTGGTGACGACGCGCTCGCGGAACGTCGTCTCGGTCTTGCAAGTCGGGCACTCGCGTTCGACCCGGAGCCCATCGGCGACGGTCTCCGTTCGATGTTTGTCGCCGAAGATGATGAACATGACTGGACCGGGATCCTACTCCGACGAGCTGTGGTCGTGGAGGATGGCCCACCGCTCGTCGACCTCGGTGAAGACCAGGGAGAACACTCCGTGCCCGGCTTGCGGCGTCTCAGTGAGTTCCCACCGCCCCAAGACAACAGCGGCCCCCGGGCCCAGTCCCTGAACCTCCAGGCCCGAGAAGGACAAGGTCCCCATTTTTGCGTCCCCCTCCACGTAGCGTTTCCGGTACGCGGTCAGCGTCGCCTGCCAGCCCTTTCGAATCTTGCCGCCAGAGGTGAACACCACGTCAGGTTGCTGGTGGTACCCCTGCATGAACGCGTCGATGTCTCCGGCGTTCCAGGCGGCCTGCTGAGCATCCATGACCGAGCGGATCGCCGTCGCATCCTCGGGCCCGAAGGCCGTATCGCGGCAGCCGGTGGGAAAGAGGCACAGGCACGCCGCGGCAACAAGGGAGACTCGAACCGACATTGGCGTGAAGCATCCCCCACCGCCCCCCACCTTGGGAACGCCTTCGACTCCTGCTACCGTCGCGGTGATGCCAAAGCACCGATGGCTCGCCGCTGCGACCTTCACAACGTCTCCGACCGGTCGGAAGGTGCCCGTGTCGGGCGAACGATTCGCCACGGTGATGAAGCGCCTCGGTGTGGACGCAGCCGTGATGCTCCCCGAGTCGCTGGGCGACGCAGCGTTGGGGCCGGTGCCGCTCCAGTTCACCCGGCCGCGGACGTTCCGGGTCGAAGACGTCGTGGAGGCCGTCGAGCCGCTCCGAAAGCTCCGAGATCTCGCCCAGGCTCTGACGAAGGAGCAGGATCTCGCCCCCGAAGTGGTCCGCGCCCGAGTGGAGCGCATCGTCGGAAAGGGCGGACTCGCGGATCGGTTTCAGCCCAAGCCCGCCGTGGCGCAGGACAAGCCCGAGCTCCCCGAGCCAGCGGAGCCTGACGAGCCTGAACCCGCCGCCGCTCCCACCCCGCTCGCCGCCGCGGACGACATCTTTGCGATGGCTGAGCTACCCGGCGGAAGCCCGAAAGCCACCGCCAAGTCTGGTCTCGATGCGTTCGTCAGTGCGGTCCGAGGCAGCCGGGCACAGACCGGCGTCGTGGATGTTCAGGCCCGGATCGACGCCGCCCAACAGATCCGTCGGACGGTCGCGGCCGCGGCCGCATCCCTGCTCGGTCAACCGGTCGTCGCGCGCCTGGAAGCGAGTTGGAGGGGTTTGCGCATGCTCGTCGCATCCTCGCCGGGTCACGAGGACGTGGGCATCGACCTGGTCGATGTCGATCCCGACAACATTCTCGAGGCCCTCGAGCGGTGCGTTCGTCACGACGATCCCCAACGCCCCGACGCCGTGTTCGTCGGCATGGCCACCCCGCCGTCCGTTCTCGAGGCCCTCACCGAATTCGCCGCCCGCCTCCGGGTCCCGATCGTCGTCGGTGTCGGCCGTACCCTCACGGGGGCAGCCTGGCGCGAGGAAGATCCGTTCGTCTCCCCCGACTGGAGCGCACTTCGCGAGCTCGAGGCGGCCGACTGGCTGTGCGGAGCCGCAAACCCGGTCGTCCTGACCCACGAGGAGACCCATGCCGGGCCACGTCTGGTCCTCGGCTCAGCAGCCTGGGGGGTTGCCTCGGTCCTCGCGGCAGCGGTCGGTCGAGGGGGCGATCTACGCAGTGCCATGGGCCCCGCCGGCGCTGTCGTCGCCCCAGCGGCCCATGACGTCGATTTGGGCTTCTCCGAACCCCGCACGATTCCCACCCGCGAATACGCCGATGTGGGGGCCCTGAGCCGGGCCGCAGACCACGGAATCATGCTCCTGGGCAGTGCACCGGGGAGCGACCAGTTCCTGATCGGGTCAGGTGTGATGGCCGGCCGCGGCAACCTCATCCGCCGAATCGAAGACGCCGCACGTTCGAGGTAGGTCCATCTCCTCCCCGGCGCGTTCACTGCGATTCCAATGCGGAGTCAACACGCGCCCATTGGGGCTTCCCGTGCGTGCCGTCGCACAGCCTTTGCGATATGCTCAGCGGGCTCGCATGACAGATCCTAGCGCCATTCTCTCGACGCCCGAGGGGCTGGTCGGCCACACGCTCGCCGACCGCTACCGCGTCCTGAGCCTGCTCGGAGACGGAGGCATGGGCTCGGTGTACCTGGCCGAGCACGTCACCTTGCGCAAGCAAGTCGCGATCAAGGTCCTGCACCACGAGCTTTGCCGCGATCAGACCCAGGTCGATCGATTCCTCCAAGAGGCTCGAGCCGCCTCGATGATCGGCCACGAAAACATCGTGGACATCGTCGACTTCGGCCCCGTCCCAGGGGGCTCGGTCTTCTTCGCGATGGAGCACCTCGACGGCGAGGACCTTGCGGATCTGTTGCGCCGCGAGAATCGCCTCCCATGGGCCCGTGCCAAGGGACTGATCGTCCAGATTCTTCGCGCGCTCGCGGCCGCCCACCACAAGGGCATCATCCACCGCGACCTCAAGCCGGCGAACTGCTTCCTGATCAAGAAGCCCGACGGGCGCGACTTCGTGAAGCTGCTCGACTTCGGCATCGCCAAGGTGACCGACCCCGAGTCGGGAGACGGAGGCGGCCTCACCCGCACCGGCGCCGTCTTCGGCACCGCCAAGTACATGGCCCCCGAGCAGGCCTGCGGTGAGCCGGCGGACAACCGCACCGACGTCTACGCGGCGGCGGTCTGTCTGTACGAGTTCATGACGGGCACCGTCCCCTACGATGGGGACAACTTCATGCGGGTGCTCAGCCAGCACCTCACCGAGCCGCTCACACCGCCGACCACCAAAGCTCCCGACGCCAACATCAGCCCCGCGGTCGAAGCGGTCATCGTCAAGGCGCTCTCCAAGAAGCCCGAAGATCGCTACCAGTCGATGGAGGAGTTCTCCGCGGCGGTCGAGGCGATCGGACCCGATGGCAACCTCGCGGCCTCGGCCTACGAAGGGCCGATGGCGGTCAGCCACGCACAAGCCCAACCCAACGGAGGGCCCAATGCGGGCGGAGCGGGCAACACCATGTGGCTTCCCGACGCGAGGCCGCCCAGCCAAGCGCCGGAGGAACCTCGGGGGGGCACGCTCCTGCTCGATCCCGAAGACGGCGGGCACGACCTCGAGTTCGGAACCGTCCGGCTCGACAGTCACCACCCCGGCCCCCACGGTTGGGACCCGGCAGGTCGCCCTGCGTCATCCCCACCGCAGAGCCATCCGCCGCAAAGCATGCCGCCGGCGGGTGCAGCACCGATGGGTGGAGTCGGGACCAACCCTCCGGGACACGCGGGCATGGCCACCACGCCGCCGCTCCCAGAGACATCCCCCGCAACCGCGGCTCCAGGTGGCGGCGACTACACGATGTTTGCGACCGAGAGTCGGTCGACGGGAAAGTTCGTCGCGTTGCTCGTTGCGGGCGCGATCGTGGCGATCGGTGGCGGAGGCCTGGCCGCTTGGCTGCTGCTCGGAGGCGAGACCGAAGAGGACACGGTCGCGGAGACCGACAAGCCCGAGGCCACACCGAAGCCCAAGGCCGAACCCGAACCCGAACCCGAGCCCGAAGAGCCGAAAGACCTCGTGATCGGTGAGGAGCCCGAGCCGGACCCCGAGCCCAAGGTCGAGCCGGACCCCGACCCCGAGCCCCAAGTCGATCCCGACCCCGAGCCCAAAGTCGACCCCGAGCCAACGAAGGCGGTCGTCACGAAACCGAGGAAGAAGAAGGGCGGCAGGCCCACCAAGAAGGTCGCACCCAAGGCGGCCCTGACCTCGTCCGACATTCGATCCGGATTTGGCAAGGCGGCCGGCACGGTCAAGTCCTGCGGCGGTGCGATCCCAGGCATGACGGTCAAAGTCCGCGCCGACATTCAGGCCAACGGCACCATCCTCGGCGCGAGAGCGACCGGTGGTTCAGCACCCGCCAACGTCAAGAACTGTGCGGTGCGGGCGGTCAAATCGAACGCCAAGTTCGCCAAGACCAGCAAGCTCCAATCCGTCACGTACACCTTCAAGCTCTAGCAAGCTGTACGTAGCGACGCCCGAATCGCCGACGCATGTTCGAAGTCCGGCTCACCACCCCCGACGGGTCCTCCAGGACCGAGCCGTTTCGAGGCCAGAGCCTCACGCTAGGCCGTGAGGCCTCGCTCAATGACGTCGCGCTGTCCGGGGGCGCCGTTTCATCGCGTCACTGCAAGCTCGAGCTCGGTCCGCAGGGGGTGGTGCTGACCGATGTGGGCTCGACCAACGGCACCTACCTCAACAACGAGCGCGTCGGTGTCCCCTCTCCGCTTCGGCCCGGCGATCGCGTGTTTGTCGGGAGCACATTGGTCGAGCTCGTCCCCGCGGCGACGCCGTCGGCGGTCTCCCGAGCGCCCTCCTCCGCCGAGCTGCTCTCCCCCAGCGGGTCGATCGTCCGCACACCGGGACCCAACCGAAAGTATCGGGAGCTGCACGGCCGCTACCTCCGATACGCCGAGCAGTGGGAGTACGAAGGACGCCCGCAACACCTCGCGCTCAAGAGTGACGAGCTTGCGCGCGCGACCAAATGGATGAAGAACGCGCAGCCCGGAATGCTGCCGGAGGTGAGCCGGCTGCAGCGCGAGTTCATCGCGACCAGCCGCAAGGTCGCTGCGAGCAAGCGCGTCACCCAGATTCTGGGTGTGGGCGCGGGTGTCGTCGCGCTCGCGGGGGCGATCACTGCGGTCGTCCTGCTCTGGCCCGAGTCCGACCCCGAGCCCACAGGTCAAGACGCTTCCACGGCGACGCAGGACAGCGAAGGCGCCGAGCAGGAGAACAACGAGGGGGGAGACGACGGTATCGGCGGCTTCGCAGAAGTCGCCCCCGACGGCCCCGGTGGCGCCGGCGATGCGGACCCCGACAGCCCCGATGAGATCGGCGTCGTCGATAGCCCCATCGACCACGTCGTGATCCCGTTCGAGACGCTTCCCGACGTGGCTCGACGCTACGGTGTCAGCCTCGACGACGTCGCCCAATGGAACTTCCTCAACCCCGACAAGCCTGAGCTCGTCGCCGAGACAACGCTTCTCATCAAGTCTCCCAAGCGGCGCCCGTTGCCGCAGACCCGCGTCAAGTACACCGTCGATACCGGGGAGAACTCGTGGAGTAAGCTCGCCTCACGGTTCGAGGTTCCAGTCACGCGTCTGCAGGCCTACAACCCGGGCGCGAAGCTGGCACCGGGCACCGAGGTCGTCATCTGGATCGACCCCAAGCCGTACAAGCCTCGACTCCCGCGCAAGCCGCTGCCCCAGTTCACCGTCGACCGGCGCGCCGTCTCCATCGGGAAGCCGAACGCGGGCAAGCTCGTCGGCGGCATCCAGCTTCCAGAGAGTCCGCTGTATATCCGCCGGACCCCGCGCCTGATGTGGGGCAGCTCGCAGACCATCTCAAACCTCCAGCAAGCCGTCGCGGCGTTCCGCCAGGACGTCGACTACGACGGGGAGCTCATTCTCAGCGACATCAGCGCTCGGGATGGCGGTCTCCTCAAGCCGCACAAGTCTCACCAGGCTGGCCGCGACATCGATATTTGGCTGCCCACGATCAAGGGCGTCTACAAGAAGAAATACCTCAACAGCGGCGGCGAGAAGCCGCGTCGCCCGATGTTTGAGGAGGTCGACTGGTATGCGGTCTGGGGACTCGTACGCGCACTGATCAAGACCGGCGCCGTGCAGTACGTGTTCCTCGACTGGCGCTACCAGGAGTTCGTCTACCGGGCGGCGGTCGAGATGGGCGCCACCGAAGAGGAGCTCGACGAGTGGATCCAGTGGCCCCGTCCTCGGGTGTCTTCAAAGGGCATTTTTCGACACTCCTTGGACCACCTCAGTCATATCCACGTGCGTTTCTTGTGCGCGCCGTGGGAGCCCGACTGCAAGGGCGCCGTCGCCAAGCCGTAGTCGGCCGCGCCCTCGGGTTCAGAGCCTAGCGATTGTCTAGGTATGCACACATGTCCGCTTGCGCGGCAGGCAGGAGTTCCTGCGGACGCAGGTCCCACTCGTACAGGTCGAACTCTCCGATCCACGCTTCGCGGGCATCGCCGCGGAGATCGAACCAGTGCGTGATCCACTCGGTTCGTCGGGGTTCGACTGCAGAAAGCGCCTCCGCCATCTCCGGGTCCGTGCTGACGATCCTATCGATCACGCGGAAGACCACGACGTCCAGAAGCCCGGTGCTCCCCTGGTTGAAGTCGAACTCCTCATATCCGTCCCCGCTCGCTTCGAAGATCGGCGAGTGAAGCTGAAAGTCGTTGGAGCCATCCAGTCCGAGTCCTCGCATGACGTCTTCGGCACTACCGTTGGTCCCGTCGCACCACTTTCCCGAAACGATGTCGTACTTCCTCGTGTCCCAATCGTCGGCCGCCATCATCCGAGTCACGAGGCCATCGGCCTGTGCCACGGTCAGCTCGAAGTTGAAGGCCGTGTTCGCGTAACCGTACGCTCGGCTTGGCAGGTACAGATCCCCATCAGGCAGCAACAGGTGGTGATACCGCTCCGACGATCCCTGCGTCTCGTTCATGGCCGAAAGCGCCTCCGATTGGGGACCGGTCAGGTCGTTCTCGTTCTCACCGAATGCGCCCGGCCAATCCGGATAGTTCCCCCAAATGGGGCGGACGGGGTTCCCGTGACAACCCTGACAAGATGCATCCGAGTCTCCCAACGCTGGGGGATCGCTCTGGAAGTCGAGCGCACGGAAGATCCACTCCCCCGTGTCGGCGTCCAGCTCAGCCATCTCGATCACCTCGTACAGCGGGTCCTCCGGCACTCCGCCCGCAGACATGATGAAGCGCGAGTCGAGTCCGTACATGATCAACCGGGGGTGATCGAGGTCGGCCAGGTGGCGGGACCGAGAGTTCTCCATCAACACAAAGCTGCCGCCCATCGAGCGGGGCAAGGCGCCAAGCAGGTCGCTGACGTTGTCGACGTCGTTGTCGATGACGTAGTCGTAGATGCCCTGAACGCTCAGCATCTCGTGGGTCGTCCCGTTGTCTCCGCCCCCGGAGCCTCCCCCGGAATCGTCATCATCACCGCCGCCACCGTCGTCGTCCTCGGCACCGTCACCGCCTGAGGCCGCGTCGTTCTCCCCGGCATCGCCGGTGACCGCCGAGTCCTCGGAGTCTTCGTCGGCCGGTGTACTGCAGCCTTCAACGAGCGGGAGGCCTAGGGTGAAGGGCAGCAGCGTGAGGGTCAGGATGGAAGGGATCTTGAGTCTTGTGGTGGTCATTCGCTCGCCTCTTGCTCGCCTCAGTGGGCACGAAAAAAATCCATCGTTACTTGCTGGAATTCGTATTCCGAGGGCCCGTCCCAGCCGGGGATCTGGTGCCCGCCGGAGTAGGAACACAGCACCATCTCGCTGTCGCACCCCAGCCGCCGCTGGCATGTGGTCGGCGAAATATCTTCCATCGGCACAGTGCCCAGATCCGCAATGACCAACTCGGGCCCGTCCCAGGTTCCACAACCCGCGGCGCTGGCGAGCAACTCGAACGTGCCGAGGCCGAAGGGGTTGTAGTCGATCCAGTCGTCCGGACTGTGCATCTGCATCACGTTTGGCGATCCCACGCAGAGATCCGGATGGGTCTCCCCCCACCCACTGCATGTCGAGTCGCCGCAGAGCACCAGGTTTGCCGCCACCGGAACGGCCGCGGTCACGACGTCGCCTCGGTGGCATGCGAGCTGAGCGGCATAACCACCGCCGGCGCTCTGGCCAGTCACAAACACCCGATTCTCGTCGATGCAGTAGTTCGACGACATGAGCTCGAGGATCGCGTCGAAGAACGCATCGTCCGCCATCGCGGCTTCGGTGACTCCGTACTCGAACCCAGTTCCGCTGGGGTCATTGACCGCGGTCGCGTCTGGATAGACAAAGATCTCGCTGCCCACCGGCTCGACGCGTTCAAGGTCGAGGTACCCGCGCATCGCCTCGCCACCGAAGTCGTCTCCGCCGTGATAGCCGAAAACGATCGGGTACTCGCGGCTGGGGTCGTAGCCCGTGGGAACCGATGCGAAGAACGTTCGTTGTACGCCTGCAACCTCGATGCTCTGGTGGAAGGTGCCGGTGGGACCGGACTGACCGCACCCGCGGCTCCCAGCGGGGGCGTCCAACGGGCCAGGGTCCCCCGGCGGCTCTCCGCGCGAGGTCCCCATCCCGCTGCCACCACTATCGACGCCGTCCGCCGGCGCGTCACCAGAGCACCCGGCTCCGAGCATGGCCGAGAACACAACCCCTCTGATTCGTCTTTGCTGCACAAGGACCTCGTCGGAGCCACGCCCCACCCATCCCAGTGCTCGGCCGGTCCCAAAACGGCTCACCGGATCGCGTGCAGACCGACCCCAAGAAAAGAGGCCGGCGGCGCGGGCCGATTCCCACGTCGCGCGGTCACTTCTTGTTGGAGACCCGAGTCAGGATTGTGCCGACCGCATCAACCAGCTTCGATGGGAGTGCCAGTGCTTGCCACCCCTCACCCGGTGGACGGAAGCGGAGACCTGCACCGAGCGGGGCGGCTCAGGGTCGTCCGCTCGAACGAACTGAAGCGGAGTTCGTCACCCGTGAGCCGTTTCGTGCCCCAGCGCGGCACTGACTGGTTAGCGAGGTCGCGATGAACCCAACACACACCCAGCGACTCACAAGACTCTCCCCATTGCTCCTGCTCCCGGTGCTGTTGGCAAGTTGCTACGAAGGTTCGAGCTCCGACTCCGCGAACGCCACCGAGGCTGTCGGCACCGACACCTCGCCCACGGATGCAAGCGGAAGCGTCGACCCCGACGCCCCCCCGCCAGCGCCGACCGGAGGTATGCCGACCGCAGTCGAGTGTGACGAGACCGGCGCGCCCGACACGATCGACTGTCTCTACGAACGCATCATCGACGACGGCCTACAGACAGTCGAAGAGGTCATCCCGCTGCTGCCCGAGGACATGCGCACCGCCCTCTTCTTGATGGAGGAGAGCCGAAGCCGCCACCAAGCGAGCCGCGAGTTCCCTCGCGTCATTCTCTACGGTGACGACAGTCGTTTGATCTTCAGCATGAGCACGACGCCGACCGACCCGCTGTACGAAACGCTGGAGTTGGTCGAGCTGCAGGACGACGGATCGTTCAAATTCCGACAGCTCGACATGGACACCGATCCCCCGCACCTGGCCGAAGACGACGTCGCGTGCCAGGGGTGTCACAGCCCGCGACCTCGCCTGATCTGGGGACAGTACCGGACCTGGCCAGGAAGCTACGAACTCGGACCGTCCAACACACAAGCGCAGCTCGAGTTGCAGCAGCGGCTCCCTGAGCGATTCGGGTCCTTGATCGTCAAGGACTACGACGCGAGCCCGCCGGCGTGGTCGGTGGAGGTTTGGAACTTCCAGCAAAACCGACTGATGATGCGTCACCACGCGCAACTGGCGAAGGCATCGAGCGCGTACACGCTGCGAATGCGATATCGGCTCGCTGGTTCGGCCTGCGAAGGAGACTACGACGCAACCGGCGACCTGATGGCCGAGCTCGGTCTGTCCCCCGAAGACACGCGCGCCGATCTTCTCTTTGGTGAGATCAATGCCTCGACCGACATCGACTGGTACGGAGGAGGAGGCTCTGTAGGCGAGGTGCTGGTCGACGTGGCTGCGATCGACCTCCTGTACCACGACCACGACGAGGAACTCGAGACCATCGTCGCCCCCTACATCGACGCTCTGAGCCCGATGTATTCGCTCTCGCACGAGTACTACGACGCCTACGAAGGCCTTCTGCCCTTCGATATTCCGGCGGAACTCAACGGTGTCTCCGCGGGGTCGGATGGTGGGTACAACGGCTATGGAGGCAACTACGGGGGGCTCCGGCTACGTGGATATCTCGGGGCGTTCGATCGCACGCCGCCGCTGTACTCCGGCCTAGACCATGAGGACATCAAGGCCCGCTACTGCGACCACATCGCCGACCAGCTTGCTTCGCTGTGAGGGCCCGACCTATGAACAAGACGACCATCATCATCGCCCTGCTTGTGCTTCTACCCGGCTGCTATGAGGGGCCCGACTCCGACTTCGTGGACACCGATGCCGGGAGTACCGGCGGCGTCGATACCGACGCCGAATCGGTCGGGGGAGACGTTCGGCCCTCTCCCCCCGGGCCGAACGACGACAGCGGCGATGACGACGATCAGGACGATGCGAGTGACGATGGCGCCGCGGACCCAGAAGACTCGGGTCCAGCGCCCGTGGACCCGGACGCCACGCTCGTCGAGTTCCACATTCCACCGGGGACGCAGAACGAAGCCTGGAACACGCAGGAGGAAACGCTAGTCGCCTACGTTGGGCAGACACTCCTGCTCATCAACGATGACGACACTCGGCACACGCTGCACAG
The DNA here is from genome assembly GCA_913061055.1 of uncultured Pseudomonadota bacterium. GTDB lineage: Bacteria > Myxococcota_A > Polyangia > Nannocystales > Nannocystaceae > CAJXVA01. The sequence continues at coordinate 19,071 of CAJXVA010000063.1, forward strand.
TTTCGGGGTGCCAATGCCGCACGGAGACTCGATCGAGCCCGGCGAATCGGCCCAGTATTTGCTGGCCGAACCCTACGACCGAGGCGACGAAACACCGCAGCTTTGGGACCACGAGGCCGGAGAGCCGGCCTACTTCTGGCTCCGTGTGTTGGCGCGGGATTCCAAGTAGCGCCGCGAGAGGCGAGCCGGGGGCCTTCGCCCAGCTTAGAGGCCGAGCGGCATCCCCCCGCAGATCCACGGCCACAAACGCGTAGGGCGTCGTTCTGAGCATGGCAACGACCTGTGAACGAGGAGGGTTGCCGATCCGTCAGGCGCACACCACCGCGGTGCTACCGTCCCGTGCGGCTGCCCACGGAACGAACCTGCAATAGCGTAGGTCGCTGCCCGGTTGGTACTGCATCGCCCCCGCTCCGCCCATGCTGACTCTGTATCTGAGCTGTCTCGTCGTTGGCGGGGTGTTCGTTGGCCTCTCCACGCTCGGAGCCATTGGCAAGGATGTCGACGCCGACCTCGACGCAGATGCCGACCTCGACGCCGACCTCGGCACCGACTTGGCTGAGCTCGGCCCCGGTACGGTCGACCACGAATTCGAGGCAGAGCATGCGCTCAGCGTCGCCGACGCGAGCCACGGCCTGGGACCGCGCAAGCGCAAGATCTGGCTGCCGATGCTCTCGCTGCGATTCTGGACGTTTGGGTCCGCCTTCTTCGGCCTGACCGGTGCGCTGCTCAGCAGCTTCACGAGCGTCGGCGCGCTCATGGTCGCGGTGATGAGCGGGGCGACCGGTGTCAGTGTGGGCACCGCCAGCGCTTGGATGGTGCGGTGGCTTCGCCGCCCGGTGGGGGAGTCGGTCCGCCTCTCCGACTACGCCGGCAGCACCGGCGAGCTGGAGCTTCCACTCAAGGAAGGCGGTGTGACCCGCATCCGCCTGCAGGTCCAAGGACGAGAACGAACGATGCTTGCGGTGGCCCCTGAGCCCCGTGCACTCCCCTCTGGCGCGCGCGTGCTGGTGCTGGGAATCGACGAAGACGGACGCGCGCAGATTGAGCCCGAACAAACCCTTTACACCACGGAGGAATGAATGAACCCGGATCTCTGGATCAACGTAGGCGTTATCTCAGGAGGCACCCTAGCGGTGTTGCTCGTGACGATCGCCATCGTCAAAACCTTCCTGATCATCGGAAAGCCGAACGAGGTCCTGGTCTTCTCGGGCCGCAAGGTCGCGCTCGCCGATGGCAACACAGTGGGATTCCGCGTCGTCCGAGGCGGTCGCTCGTTTCGCGTCCCCTTGCTCGAAAAAGTGGATTCGATGGACATGACGATCATGCCGATCGACATTCGAATCCGGGGCGCCTACGCGAAAGGCAACATCCCCATCAACGTCGATGCGGTCGCGAACGTCAAGATCACCAACGACGACCTGCTCGTCCATCATGCGATCGAGCGCTTCCTCGGAAAACCCCGGGATCAGATTCGGTCCGTCGCGAAGGAGACCCTCGAGGGAACCCTTCGTGGGGTGTTGGCGCTGATGACCCCCGAGGAGGTCAACCACGACCGACAGAAGCTCGCCGACAACTTGAAGTCGGAGGTCGCCGACGACCTCGGTCAGATGGGCCTCTCCGTGGACACGTTCAAGATTCAGCACGTCACCGACGAGGTCCAGTACCTGGACTCGATCAGCCGGATCAAGATCGCAGAGGTCGTCAAGGACGCCGAGATTGCGGAGTCGAATGCCAAGCGCGAAGCGGACGAAATCGTTTCCGCCGCGGAGATGCGGGGCAAGGTCGCACTCGAACAATCCCACGCCCGGATCATCGAAGAGACCAACGACCTCGAGCGGCACAAGGCGGAGCTCGATGCCACCGCCGCCTCGGAAGAAGAGCGGACGATTGCCGCCGGCCTGGAAGCGCGAGCAGTCGCCGAGCAGGAGCTGCAGCAGATTCGCGGTCGTTTGGAGAAGCTGAGGCTCGAGGCTGAGACGGTCGTCCCAGCCGACAAGCAGCGTGCGGCTCAGGAGCTTCGCGCAGCCGGAGACGCAGCGATCCGGGCCGAAACCGGTCGCGCACAGGGGGAAGCCCTGGATGCGCTTCTGGGAGCATGGCGAGCCGCAGGGGAGGATGCGAACGAGATCTTCCTGATTCAGCAGATCGACCGCATCATCGCCGACGTCGCCGCGGTGACCGACCGCCTCGATGTGAACGAGGTCAATCTGATCGACGGAGGCGACGGCCGAACGCTCGCCCGTCACGTCGGTTCCTACCCGGCGGTGGTCTCGGAGATCTTCGACCGAATCCGCGACACAGTTGGCGTGGACGTCGTTTCGATCCTCACGGCGCCTAAGAAGCCCTCGCCGCCGAAGCGACCCGCCCCGCCTTCGAAACCCCAACTCTCCACAGGACCGGTGCGATAATGGAACCCGTCATCATCATTGCCGCAGTCGTCGTCGTCGCGCTCGTCGCGATCGGCCTTTCGATCAACAGCCTGCTCATCATCTGCGACCCCTCCGAGGTCGTGATCTTCTCCGGTCCGGCTCGCCGCGCCGACCAGCGGGTGGGCTACCGGGCCATCCGAGGCGGGCGTGGCCTGCGAATTCCGTTGCTCGAGAAGGTCGAGTTCATGGACCTCACGAACATCGTCGTGAGCGTGGGCGTGAAAGGAGCGTACTCCCGCGACGGCATCCCGCTGAACATCGAGGGCGTCGCCAACATCAAGATCGACGGAGACCCTCCTGGGCTCGACAACGCCGTCGAGCGCCTCTTGGGAAAATCGAAGCAGGAGATCGTGCAGCTCGCCCGTGAAACCTTGGAGGGCAACCTCCGCGGGGTTCTGGCCAAGTTGACGCCGCAAGAGGTCAACGAGGACAAGGAGAAGTTCGCCGCCGAACTCATCGAGGAGGCCGAAGTCGACTTGCAGTCGCTGGGCCTGAGCCTGGACACCCTCAAGATCCAGACCGTCTCCGACGACGTCGGCTACCTCGACGCCATCGGTCGCGTACCCAGTGCGGAGCTCATCCGGGATGCCCGCAAGGCGGAGGCCGAGCAGAAGGCCAAGTCCATGGTCCAAGAAGCTGAGAACTTGTACCGAGCCCAGATCGCGCAGCTCAAGGCCGACCGCGGGTTCGCGGATGCAGAAGCGCAGAAGCGAATCGTCGCTGCCCAGACACGTCGCGCCGCCATAGTGGCACGCGAGAAGAGCACCATTGATGCTCAGATCGCACGGGCGAGTGCCGAGATGCAGGTTCAGACTGCCCGCATCGAGCAGGTTCGTTTCCAGCTGGATGCAGACGTCGTCGCCCCAGCCCGAGCGTACAAGACGCAGAAGGAAGCCGAGGCTCGGGCAGACGTGGCTGTGATCAAGGAAGAGGGCGAGGCCACCGCGCGCGGCATGAAACACCTCGCGAAAGCGTGGACCGCGGCCGGCGGGAACGCGCGTGAGATCTTCGTGATGGAGAAGCTCCGGACTCTGATCGGGCTGCTGGTCGGAACGATCGACAACGTCAAGGTCGACAAGCTGACCGTCGTCGGCGATGGCAGCGGGAACGCGGCAGGGCAAGCCGCCAGCTTGCTCGAACAGCTGAAGTCGGCCGGCGACGTTGACCTGCCGGCTCTGGTCAAGCGGCTCGGCGTTGGAGCCTCTGCAATCGCTCCACCGAAGGGTTCCAGCACCACCCAACCCGGGTAACTCGGCTGATTCGTATGAGCCCCCACGAGTCGCATCGCGCGATTCATGGGGGCTTTCCTGTGGGCGCTCTCTACCCGCAGACCCGTCGGAACGCGGCATCGCCAAACGCATCCGACCACTCGTCCGGCGTCAGCGAGCGGCCAGCCCGAGCGCACCCGATCGACACCAACTTGCCCGCCGTCAGAGGCCACGCCCGAGCGGTCAAGTCGTACGACGCGCTGACGACCAGGGTTGCATCTTCGCTGAGATCGATACCGCTGATGAGGCCGGTATGTCCGGTGAGCATCACCGCCCCGTCGGCGGGGTCTTCGCGCTGCATGTCATAGACACGCATCGTCTGGTCGTTGCTAGCACCCACGAGGTATCGGCTGTCCGCGCTCCACCGCAACGCACTGATCCGCTGCTCGGAGCCCTTGAGGACCTTGACGCTGCGCCGGTTGGGCTGCTTGCTCTTGAGGTCCCACAGGCGGATCGTTGTGTCCTGGCTGCCCGTTGCCAGCCAGCGGCCGTCGGGGCTGAACGCGATCGCGTCGACGGGTTTTTCGTGGAGCAGGATCTCCAGGGCCTTCGCCCCGTTGGCGAGGTCCCACAACACGAGCGTCGCGTCTTTCGCCGACGACGCCGCCCAGCGACCATCGGGGCTGATCCCGACGCGAAGCACGTCGAGACTGTGTGCGCGGCGAAGCGCCTTCGCGCTCGCCGGAACGTCCGCGGCCTTGAGGTCGTACAAGCGCAGCTCTTTGACCCCCGCCGTGAGCAAGGTTTTCCCGTCGTCCGACGCCGCAAAGCCAACCAGCTCATCCTTCTGTTTGAGCTTGATGACGGTCTTGGTGATGTCTTGCGCGATCGTCCAGACGCAGACCGCGTCGTTCGACAAGGAGATGAGCCGTTTTCCGTCTTTGGAGAACTGAAGCTGTTGCACGCCACGACGATGCTGGTCGAGCGCCATCGCATCCGCCGCAGGATCGGGCTTCGTGATGTCCCACAGCCGGATCGCACCGTTGCTGTCCCCGGTCGCCACGAACTGGCCCGAAGGTGACACCGCAACCGAGACCACTTGCCCGGTGTTCTTGGAGAGCGTGGCGAGAAGTCCAGCCCGTCCCGGCTTGGTCAGGTCCCAGAGCTTGGCGGTGCCGTCGGCACTGGCGCTGACCATCCGCGTGCCCACCGTGTTGACCGCGACGGCGAGGACTTGCTTCGTGTGCCCCCACCCCACTGCGGACGCCCCCGGAGGCGCGGAGGACTGGGCCGGCCACAGGGTTGCCTCCCCGGAGCTCGAGCCGCCGAGGATCGCCTGCCCGTCGGTGGAGAGGGCGACCGCCGTGGCCTTGCCGCCGGCGACGGCGAACACCTTGCTGTCTTGCTCGTGGTCCCGCCGCTCGAGGTTCCACGTGCGAACCGTGCCGTCTTCGCTCGCCGTCGCGGCGAGTCGTCTGCGTGGCCCGGCCGGATCCGGGTCGCTCACCGTGACAAGGTCGGTGATGCGCGCCTGATGTAGGTCGAACGTTGGAGCGCTGAGCGAGGGGTCCTTGGCTTCGAGGTTCCAGATCCGGAGCTTCTTGTCGTCGCCGGCCGTGATGGCGAGCGTCGAGTCCGGTGTGAACGCGACTTGCGACACTGTGCCCTCGTGGCCCTCCATCGTGAGCGCGGTGAGTTTGGGAATCCGACGGGAGGGGTCCCACAACCGCGCCGTGCCGTTGGAGTGCCCGGTCAAGACCCACTGCCCGTCTGCAGAAATCTCGATGTCGAGGATCTGAGCGGGCTCCTCTTCGGTGCCCCCTTCGAGAACCGTCCTTCGGCCTGGCGTACCGGCGGCGGACTTCCAGATCGAAGCGGTTCCGTCCTGACTCGCTGCGAGGACCTTCGAGCCATCCGAGCTGATCGCGACCGCCCGAATCGGAGCGTCGTGCCCGGGGAACTTCCGAGACTTGGGGACCGGCGACGACGCGTTCCAGACGCGCACGCTGCCGTCGGCCGACCCGCTGACCAGCCACTGGCCATCTCGGCTGACCGCGAGATGCCCCACCGATGTGGAGTGACCCGGGAGCGAGACGTAGTTGCTCATCACCTCGGACGATCCGAGATCCCAGCGGAGAACCTTGCCGTTCTCTCCGGCCGTAAACAGGAACTTGCTGTCCGGCGTGACAAGGACGTCGAGGACCCCGCGGCTGTGGCCACGAAGCGAGGTCGGACGACGCGACTCGCCGCTGCGATCCCACAGGCGAACGCTTCCATCCTTGCTGGCCGTGATCGACCAATGGCCATCGGGACTGAACGCCGCATCCGTGATCGGATCGTCGTGTCCGCGCAACGGCTTGCCCTGTAGTTTCCCGATCGCCGAACGGAACGCGAGCTCGACCCCGGTCCCACGCGCCTCGGCGGACGAGGCATCGAGGCCCGCGGTCGCAAGCAGTACCGCCAGTGTCGGGTCGGTCTCCTGCGCCGAGGCGGCCGCCGTCGCGGCGATCTTTGCTAGAGGGGCGCCGCGTTCACCGCCACCGTCCTTGGGGGTGGTCGGCTCGCCCCCTGTCGGATCCGAGGTTGCGACCTCGTCCCCCTCGGCATCGGTCTCCCCTCCAACGATCTGGGCGATCTTGATCGCCCCAACCACGCCAACGCAAACAACGAGGCCGCCGAGCGTGACGTTGCGAACGATCCGCATCTGACGCGCGCGGCTGGAGGCGAAGATGAAGTCACGATGCTCCCGCTTGGGTGCCGGGGCCTTGCCCTTTCCCGAAGCGAGCCACGTACGGGCGTGGCTGAGCTTGCCTCCACGGAGCAACCGTTTGCGGTCCTTGCCGGCGGCGATCCAATCGCGAGCGAGGGTGTCGAGCTTCTCCCACTGTCGCGCCCAGTCGGGATCGACCGTCGGGTTCGCGACCGACGAGGGGCCGGACGTTGGCGGCGCGGACGGCGTGCGGCCGGAGGGAGCGACGGCGGGTGCCGACGACCCTGGTTGCGCCGCGAACTGCGGCGGCATGACGCCGGTGGGCTGTCGGCTCCCCGGTCCCGGCCCCATCGGAGCGTGCGAGACCGGCGGTGCCGCACTCATGCCGGTGGCAACCTCGAGCAGCCGGACTTCGTACATCCCAACGATGACCTCGTCCCGAGCCGTCACTGAGACGGGCCCTTGAATCCGCTGCCGGTTCACGAAGGTGCCGTTGGTCGAAGCCAGGTCCTCCACGACAACGCCGCCAGGAGTCGAGGTGAACCGGCAGTGCCGAGATGAGATGCCCGTGCCGCCCAGGCACAGCTCACAGTCCCCGGACCGGCCGATGTGGACCTGGGGCTTGTCGAACGTCACCAGCCGCGGCGGTGCGCCCTGTTCGCTGACCGACAGTCGAATCATGCTCGGAGCCTCGGTTGTAGCGTTCCTGTCCCCGATAGGGCCAGGAAACGACGGGTTCAGGACAGATTCCGACCGCGGAGGTGTTTCCTTTTGACTTTCGTACCACGCATTCGGTAGTTCACAGGGCGAACAATGCGCGGTCTCAGCCTTTCGACCCTGACGTTTGGCGCACTCCTCGCTGCCACCTTGGCGCAGGCGGGCTGTGCGAAACGCACCCCGCTGTCGCCCAAAGAACTCGCGAAAGTGACGACCGAGGCCGGCATCGCCCCGCTTCGCGTCTACACGGAGCGCAAGTTGATCGCCTTGTACAGCGAGGAGAGCGTCGACAAGTCGTTCAACGTCGATCGAAAGATCACCGAGGAGTCCGACAAGGTCGTCGACAAACAGATCACCACCCGCAACACCGCGGGCCTGATCCTCGACGTCGACGAGCTCAACGGCAAGCCTCTGCTGTTCGTCACCTTCGACGCGTCCTGCAAGACTCGGAAGTGCGCCTACCAGTTTGTCGAGACCGAGGACGGCCGATACCGGCTCGCCGAAGTTCCCAAGCGCGAGGGCTACAACGAGAACCCGCCCACCTATCGCGCGTGTGTCTGGAAGAAGCGAAAGCTGGGCAAGGGCAAGCTCGCCTCCCTCGCCGAGGCGAACGAGGTCTTCTTGGTGAAGAAGAACAACGGCAAGATCTTGACCATGATTCTAGAGGTCAAGAAGGTCACCAACGACCGCACCCAGACCCGCACCCGCCGCAACCGCGGCATCGAGTAAGCGTTTCGCCAGCGTTTCGCGACCCCTGTCGCGAAACGCGTCGGGGCCGAAAGCGTTTCGCGCCCCCCGGCGCGACAACGCGTGGCCCCACCGCACCGAGCCACACCAACGCCACTCCGAGCCGCAGCTGGCTCCGCGGCTGGCCCCCTACTCGGCGTCCGCGGCCACCGCAGCTGCCTCATCCGCCGCCGCGTCACCGTCCGCCGCAGCCTCGTCCCCCGCCGCGGGTTCCTGGACCTCCACGCTGCCGTGCTTCGACAGCATGTCCTCCCACAGCCCCCCTTGGGTGACGATCGCGTCCATCCCCACGTTCAGGCTCCGCTCCACGTTCGCACGCCGGAACAACTTGGCCGGCAGGTCCGGCTGAGTCGGGTCCTTGTCCTTGATCGTGACCTGCTCGTTGATCACGACGACACCCTCTTCGAACTCGACCGAGCGCGCCACCTCGAACTTGCGCTCGATGCCGTTGTCGAGCGTGACCAGCTTCTCATCGTAGAGCGTGACCTCGGCCGAGCCGATGCATGCCCCATCCTCGGTCTGCAGACGCTTGTCCGTAAACGAATCGCCGATCAGCGGAAGCAGCCGAATGCGCCGCGAACAGTTCTTCGGATCGTCCGGGTCGCAGTGGCGACTTTCCACCACGAGCATCTGCTCAGCCCCGACCGCCTCGAGCCGAATCGCAGCGCGGTCCTTCTGGGCACGCAGCGTCCCGATCGCACGGACCGCGACCCCGCGCGACGTCCACTCGGTGATCGCGATCGGGCCCACAGCCTCGCCGTTGTCGTACTCGCCGGTCTTCGCCCACACGAGCTGCCGACCATCATCGAGCGCCTCGATCAGGAGATCGTCTTCGGTGAGCGGCCGCTCGGGCAGGCGCTTCGCAGGCTCGTCTCCGACGATGCAGCTGTCGATCGCCTCGGCCTTCGGCTCGATCGCGCGGCCGCTGCAGTCCTGCCCCGGGCGCTTCAGCTGCATGGTGTTGCGGTCGAAGTTCCGCAAAAGGATCAGGAACAAAATGTCGGGAGGGATCGCGCCGTCCGCGACCTCTGCGGCCTCTTTTCCCGCGACCTCTGCCTTGCAGATCGGGAGGTCGGACTTGCCTTCCTTCTTACAGCCCGACAGCGCGAGCGAAGCGAGGGCGAGCGAAGCGAACCAGCGGGAGCGGTGCACGAGTCTCACGGCGGCGGAGTGTAGCAGCCTCCGCCGCAGCGACCCCAAACCCGGACGACACAACGGCCCAGGCCGGGCTCATCGCCTCAGGAGCAGGAGGACGTGCCTTCACCGCCAACCTCAGCGTACGCGCGGGCGAACTCGGGCCCGAACACCACCGAGGTGAGCGTCTGGTCTTCCCCCGTGAGCTGCTGGTGCTTCTCGACGTAGCGCTTCCACACCGCCGCGCCACGGGTCGCCCATCCAGCATTGACGCCGCGTTCGATCTCTTGGGGGGACAGGCGGGCGAGCAAGCCCCGGACCCCTTCCATGAGACCGTTGATCAGTGCGACCTGGTGGATCATCAGGTCGGCATAGACCCCCACCAGCTCCTGCGTCCGCGCGGTCCCGCCAGCCTTCCAGTCGAGAAGGTAGGCGAGCACGGCTTCGGACGAACCGGCGGCGTGCAGCGCCGTGTACTCCTTGATCGTGCGAACGCCCATCTCCGCACCGAACTGCTCCTGCCCCTTTTGAAGTTCGACCAGCGCTTTGGCGCTGGCTCGCAGCACGTCCTCGACGCACGACAGGAAGCGCTCCTCTTCGGCAGCGGATGCCGGGGGCGCGTCCCCGGGGCGGATGGAACTGGCCAGCCGTGCCACCGCACCCGAGCTCCCCCCCGACGGGCTTTGAGCGGGCGCGCCGTGATGGGCACCTGCCTGCTCCGCCATTCGCTTGAATTCCGGCTCACCGACGACCTCGGGGAACTCGCGCTGGAGGATCGAAAGCGCGTACCCATGCGTCTCGGCCGGCATGGACGACAACGTGCCGCTGACCTCTTGAAGCATCGCGCCCCAGGACTGCCGGTACGCATCGTAGTGCGGCCGCAGCCGGTTGACCGACTGGTGCACATCCCCCATGTCGACGGCTGCCGTCCCCGCTCCGCCCCCGGGACTGGCTGCCGGTCGCGGTGGCGTCGCAACCGGTGCGGGGCTCGCCGCAACGTTCGGGACCGACGTGGTGTGGACCGGGGCGGGCATCGCCGGCGAGTTGTGCACCGACGTTGGGGAGTACGCAGCCGGGTTGTGCGCGACCGGCAGCCAGTCC
>CAJXVA010000064.1 GCA_913061055.1 uncultured Pseudomonadota bacterium
GCAACCGATGAGGAACGACGGCATGGGCTCTGGGGGCGCCGCTATGGCCGTTTCATCGAACTGGGGACGGCCCCTAGCGCAACGAGGTGGGCCGAGGGCTGAACCGATCCATGACCCAGCGGGTGAGCCCAGGGAAGTACCGAGCTACCGCATACACCCGCGGGTAGATCACCCGCGCTTTGCGGCGCTCGATCGCAGACAGGATCCGTTCAGCGAGCTGCGTCGTGTTCCCGACCGGCAACCCCTTGGTGGGGTCCTTGGCGTATCGGTCCACCGCCGCACTGGCCATATTGGTCTCCACCGGGCCGGGATACACCGTCACCACATGCACGCCGCCGGGAGCCACCTCGGCGCGCAGGGCTTCCGATCCCGCAGCCAACGCGGCCTTCGACGCGCTGTAGTGAACCATGCCCAGCGTCGGAGCGAGAGCGGCCAGTGACGCGATGTCGACGATCGTGCCTTGGCCTCGCTTGAGCATCCGCGGCAACACAAGCAGCGTCAGCCGGAAGGGGGCGAACACGTTGACCGTCAGCAACCGCTCTCCGTCTTCGGCCGAGATCTCGTGCGTGGGACCGACCACCTGAATGCCGGCGTTGTTCACCAGCACGTCGATCGGGCCCAGCGCTTCCTCGGCGGCCTCGACAAGGTCGGACAGCGAGTCCACGGCGCAGAGATCCGCAACCAGGCAGCGCGTCTCGACCGTGCCTTGCAACTCGGAGGCGACGCGCTCGAGTTCCGCCTCACGTCGCGCCACGAGGGTGAGATCGTATCCCGCGGCGGCGAGTCGCTTGGCGATCGCCTCGCCGATCCCAGCGGAGGCTCCAGTTACAAGGGCGTGCATCCGCCTCAGCGTATACCTCGGGTGACGGAACCACGGACGCCTGCGATCGAGACTGATGCTTAGTTGCGATAGAAGCGAGGCATTCCGCTGGGCGGCACCACAACGCGCAGGTCCACGTGTTCACCGGGTTCCAGCGTCAGACGCCGCGCGTACTCGCCGTGCGCGAAGAGGACGACGATCTCACAGTCGCCCGTCGGGAGCTCGTGTAGCTCGAACCGGCCGTTCTCATCCGTGGAAACCTCGTGCGCATTCGCTTCGCCCGCACACTCTGCGATGGCGATTCCAGCATGGCCGCGGATCGGCTCGCGATTCTTTCGATCGACGATCCCGCCGTGTACTTCCTGCGTTGTGTGCCCCGCGGAGCGAGTTTCGATGCGCGCGACCCTTGGCCGGGCCAGGGGTCGCTGGAAAGGTCGGGCGCAGCCGACCAGGGCAACGATGCTCGCAACTCCCACCCAGGCACGCACTCGATCACGCTATCATCGAACCCCCTTGGGCGCCGTGGCCTGAAGCGTCCGCGTCCCGTTCCGTTCCGCATTCGGAAGGTCGGCTCGGGCCGCTGTTTCATCAACCCAAACGTGGCCGTCGTGAACGCTGCCAGATGGCGAAGCCAAGCCCGCCAGTCACCGCGAGGGCCAGGCCACACGCGCCACCGCCGCGGGCACGATAAGCGGCGACGTTAGACGCGAAGTCGCCGGAAAAGACGTTCATTCTTCCTCGCCAGGTAAGAAATCTAGCGGCCGTGCATCCAACGAATGAGGACGGCAATCGGAGAGCTCCCGCCGTCCCCCTCCCAGACGTTCACAAGCGCAGCCATGGCTACCCCATACGACATCATCATCATCGGCGGCGGAAACGCTGGCTTTGCAGTTTCGAAGATCGCCCACGCCGAGGGAAAGCGACTGGCCTTCATCGAAGAACGCGACTTCGGAGGCACGTGCCCGAACCGCGGGTGTACGCCCAAGAAGGTCTTGGTCGCCGCAGCGCATGCCCTCGACGAGATTGCCCGCGCATCGGTCCACGCAATTGAGGTGGAGAAGCCGAAGCTCGATTGGGGCCGGCTCATCGCCCGCGCCCAGGACATGATCTCGTTCATTCCCGACGCGATGGCATCGACCGCGGGTAAACGGAGCGATGTCTACCGAGGCAAGGCTCGTTTCGTCGACCCCCATACGGTGGAGGTTGATGGTGTCGAGCTTCGCGGCGAGCACATCGTGATCGCCACCGGTTCGCGTCCGCGTCCCTTGGCGTTCGAAGGCGCGGAACATCTCGTCACCTCGGAAGTCGTCCTGAGTGACCCGAAACTCCCGGGTGAAGTGCTCTTTGTCGGCGGTGGGGTCATCGCGATGGAGTTCGCCCATGTCCTTCAGCGCGCCGGGAGTGATGTGACGATTCTCGAGGTCATGCCGCGCTTGCTGTCGCGTCTGGACGAAGACGCTGTGGCCGCCCTTCGAAAAGAGACCGAATCGTTGGGCACTCAGATCCACACCGGCGTCCAAGTCGAGCGGATCCAGTCCGAGAACGGTCGCCTCCGTGTGCACTACACCCTGCGCGGGGAAGCGCACTCCAAGCTGGTCGACCGGGTCGTCAACGGTGCAGGCCGGATCGCCAACGTCGACGGGCTGAACCTGGAGGCCGCCGCGGTCGAGCACGATCGCGGTCGGATCGCAGTGGATGCCTACCTTCGATCGACGAGTCAGCCGCACATCTGGGTGGCCGGCGACGCCCTGGCCAACTCGGCACAGCTCTCGCCGCTGGCGGGCTACGAAGGGAACATCGTCGGGCACAACATCCTGCACGGCCCACAGAAGACGCCTGACTACCGCACGGTTCCGAGTGTCGTCCATACCGTACCCGCGCTGGCCAGCGTGGGGTTGTCAGAAGCGCAGGCGAACGAGGAAGGGAAGAACGTCCGAGTCACGAAGAACGACATGGCCACGTGGTTCTCCGGGAAGTCGTACGGAGAGACGACAGCCTTCGCCAAGGTTCTGATCGACAAAGACACGGATCTCATCCTGGGAGCTCAGATGGTTGGGCATCGCGGCGAAGAGCTCATCCATGTCTTCGCGTTGGCGATGGCACACGGGATCACAGCCACCGCCTTGGCGGCCAGCCACTTCGCCTTCCCGACGTTCTCCAGCGACATCAAGAACCTGCTGTAGCTCAGAGCCTCCGTCAGGGCCGCCCGAACTTCATTCACGCGGCGGAATCATGGCGGGTCAAGAAGGGGTTCATCTTTTCTTGCCACCACTGCAAGTTTCGAACATCGCCGTGTTGCCATGGGGAGGCGGACTCCAAATGGTACTGACGATGCAAGAGACTCAACCCTCGCCCACGAACAAGCTCGACCGCCATGCGCCCCACGGCCGGTGTGCGATGAGCCACAGGACCCGATGGTTCGTGCTCCCGTTTTCGGTCGCGCTCCTTGCCTGCTCTGCTCCCGATGCGCAGCGCGAAAACGCAGAGCTCCGCGAGCGCATCTCGAAACTCGAGTCCCGCCTTGTCGCCACCGAGGTCCGCACAGAGCCCGACCTCTCCCCTTTCGCGGAAGGGTTGGTGCGGGCCGCGGAACATCACCACGCAGACCTCACCGTTCAAGGCCTGCCGGGATGCGGAGTGGATGGAGGCGCCTCGTTCCGAGGACAGACCCTCGTGACGCGCGCGGCGGGAGGAGAGAACTGCGAGATCCCCAACCTCGGCCTTCGCAGCCTGGGAAGCCCTTGCTCGAGCGACTACGACGTCCTCGTGAAAGTGGCTCCCCCGCTCTCAGGCGCCGATGTGGCCACCCACCGGATCGAGGTTCGGGACAGCCCACCCGACCCGCAAGGCAACGGCACGCATGGCTCGCTTGTGTTCGAGTGCGGGCATCCCTCACTCGTCGCAAAGATCAGGGTATTCGAACCCGGAGGCGGTGGGCGATAGCCCGGAACGCTCGGCTCAGCCCCCAAGCACCATGCCCATCAGGCACATCTCGTTCTGCGTCCCCCACCCTGGCGTCACCGGACCTTCGGCGTTCAGCGTGTTGTAGTCACACGTGACCGACAGCGTCTGATCTGCGCTCAGAGTGATCGGCTCCTCGTAGAAGTACATGAGCTGCCAGTTGAAGTCCCAGGCCGGCACGTTCACCGCACAGGTCTGTGCATCGCTGGAGACCACGTCGAGTCGGATGCGCTGCCCGAACTCGTGCATGTGGGGCAGGACCCCGTACAGCGTGAGTGAGTCGAGCCCGCTATCGCCAAGCAGGTAGGCGACGGGAATCTCCCACGTGTACTCCACGGACGCTTCACCCATCGGAAGCACCGCCGGCTCATCTTCGAAGAGCGTCTCCAAAAAGAGGTCGGGCAAGAACATGTCGGTGGGATTCTCGACCTCGTCTTCAAAACGGATTCGGACCTGCGTCTCGTCCGAGGAACCAATGTTGGCGGGGTCGGCGAGGTTGTAGTGAACCTGGACCACGACCATGTCGCCTTCGTTCACGGGCACGCCGGTTCCGTGGGGGAACTCGACGGCCCCCTGACCCGGTGCCCACGCGATGGGAAGCGACTCGTCTTCGGTCTCCTCGCCCGCGCCCTCGAAACAGGGCCAGCCGGCGCGGTCGGGGGACTCCGCATCCAGAGCGGCGAGACGGTCGAGGTTCGTCACGCCGTTGTCGTTGGTCTCGTCCGGCTCCAAGATGAAGCCCAAGACGTGGTGAAGGATCGCGTCGTTTCCGGGGATGATGTCGTATCCGGTCAGGAATCCACCGCTCGCCAACCCGGGTTCGATCAAGAAGCAGCGGTACTCGTCGAACTCCGCCAGCGGGCCGCCCACGATCTCGGGCTCGAAGTTCGGCGTCACGTAGTCCGTCGCACCTTCCAACGTCCCGGACTGGGGGACTTCCAGGTCATCCCGCGGATCGCCCTGCGCCTGTTCCGACTCGACCCACTCGGTGATCGTGTCGACCTCTTCGTCCGAGAGTGCACGGGAGTCGACAAAGTCGCCACACTCGCCATCACTCTGCGCAAGCCAGGGCGGCATCGTTCGCTCGGTCACCGCGAGTTGGGTCGCCGCCGCCCAGGTGACGGCGTCGGCGTAGTTGTCCAACGCAAACGGCCCAATCCCGCCCTCGCGATGGCACGTGACGCAGCTGTCGAAGTAGATCGGCGCGACGTCTCCCCAGAAGGTCCTCGAGCTCGTACTCCCAGTCTCATCGGCGCCATCGGTTCCGGTCTCGTCTCCAGTCTCGCTGCCCGTCTGGCCGCTGGTCTGTGAACCGGTGCTTCCGCCGTCCGCGGGCGGGGCAGCATCGTCGCCGCACCCGGCCAACAACACGACAGCGCCGATGAGTGCGCCGACAAACGTGGCGTGGTCAGGAGCGGCTCGAACACGAGAGGCAAAGAAAGGGGAGCGTAGAGATTTGTTCATGGGACTTCCTCGGGGGATCGAAGTGCAGAAAAGTCAGCCAGGTTCCAGGTGTTGAACCCGTGGTTGTGGAGGTGGAAGACAACGTCCTCATCGGGCTGGGCGGAGAACGGTGCGTCGAACTCGAACAGGCGGGCGTCAGAGGGCCCGGGGATGTCGACCGTGGTCTCCCACAGCAGCTGGCCACCGACGAACAGTGCGAGGTGTCCCCGTGCGCGTTCGACCGATGCCAGTGGTGCCCACCACGTCTCGACCCTGAGTGGGTCGCCAACCTCGAAACCACCGACGAGCGGCGTGCTCAAGGTGATGTAGTTGCACTGGCCCGTGTCTGCCTCGATGCCCTGACCCACCACGTGCCAGGGATGTGGCGAACAGGCCACCTGCTCGGGGCGGTGTTCCGGGATCGGGTCCTCCTCTTCTCCCACCAACGACCAGCCCGACGGATCCGTCATCGGGGCCCAACGAAGGCTCGAGACACCGGGCTCACCGACGGGGTCAGCCGCCGAGTCAGCACACGCTGACACCAGCAGGCCGAGCGCCAATGAGGCCGCACGTGCGGGAAAACGATTCATCGAGCAGTGGAACACCGCTTCGACTCATGGGTGTCACCGGCCGCAAAAGAAATCTGCCGGGGCCACGAGCCGGTCTCGCGGGTTGTTTCGCACTACTCTTTGGACCAGCCGTGGCGTTCACACTCTCCGACTACGACCGAGCGCAGTTCTCGAGTCTGTTCCGCTCCCCCATCTCCTGGGATGACGCGAAGCGGATTGGGGCCGAGGACCTTCGCTGGTGGCGCACGCTCTCGGACAAGCGCTCCGCGCTGATCCTCGCCCACAACGGCGGTGCGGTCGCCGTGCTCCGGCGCTCGGGCGGGATGATCACGGGCCTCGAGCTCAACGAAGGCGAGGCGGGCCGTCGTCTGCTGGGGAAGCATGGCTTCCGCCCAAGCGATGCGGTCAGGGAGGAGATGAAGCGGGAGTTCAGACCCGGACGCCCAGTGGCAGAAGCGGTGTCGGCAGCCTTTCCTCGCGGGGGTGTCGTCGAGCTCGGCACGGTCGCCGGGAAGCGCCGCATTCGCCTGGGAACGCAGGGAGTTCTCGAGGTCCGGCTCGACCGCGACATGGTCCGATCTCATAGTTTTGTGGTGGGGGCCGACGCCATGGAGCTCATCGAGGCGTTTGAGGCGGACAACACGTGGCGTCACCCCACCTTCGAGGGGGGCCACATCTCAGCTCGCACTCGCTCGGAAGCCTACCTCTACGTCGCGGTCCACGGCGGCGACGTGGAGCAGTCACGGTTACTCGCGGGCACGTTCGAGGTCGTCGCCACCATTCCTGCCGGACGTCGGCTCTTCCGCTTCCACCTCGATGACGCGACGGAGGACACCGCGCCCCACGAGCTCGGCCCTGGAGTCTCCTCCTGCCTCGATCCCTCTGACCTCGTGTTGTTCGCGAGTCGTGTACGCGCCGACCTGCCGGAGTCCGTGGCGGAGGGCACAGCGCTGCGCCATGCAGGTCTGCTCGCGCAAGCGTCCGCAGGGCTCACGCAGGCGATTCGTTTCATCCCACAGGGCGAGGAGCTCCCGCCTCTGGGCATCTACCGCACCCGCACTGGCGAGTATCATCGGATGACGCACCCAGACCTCTATCGTCGCTCTGAACTCGAGTCCGAGTCTCGACTGTTCTCAGCGTTGTCCCTCCAGTGGTCGGCGAAGGCGTAGCGGCGCGGCCCCAATCCGCGCGGGCCCCAGCTCGGTGCACGCCTCAGTCGCGCGGCCGAGTGGTCACGACGGGTTGGCCCTTGCCTGTGGCATCGATGACGAGCGTGCCCCCGATCGCCCGTTGCAGCTTCCCGTCTTCGCGGAGCACCCAGCACAGGCCGACGTCGAGCTCGAGCAACCGTCCGTCGGAGAGGGTCGATGTGCTCGTTGTCATCCCGGTCTGCCAGCCCCCCTCGCCCGATGAGCGCGCGTGGACGAGGTGATGGCGCCAAGCGGCGCCTCGCTGCCGGCATGTTGATGCCATTCACTGACACAGTTGGCCGGAGTCCTGCACGTTGATGACCCACTGCTCGTTCGGGCTTCCGCTGCAGCTGTAGTCCTGCACCCACTCCGGATCGATGTGACCGTAGGGGATGTTCAGGCACCGACCGGTTCCGCGGCTTTGGAGCACCCAGATCCCGGGGTCTGCCCCGGCGTTGAAGTCGACGAACGCCTGGCTGTCGGTCGGACCGCACGCGACCTGTCGCAGCCAGCCGTTGTTGGAGTGCAGGCACAGGCCGGTCAGTTCGTTCTCGAAACGCAGGACGGTCTCGTTCGTGTTCAGGTCGGTGCTCGCTTGCACGTCCCACTGTTGAGCAGGGCCGTAGTCGCAGTAATCCTGACGCACATAGGACCAGCTCGCGAAACCGTGGGCCTGGAGACACATGCCGCTTTTCACCTGAACGATGATCGCTTCGCCTCCAACGTAGCCCGCCATGGGGTCGGGGCTCGCCGAGAGACCGAGGTCGGAGTCGAGCGAACGGCCGGGCGGTGCGACCGCCGGCCCGACCTGTTCGCCGTCGAGGTCGACGATGGAGTACGCCGAGGCCAGCGATGACACGTCGTCGCCGTCGAGTTCGTCGGCAGCCGCCAGGTCCGAATCGTCGAGGGCCTCTTCAGGGACGGGAGACGACTCGTCGCAAGCGGCGAAGAGGACGAGGGTAACGAGGAAGGCGAAACTGGTTCGGCGTTGCATGGCTGCGCCCAGCCACTGCAACGCTCGTACCGCACGAGAGTTCCGGCGTGACCGCAGGCATTAGCCCTTCTTGAACGCGGACCACTTCAAGCAGCCAGTGGGACACCAACGGCACGTCCCATGGGACGCACGACGTCGGGCGTTCGACGCTCGATGTCCGAGGGACGCCGCTGCCCTTCGTGCGGAGTACCGTCCCACTGCAAGAACTTGCGCGCGTCGTCCGTGGTGGGGCCGACCGGCCCGCCCGGGTCACCACCGCCGTTGGCGGTTTGTCGTTCATCGCAGTCGGCTCGCGGATCGCTCGACAAATGCGGTGAAGGCGTTCAAGTGAAATGAAGTGGAGAGGCTTGGGACAACCCCAACATCTTCCTGATCTGCACGCTTGGCCACTCCGACTCGGCGGTTCGCAAGCGGCAGGAGATCGGGCGTGGGGTCCGGCTGTGTGTGGACCAGGCCGGGCGGCGAGTGGCCGATCCGAGCATCAACGTGCTGGAGGTGTTCGCCAACGAGAGCTACGAGGCCTTCGTCGCCGGGCTCCAGGAGGATGATGCGTGGGCGGGGTCCGAGCACGCGCCACTGCCCCAGCGGAGGCGAACGGCGGCGACGTCCAAGCCGGCGGCCGCGATGGCCTGGCACGACGAAGAGTCTCACGGGACGCATCGCCACCGACTTCCCTGTCCGCAGGAGAACTTCGGGCGATGTCGTTTGAGAACAATCACGTGCCGCAGCGGCCTAGAGTTTTGAACAACGGATCCGGTGAGGCCGTCCGAACTCGGCCTTGGAACGCGCGCTGGCCTACCTCTTCGCGGTCGCTGCTCTGGCGGGCGCCACGCTCCACGCCTCGCCCGCGGCCGCACGTATTGACCCGCCCCTGTACGCGCACTTCAAGTCCACCCAGCGCGTTCGAACCGAGCTCGGCCGGCTGATCCTCGACGACCTCACAATGTACCCGTCGAGCTCTCGGGACATGCCTGAACGGGTGCGCCGACGATGGGCTCGGAGCCGACCAAGATCCCTCATCGCGAGGAGGGCTGCGCTTCGGTACGGCAGCGTTGATTCCGGCACTCTAGCGGAGCCCAAGCGCGTTCACCTCACCGCCGAAGATCCACGCGTCTCCTGCGTGACCAACCTCCCCGCTCGAACGAAGGTCTCGCGCGAGGAATCCGGTCCGCACGACGACCGACCGGGCGTCGTCTGGACGTTCACCCTCCAACTGCCAACGACCCTTTGTGGCAAGCCCTATAAAACCGGCGACCAGCTGGAATGGACGTCGTTGACGGCTGCGCCCCACCCGAAGTAGCGGCGCACGTCCGCAACGTAGCGACTCGTCAACGACGAGGAGGTCGAGTCCAAGGCGCGCCGGGGCGTTTCGTCGAAGCCGTCAAGCAGGTGGCGAAGATCATTTCTCGGCGGTTGCGCGTTCGTATCATCGAGACACCTAGAAGATGCGTGGGACCCCGAGCGAATCCATGAGGCGCGCGCGAGTTCTCGCCGTTAGGCCTTCATCGAGACGATCTCGCCGCCGGTGAGCGACTCGTCCCCGAAGTCATCGATCGGAGCGCCGCCCTCTTTTCTGCAACCGACCGCGTTGAGGATCGTGTTGAAGAACTGGTTGTGGGTGACATCTCCTGCGTCGACGTAGTGGCCCTGCCGCAGGTAACCGTTTGCGTTGCCGGCGATGATCTGCGGGATGTTGGCGTAGCTGTGGTAGCGGTTGCCCAGGTCGTTGGTCCACAGCGCGATGGTGTTGTCGAGCAGGGGCTGCCCCAGCGAGTCGGTGTACTCGGCGAGCCGGTCGACGAGGTGCTTGAACATCCGACCGTGAAGGCGGTCGATCTCGTGGTGCATCATCTCGGCGCCGGGGATGGGGTCGCCCTCCGAGCCATGGGCGAAGATCCGGTGCGAGACCATGTGGAAGTTCGGCAGCCGCTCACCGTTGATGATGTACTCGGTGCCGTCGTTCCCATCGCCAATCTGCAGCGTGGCCGCGTGGTTGAGCTCGCAGGCGAAGGCGAGCGCGATGAGGTCGGCCTGCATGCGCGCGACGATCTCCCGGTTGTCGTTCTCCTGGGCGAAGTCCGCCATCGCCTCCATGGCGTCGATCTCCGTCTGAGGGGGGAGGGAGCAGGTCAGGTCCACTTCGAGGTCGCGGATCGACTGCTGGTGCAGCTCGAGCCGCTGGCGGTCGAGCGCGCTCAGCCGTGAGTTGCTGAGCACCGCGCCCATCTGGTCCTTGACCAGGTCGTTGACGCTCGTGCGCCGGGCTTGGATCTGCGCGACGATCTCGGCGTCGACCCCCACCAGGCCGAACTCCCGCTCGAACACGTTCCAGGGGTTCGGGTCCGCCGGACGAAGGTCCTGAGGGCCGCGGTAGGACAACACCTCGTTGATGTAGCCGGACATGCGACCGGCGTAGAGGGTGAGTGGCTCGACGCCCTTGTCGTTGAGCTGTCTCGCGATGACATTGTCGACCGACTCGCCTTCGGCCAGCGACTCGTTGCCCGCTGGCGTCACCGAGACCCGCGCAGCCGTGAGACACTGGTTGCCGCCGCCAGAGTGACCGCAGCCATTGCCCGGGAATGCGAACCGCGTGCCGCCGACGATGAGGAGCTTTTCCGCATGGTCGGCCAACTCGGAGACCGCCTTGTCATCGGCGACCATTCCCGCGGTGGTCAGCGCTCCGGGAGCTTCCGGCCAGAAGCGGTTGATCTCCTCACCCGTCTCGCACTGCACGCCGTTGGCCTGCCGCATCGCAACGAAGAAGCCGGGACTCTGTCCGCCCGCTCGAGCGGTGCTGGGCAGCAGGGACTGCAGGAGTGGCATCGCCATGACGGCGCCACCGGTACCAATGAGGAATCGTCGGCGATTGAAGTCCTTCATGATCAAGCTCCCTCCTGTACGACGCGGATGTGTAGGAATTCGTCCGTGGTGACCAGCTCGGTGAGCAGGTCGACGACCGTCAGTGAGCCCTCGGCGGACTCGGTGCCGAGCGCGTCGATCGCCTCGTCATCCGCATCGCGATGATCTCGACCGTACATGTACTCGAGCAAGTGGCGCGCGTAGCAGTCGTGCGCCTGCTTGCTGTCGGCGATGATGTTGCTGAAGTCGACCGCGTTGTCGAACTGGTGCAGTTCGCCGTCGACCGCGAACTCGTCCTTGGCGTTGACGGGCTGCCCATTGTCCATCGTGCGGTAGGCCCCGATGGCGTCGTAGTTCTCAAAGGCGAACCCGGCGGGGTTGATCAGGGTGCTGTGGCACACGGCTCCGCACGTTCCGTCTCCGGTATGGTCTTCCACGCGCTCCCGGTTGGTCTTCGTCGGGTCCGTCTCGACCGCTGTCACCTCATCCGGCAGGGCGGGCTGCGGGTTGCATAGAAGCTCGAAGCTGATGAAGGCGCCCCGGTGGATGGGGTCGGGGTCGATCTGATATGCCCGCGACATCAGGAAGCCCAGGCGGGTGAGCATGCCTGAGCGCCGCGAGGCGTCGAGTTCCACCCGCTCGAACTCGGACCCTGCTGGGCCGTCTTCGATTCCGTACAGCGCCGCAAGCTCGGCGTTGGCAAAGGTGTGGGTCGACGTCAGAAGCTCGCTGTACCCCTGGTTCTGGTCGAAGACGACGTCCTCGATGAACCGGTAGGCCTCTTCCTGCATCATCGGCCCAAGGTCCATATTGTACTGCGGATAGAGTTCGGCGTCCTTGCTGCGGTCCAGGTAGAGATCCACCTTCAGCAGCTGCCGGTGCAAGTCGAGCACGGTGTCGCGAGCTCTGTCGTCCTGCAACATCCGGGCAGCGTGCTCGCGGACCCCCTCCGTTCCGTCGAGGTCGCCTTGCTCGGCCGCGGTGAACAACTGGTCGTCCGGCATCGAGTTCCACAGCGCGTAGCTGAGCCGGGAGGCAACCTCGTACCCATCCAACTTGATCCGTCCGTTGTCGCTTGGTTCGCCGTCGATCACCCGGTACACGAACAGAGGCGACTGCAGCATCGCTTGCAACGTGAGGTGAATGCCGGCTGCGAAGGGGTCCAGGTCGGTGTAGTCGGCCGCGGCGCTGTCGAACACGGCGGAGAGGTCCTCGATCTCGGCATCCGTCAGCGGCCGGCGATACACCTTCATTCCAAACGTCTCGATGAACTCGCGGCCGCGCTCCGAGGTTTCCTGCCCCACGTCAGGCGGCGTGATCCGGTCGAAGATGACATTGTCCGCAATGACGAGTTCGGCGATCGATTCGGCAGCCTTCTGGTAGTCGGCCCACAACGTGGCTCCAACATCGAACTCGGATCCCGCGTTGTCGAAGCCTCCTGCGACCGGGTCGCCGACGAACGCGTCCGAGAGCCCGGTGATTTCATCGATTTCCAACAGGTCGCGGACGGTGTTCTCCCACTGGCGGTGGCTCAATCGGGGGAACTGGCTGTCCTGCTGGTTTTCCTCGACCGGCGGCTCGTCGTCGTCGGTGCTGTCAGAGCCATCACCGCTCCCGTCGTCACTCTCGCCCATCCCCTCGTCGGCAGAGTCCGCTCCAGGCTCGCCCCCATCGGCTCCCCCGGCGGACCCGTCCCACCCGTAGTAACAGCCCGTCAACAACAGGCTTGCGATGACCGAAACCCCAACTCGCATCTCACTCCAAGAGTCTCAACCCGCGATCCGTGCGGCAAACGGTGGTTGTGTGGGCGCTCGAACGCAATCGACGCGGGAGGAAGGAAGACCTGCGCAGGCCGTAGCCGACGCTACGAAGCACGCACGTCCAGCTGTCCAAGACCGCGCGCGTTCCACCTCCGTTCCAGGAGCTCCACGCCGGTCCTCAGCCCACACCCCGCTCGGTTTCGTCTCCCCAACGACACGAGGCGGCGGTCGCATCTGCCCAACGACGGCAAGGGTCGCGCACGCGTAGTGTTGGAGGGCGCATGTTGGACCTCGAGCACTGGACGCCTCGGCCCCCTCCCACAAACGCATACGCGCAGGGGCGACATGTCTCGCTCGTTCCCTTTGACCCGGAGCGACACAGCGAGCAGCTCTGGCAGGCGCTGGGCGGCGACGCTCGCGTCAACGACCGCATCCGATACTTCGGCTGGCCCGCCGTCGCCAGTGCCGCCGAGTTCTCGGAGCACCTGCTGCGGTGCATCGACGGGGGTCAGTGGGCATGTTGTGCGTTCGTCCCCACCGCGACCGGGCGGGCGGAAGGCATGGCGAGCTACATGCGTACAGACACCCAGCACGGGTCGACCGAGATCGGCTGCGTCGCCCACGGGACGAGCTTCGCAGGCAGCACCGCCGCAACCGAAGCCCACTATCTGATGGCCCAGCGCGTCTTCGACGAACTTGGCTACCGCCGCTACGAGTGGAAGTTGGACGATCGCAACACGCCGTCTCACCGAGCAGCGCTGAGGTTTGGGTTCACATTTGAGGGCGTGTTTCGACAACACCGGGTCGTGCCCTCGGGCAACCGTGACACCGCCTGGTACTCCCTTCTCGACCATGAGTGGCCCGTCGCCGGCAGGGCGCTCTTGGAGTGGCTCGACCCGTCGAACTTTGATGCGCACGGAAATCAGCGACGCCGCCTCCAAGACCTCCGCGATCAAGCCCGCTAGCCGAGCTCCGCCCACCAACGACACCCGCGGCACAGCTGGTCAGCGGTGGCTCAATAGTTGTGAACCCAAACCCCGCCGGCGAAGTAGCTGTGCGGCGTCCCCACCCTCAAGCTCCAGACCTCCACATCGCCGACGTCGGCCTCGACACCTTTCAGCATCACATCACCGTCGGTCTCGCGCAGGCGGTCCCCCACCCGTAGCTGACGCGCCGCACGCCAAGACCCATCCGCCCAGATTGGATGCTCGGCGGTGACGCGCAGCGTACGGTCGCCGAGGTCCAACACGAACACTTCCGGAGCACGGCGCGTATGCACCCCGAGCACGGGTGCGTACGCCAGCGCGTCATCGACGAGTGTCAGGACCTGGTCACCGACCTCGACCTCCTCGATCGGCGTTGCCCCGCGCTCGAGCTCGATGGGCGTGCCGGCGGGAAAGCACGGCGGCTCGCCATCGCTGCCCACCCAGTCCGGGTACACCGAGTCGCTCGGCACGAGGTACCGATGCCCCTCGCCCTCGAACTTGCGAAACGGGCCTTTGCGGACGTACGGGCCCGTCGCCACGTGCACCGCCTCCACGTCGGTCTCCTCGCACCAAGCCTGATCGATGCGACGCTGGCATTCCGTACGCGCTTCGGCCGGGGTCTCGCCCGCAGCCCAGCAACAGCCACGGTAGAATGCGATGGGATCGTCAGGCCGCACTTCGACCAACCGGTTTGCGGCGCACTTGCAGTGCCGGCGCTGGTAGCGTTCCCCGCGTGTCGCGAGCCTCCGGCACTCACGCAGTGCAGCTGGCTTGGTCTCAGCGGCGGACGCCATGCATCCGTCCACGAAGAAGTACGGCGCCGGCCGGGGGACGAGGTGGTGCGCAAGCTTGGGCACCTCCGGTGGCTTCGCGACGGCCCGTCCGACGTCGGGCGCGGGGCCATCCTGCTCTGGCAGGCTCCCCGACAGCGGAGCAGAACTGATGTTGGGCTCCGCCGGCTCGGACGAATCCGGTCCGCCGCAAGCCACCGCAACGAGGACGCTGAGTCCCCACAGCCGCCCGGTGGTGCCGCCCATCACCTACGACAGACGGCGCACCCACCTGGAGGTTGCACCGCAACATCACTTGGCCGCCGCGTCGCTAGGCAGAGAGCCCAACGACCTCGCGGATGTGCTGTCCATTCACCGCTTCGCTCCGAAGGAAGTGAGCGACACCCGCTCGAGAGACCGTCCCTCCTTTGCGGTCGGAGGTTTGGAACGTGTCGGCTTGGCCATCGGTCAGGAATCCGGTCCGCGCGATCGTCCACTCCAGGTTGGAGTCTTGGATCAACGCCTCCATGCGACCTGCCGCGTTTACGATCGGAGGAACGGCCAGCTTCATGACGCGACCGAACAGATCCTGGTCGGGAAACAACAGGGCGGACGAGGTCACGAGGAGGCGAGTGACACCGGTTTGCTGCATCGCGTGAAGAATGGCTGAGGCGCTGTCGGAGTAGATCGCAGCCGCGAACTTCGTGGGTACCCGCGGGCCCAGGGCCGACACGACGACGTCGTGGCCGGACATGACCGACGCGAGGAACTCGGGGTCGCACGGGTTGCCGACCCGGACCTCCAGGCGCGGGTGCTGGAGGTCGCTCAAACGGTCGGCGCTGCGGACCAGCGCTGTGACGTGATCGCCGGCCGCGAGGGCCTGGTCGATGAATTGGCGCCCTGTTCGCCCGTTGGCACCCAATACGAGGCTCTTCATGAACCCAGCATGGCTGTGCACGAGTACTCCGTCACGGCGCATAATCAGGACCCAGCCGTGCAAGAATGCACACCGTGAACTGGAACGACATGGCGTACGTGCTCGCCGTGGCCCGGTCGGGCACGCTGCTCGGAG
Source organism: uncultured Pseudomonadota bacterium (assembly GCA_913061055.1). GTDB lineage: Bacteria > Myxococcota_A > Polyangia > Nannocystales > Nannocystaceae > CAJXVA01. Next base: position 15,425 of record CAJXVA010000064.1, read on the forward strand.
CTGGCGAGGCCCTGGACGTCGCTCACACCACTGTGGGGCGTCGGCTACGAACGCTGGAGGAGCAGTTGGGGGTGCGCCTGTTCGACCGAACCCCCAGCGGCCTCGTTGCGACGGCTGCGGGTGAGGACCTCGCAGCGGTCGCTCAGCGGATGGAGGACGACGTGCTCTCGGTGCAGGGTCGCGTGCTCGGTCGTGATGCGCAGCTGCGGGGCGAGCTACGCGTCGCCACGGTCGACGCTGTGTTCCTCGCCTTCGAGCGCGTGTTCACCTCGTTCATGGAGCGGTACCCGACGGTCGAGTTGTCCGTCGCGTTCTCCCCGGACCGTGTCTCGCTGACCCGTCGGGAGGCGGATGTTGTGGTGCGCCTCTCGAACGCGCCGCCCGACACCCTCTTCGGGCGCAAAGTTGGGTTCGTGCAGTTCGGCGTCTACGCATCGAAGTCGCTGGTCGAGCGCGTAGGGCGAGGCGCATCACTCGGTGCTTACCCATGGATCGGCTGGACCGGTGGTCCGAACCTGCGTTGGTTCGAAGGTTGGCTTGCCGAACACGCCGCGGGTGCGAAGACGGTTCTACGGCTCGGGGACCGAGGCTTGCTCATGGCGCATGCCGTGCGTGCGGGCATCGGAGCGCAGATCCTGCCCTGTGTCCTGGGCGACATCGACCCCGCGGTCGAGCGCATCGCGCCCCTCGACGAGCTCTTCCGAATGGACCTGTGGGTGCTGACGTTGGCGGAGCTGCGCACGAACAGCCGCGTACGAGCGTTCATGGATCACATGGGCGACGCGCTGGCTGAGCACCGCGCAGCACTCGCGGGGGTCCACACCACCGACGCGTGAACCCACCAGAGGCAGGGCCTCCTGTTCCACGTTTCTCCAGGCGCTACTTCTCCCCACGGGCGTATCTCTTCAAGACCACCGCCTGCTTCTGGTCGACCACAATCGCGGCCGCGTTGGCCTCGACATCGAGCTCACCTTCGTGCTTGGGGGCCTCGGTTCGCACCTCGATCGCAGCAGCGACGAGCTGCCCGCGCTCGAGGCACTCTGCCGCGGCGACATACTCGGATGCCTCGGCCCGCCCTTTCTCGTCGTCGATCGGCGCCATGCAGGCTCGCCCCAGCGGCGTTTGCCGACGGCGTTTGGCATCGAGCGTGATGCCAGCAATCCGTTGCGCCGACGCGGCGCTAGCATCAGCGTTCGGCCCGTCGGGGAACTTCCGACCGACGGCCAGGTAGACAACCATTGCTTTCCCCAAGAGCCCCGCGGACTCGAAGCACTCGGCGGCGTCGATGAGATGTTCGTCAGCTTCTGCGTCGTTCTCCGAGGCCGCGTTGTAGGCAGAGATTTCGCGAACGGCACATTGCTCGAAGTCGAAGGTTGCCTCGCTCGCGTCGCTCTGTACTTCGGCCGCGGCGTACGGCACGGACGCCTCACCCTGCGGCACTCGAGCGGCTCCCCCCGCTCGATCGCGGGTGAGCGTGGGCGTGGGACCTTGCGCTGTGACTGACGCGGCCGGACCGGAGGCGGGTGTGGGCGCGAGTGTGGTACCGCTCGAACTCGCTGAAGGCGCGGGAGAGGAGATTGAGGTCGACAGGGCAGCCACGAACAGACCCGTGGCAGCGAGGATGGGAAGGCTGAAGTGCATCATCGGTGTTGGTGTGGGAGGCGGGGAAGACGGCACTGGAGTCGTCGCGGTTGGCACGCCTCCAATCGCCGCCGCGGCGCCTGCCCAGCTGCGCCGCGTGTCGAAAGTCTGGTCCAGCGAGTTCCGCATCCGCCGTAACCCCTCGTGGAGCTACCAGCGGACGGTCCCGTGGGGTCGCTCGAGGGAGGCGGCGATCTCCCGTGTTGTGCAGTCGCCATAGAAGCGCTGGACGACAACCTCGCGAAACGGTTCCGGGAGGGCCTCGAGGGCGTCGCTGATGGCCTCGGCGAGTTCGGCAGACTCGAGCGCCTCAGACGGGGATGTCTGAACAGCGTCCGGTCCCAGCCGAACCCGGGCTCTCTCCCACGCCATCGCCCGGCGCGCACGGCCCCGAAGCCCATTGCGGATCACCTGCTTGAGCCACGGCTCCCGCGCGCGTGGAGCCTGCGGCTCGGCAACCGCCTTGAGCATCGCGTCCTGAACCGCATCCTCCGCGTCCTGTGGAGACACGAGACCGCGAGCGAACCGACGCAGGACCATCGACTCGAGCTTCAGGCTCGCCGTTGCGCTCTCCATACATGGGTACGATGCACGAGACCCCCGGAGTGTTGGCGCAATCGGAAAAAAATCAGGACACGTCCAACGATTGGCGCGGCGAAGGACACGGCGGGGCCATTCCCGGACGCCATGGACCCGGCGCGGAGCGCATGCGAACACTCAACGGATACCCGATCCTCCAGACCTCACCGAAGCGTAGCCAGTCCGCCAGAACCACGATGTCCGAGCACAGACCGACCTTCTTCCCTGCACCCGCCAACTTCCGGGCGTGGCTGGAAGAACACCACGCGACGAGCGATCACCTCTGGGTCGGCTACTACAAGAAGGCGACGAACAAGCCGTCGGTGACCTGGGAGGACACGGTCGAGGAGGCGCTCTGCTACGGGTGGATCGACGGGATCCGGAAGTCTCGCGGCGATCAGAGCTACGTCATTCGCTTCACACCTCGCAAACGGCGGAGCGTCTGGAGTCAGAGGAACATCGACCTCGTCGAACGGCTCACCGCGGAGGGCCGCATGAAGGCCGAGGGTCTCGCCGCCTTCGCCTTCAAGGATCTGCACCCCGATAGTGGTTACGCCACAGCCAGGCTCGACGGAGCGTTCACGGAACAGATGCTCGCCCGGTTCAAGGACGCGGCGGATGCTTGGGACTTCTACCAAGAGCAGCCGCCGGGCTACCGAAAGCAGACGGAACGTTGGGTGACGAGCGCGAAGCGTGAGGAGACCCGGGAACGTCGGCTGGCAACGCTGATCGACGACTCCGGGAACCGGCTGCGCATCAAACAGCTTCGCAAGGGCTGAAGTTCCGGCGCGTGGTGGTGCAAGGGGCGGCAGGCCCACGAAAGGGGCGGAGAGTCCCTCGTAGGCGCAGGAATCCAGAGTACACGCTGTCTGTACCTCAAGCGTTCGTCGATCCCGCGGAAGCCCCCTCAACCCGCGGTCCCTCGATCGACTCGAAATGCTCGAACGGTTCTTCCAACCACCGACGAAGAATCGCCACAGCTCTCGAGGCATGGAGACCGTCCATCACGCGGTGGTCGAAGGTCGCGGACAAGCGCATGACGTTTCGAACCTCGACTCGCCCCCCGACCGCAACGGGTGCTTCGTGGATCGCTCCCATCGCCACGAGGAACGGGACACCGGAGAAAGGGACAAGTGGCGCGTACGCGTTGTCGAGTCCCAGGGAGCCAATGTTGGTGACCATCACGGAACCAAACGGATCCTTGGGTACGCCGAGCCATCGCAGGTCCAAGTTCAGCACGTAGGCGAGGAACGTGATGGCTCTCACCGCGGGACCAACGAGCATTCCGGGCACGCGCCGCAGGAGGGACCGGGAGCGCTCGAGTTCGGAGCCGTTCTTCCTGCGGACTTCAGTGGCCCGCGATTCGAACTCGTCCATGATCTGGGGCAGGCTCTTGCGGTGCGGTTGCTCGATCTTCACCCCCGAAAGGTCGATCTTTCCTGACTGAGGATCTTCGATCGCCACCTGGAAGAACACGCCGATCTTCGCGCGTTGGTAGAGTCCACCCCATCGGAGCAAGACGTTGAGCTCGGGAACCTCTTCGAGAACGACCCCGATGACCTTGGCCATCAGATGCGACACGGTGAGATGCCGGCCCGTCGCGCGCCGGAACGTTTCGACGTAGCGCACAGCTTCGTCCATGTTGATCGTCGCCGAGCCATAGATCGAGGGGTCGTAGGCGGTACGCCACGTGCCAAGCGAGATGTGCCGGAAGGTGGAGAGTTCGAGCCGCCCCTCGAGGTCGACGTTGGGCATGGTCTCCAGTCACGCATAAACCGAGTCCCCCTGACCGGCAGAATCCGCGCGCGATCCCAGGGCAGCGGGCGAAGCTCGGGGGAACTGTCCCCGATCCCGCCGGGTAGGATTCCCGGTTCGGAGCAGCCAACTCGACCCCGCCTCCGCGGGCTCTCCGCATAGGAGCCCACGGTGACGGCAAAGTCGCTGGACTGGGTGGGAGCCGGCGAGGACGATCCGGCCCTGGCTGTCGACGCCCGTCCCCTGGTTGTGCTCCACGGAGTCGGAGCCACGCCCCCCTAGCGCGGGACCATGTCCTTGATGCCGCTCAACTCTCCGAGATCCGGCATGAGCACGATCTCGATCCGTCGGTTGAACTGGCGGCCCTCTTCGGTGTCGTTGGTTTGGATCGGGTCATATTCTCCGAATCCAGCTGCCGAGAGGTGGTCGGGCGGAAACCCGTTTTCGATGAGGTAGTCGACGACCACGACCGCGCGTTGCGTGCTCAGCTCCCAGTTCGAGCCGTAGCGCCGGGTCTTGATCGGAACATTGTCGGTGTGGCCGCCGATCATCAGATCGCGGTGAGCAACCGAGGCGAATGCGTCCGCGATTTCGTCCAGGGCTGCCCGTCCAGCGGGTTTGAGATCCGTCTTGGCGGTGTCGAACAGAACGGCCGAAGCGAGTTCGACGTTCATGCGGCCCTTGCGGAAGTTCACGGTGACCGTGCCTGCGCTGATCAGGTTCTCCAGCCTGCCGAACAGGTCTCGAAATGTCGCCAGCTCGATGCGCCGACGCTCCTGCTCGGCGCGAAGCTCCGCGAGATCGGCCTCCGAGGCGACGCCCTCCGCTTCGAGCGAAGCGATCCGCGCATCGCGTTCTTTCAGGTCCCTTTCAAGCTGTGCGATCTGTTGCTGCAACGAATCGCTGTGCTGCTGCTCGGACGACAGCTTGGTGTTGGCATCGTCGAGGCTCGTTTGAAGCTCCTCCCGACTGGGGCTGCACCCCGTTCCAACACCGAGCGCCACGAGAAACGCGAGGACGACAGGAGTGTGTTTGCGGTTCGACGCGATCACCATGGCGGTTGAACTGGGACCGCTGGGGATCCGAAAAGGCGCGGATCTTGCGGCCAGGTCGTCCATTGAGGACGGGGTCGTGTTCAATTCTGCGGGCATCGCAACGGGTCGGATGGCCGGCGCCTGGCAGAGTGTGGAAAGAAGCCAGCGCGAAGGAGGGCATCGCACGCCGTACCGCAAAGCCGGGTCGCAGCGGCCAGTCAGGGCCAAACGCGCGGCAGGGATCGGGTGCTTCTCTCCGCAGACGTCACACGTTCGAATCACGATGCCCGCCCCCAGCGTTCGAAGGTTGGCGCCCGGAGATTCCGTCGGGCCCCGCGGGAAGGCCACCGCCGTGTACCAAGGGGACAAATCGAACGGGTATGCTCTCGCGCTCCGAGAACCCACCCGGGTCTCGAGTGATGACCGACAATACCTGTGAATCTCCGTCGGGCCCCAAAGGGAGCACGATGCGCCCGCCGACCGCAACTTGCGACAGCAACTGCTCAGGGACGGCTCTCGCCGCGGCCGCGACCATGATCACGTCGAAGGGAGCCCGCTGGGGCCAGCCCTCACGGCCATCGCCCTCACGGACCTCGACCGCCCCATAGCCCTCGGCACGAAGTGCTGCCTGCGCGGTGGAGGCGAGCGGTTCGATGAGTTCGACCCCGAACACCTCCGCCCCCATCTCCGCCAGGACCGCGGCTTGGTAACCCGAACCCGTCCCAACGTCGAGTACACGGTCGCCAGGTTGCACCTCCGCCAGCTCTGTCATGAGCGCCACGATGTACGGCTGGCTCATCGTCGCCCCGTGGCCGAGTGGGAGTGGATGATCGTCGTAGGCGAACTTGCGCTGCGAGGCGGGAGCAAACGCTTCTCGCCTGACCTCGCGCATCGCGTCGAGGACGCGGGAGTCGTCGATGCCTCGCCGGACGAGTTGGTCGCGCACCATGGCCTCACGCGCTCTCGATTCGTGAGCATCACTCACGCCGTAGTCTCCCAGTCGGCCGAGAGCGTCTCGAGTTGATCGTAGCCGGGAAGTTCCGAGAGGTCGGGCACGATCACGATCGCGATCCGGCGATTCGCGGCGCGCCCGGCTTCGTCGAGATTGGGCTTCACGGGGTGGAACTCTCCTTTGCTGGCGGCACTGATCCGCCCCGGCGGGACGCCCGCCTCCAACAGCGTGTGCAGAACCGTGAGCGAACGGCCTGCGCCAAGCTCCCAGTTGGACGGGTACGCCGACGTATGGATTGGGACATTGTCGGTGTGTCCAATGACCTGAAACCTACGGTCGGGGATGGTGGCCAATCCTGCGCCCACCTCGAGCAACGAGGCCTTTCCCGCAGCCGTGAGCCCGGCCTTTCCACTGGCGAATAGGATGTCCATGGGGAGTGTCAAGACCATCTGCCCATCGAGGATCCTGACGTCGAGCTTGCCGGCGTCGATCAGCGCGCGGAAGCGACTGAGCACGTCCCGGTACTCGGAGACCCGACGTTCGGCGGCAAGCTTGCGTTGGGTCAGTTCGATGAGCGCCAAGGACACCGTTGCGAGCGACTCTTTCAGGGCGGCCCGGCGCACGAGCACCTGCGCCAACTCCTGCTCCCCCGCCGCGACTGCGCGCTCGAGGGCTGCGATCGCCTGGCGCTTGTCTGCGATGACCGCCTGCAAACCGGCGACCTGACGCGCGTACCCATCGGCCAGTTGCCGTGACTCATCGAGCGAAGTCTCGAGCTTCGAACGCCGCTTCGACTCCGCGCCAAGTTGCGCGACGAATGCGTTCTCGCGCTCTTCGTGCTGCAGCCGTAGCTCGGCCAAGTCTGCGGACGTCGTGTCGAACCTGCGCTGGAGATCGTCATGCGTCGCTCGCGTGACGCAGCCGCCGGCCAGGAGAGCCGCGCTCAGCACCATGCAGATTCGTGTTGCACCCATAGTTGGAAACTGTGTTCGGTACCCGGCACGCCTGGTCCGCATCATCGGCAGCACGACCCTGCGCACGCCGCAAAGCCTGCACTGAGTTCCCGGGTTCGGATCACGACAGCCGGTGAGGGTCGATCCTGCCATCGGGCTGCCGCTCATGGGCCTGCTCGCGCTCTGCCAGCCTCTTGATCTCGAGCATCATCTTACGGCTCATCACGAAAGCAATCGCCTTGATCGGGAAGCTGCCAAACGTGACGCGACTCTTCCAATCCGGGGTGTAGTCATAGCGACCTCTGGTGAGGAGTCGACTGCCGCCATGGGGACCAGGGTTGACGATGAACTGCCAGGTGGATCGTCCCCAGCGATCATCGACTCCGATATCCGCGGGTGACCCAAACAGCACGAGGGCGCGAGGAGGATCCACGATCTCGATTCGTAGCGGCGGTGTCTCGGGATGCAGATAGATCTCTTCGCCAACCGCCGGATGCTGATGTTCGGGCAGAATCTGCGTTGTGTTGATGATCTCGCAGCCGACAATGTTCTCGAGCGTCTGATAGCTGTAGAAACCGCCACGGCGCTGTCCGATCTGGGCAATCCATGGCCACACCGCCTCGGGGGGCGCATCGACGCCAGTTCCCATCGTGTACGACCACTTGGGCTCGGGCACGAACTCGTCACCCGGAAGAGAATCGGTGCTCTCTGTTCCGACCGTGCCCCACCGCAGGCGCCGCTGCGCCATGAAGGGAGTTGCGACCAGGTTCCACGCGATGAGGGTGGCGCCCTCGAGCGCTGCCAGAACCCCAACCCCGGGGGGGCGAGCCCGGATCGACTCACGGTCGTGGTCGGCCATTGTTCCACTCGGGGTTTTTTGGCGTATCACGACCATCGCCGTCGAGCGACGCGAACAAGAGTTCCATCGAGGGGGTCTCGATGCCGGACCGCGCGGTGAGGAGGCGGAACTCCCTCGCCAGCCGTACGCCCTCGGGCCGAGCCCCCGGCGCATGGCCCAGCTTGATCGACGCAGTCTTGTCATTGACCCAACGACGCATGACCCCCAACAGCAGTGCCTTGGGCACCCACTCGAACACGCGGTGATTCCGCGGCGTGATCGGGACTCCGTTTGCGCGCAAGACCCGGTAGCCCTCGCGAATCGAGCGAACCATCAAGCGCATTGTTGCGTCATCCCGCGTGAGCCGAGTGGGGTCACCACCAGCCCGGTACAGCGCGCACAGCGTCGGGAGAACCTCGGCAACGTGGGTCTTGAGCCACGCGTCCATGTTCGAGCTGATCGAGACGGGGAATCCGGCCTCGCTGATCGCGTCTGCAATCGCGACCACGCGCGGCGAGCGGGCCCCGCTGACTTCTCCAATCGTCGTCGCCTGCTCCCGAGCGGAGGTGATCACGTAGCGAAGAATGTCGCCGTGCATGACCGCAGCGGCACCGGGAAACCCAAGGAGCACCCGCTCCCGACCCAGTGCCCGGATCATCTCTCCGGGTCCCGCGGCGTTGTTTCCGAAGAACACGACGTGAGGCGTGCGGTCGTTCGCCGCGAGGATCGGGAGCACCTCGGAGACTCGGTGCTTGGGCAAGGGGACGAGCACGCAGTCGTAGCGATCGGTGGGACTGAGGCGCTCGATCAGCGGCACCGCCGTGGTCGTTCGCTCCGAGGTCACTCCGTCCTCCAGCTGGATGCCACGCCCACGCAGCTGCGCCAATCGCTGCCCCCTGGCAAGCAGGGTCACTTCGTGTGAGGCCCGCGACAGGCGAGCCGCGTACAGACAACCGATGTTGCCAGCGCCGTAGATCAGAAGTCGCATCGTTCCTGGAGTTGCGACGACAAGACTCGACCGGGACGGCAACTGTTGCGTCCCGAGGACGAGGAGCTCGGTGTGTTCGCGCGATGCCGTCGGTCAGTGCCTGAGCGGGTCTGCGGAGTGTGCTGCAGACCACACCCGACGGGCCTCGGCTTTGCTCCACCCCTCGGGCGGGAGTAGACCGAGGCGGCAAAGTCGAGCTGTGTCATGCGTCGAGAGCCGTCCATCATCATCGTCGGCGGGGGCCCTGCAGGTTCAGCGGCCGCAATCGAGCTGCGCCGCCGAGGTGTTGGCCGCGTCACGATCCTCGATCGCTCTGCCTACCCAAGGCTGAAGGTCTGCGGCAGCGGGCTCTCTCCCAACGCACTCCGCGAGCTCGAGCGGCTCGAACTCAAGGACATCCTCGCCCCGCTGCACATCCCCATGCGAGGGATCGTCGCGGTTGGTCCCGGAGGACGCTCCATCGAGCTTCGTGGCGATCACGGTGCCTGGATCGTTCCGCGCACCGACTTCGACCACACGCTGCTTCGGGAGGCGGGCCGGCTGGGTGCCGAGATCCGCGAGAAGACCCGCGTGCGCGCGCTGCTCAGAGATGACAACGGACGAGTTCGGGGTGTCCGCACCGCAGACGAGGAACTCGAGGCGGACCTGGTCATCTGCGCCAACGGTTCCCCCTCGCAGTTCGAGTTCGACCACAGCCCGCGCTACGGCATTCGCACCATCATGGGCTGGTGGAAGGGCGCCACCCTCCCCGCGCCCGATCAGGGGATCTTCGCGTGGTCGCGGCAGCTCGATGGCTACTACGCGTGGGCGTTCCCCGAGCCCGGGGGCGTGGTCAACGTGGGCCTGACGATCGCCGAGCGCTCCGCGGCGAGCCACGGCATTCGGCCGCTGTTCGAGGAGATCCTCGAGCAAGAGTTCAGCGACGTGCTGCGCGGTGCGGAGTCGATGGGCCCGTGGAAGGGGCATCCGGCCACCGTCACCACCCGCATCTCCTCCGAGTTGGTCCAGCCGCACTGCATGTGGACAGGCGAGGCCGCCCGACTGGTCTCCCCGGGATCCGTCGAGGGCATCGGGTTCGCGTTGCTCAGTGGCCGTATCGCTGCAGAGCTGTGCGAGGAGCACTTCGATCCGATCCGCGGATTCTCGAGCTGGCATTCGCAGCTGTATCGCTCGCGACTCGCTGTCCGCATGCTGCCTAAATTCTTGGCGGGTGAGGCGTTCGTTCGCCTGATGCGCTCACGCGGCACCATCCGCATGCTGTCCCGTTTGGCGGACCCCAAACGCATGGGTCAGCTCGCCGCAACGGTCGTCGGCGAGCGTTGATCCATCCGGATCGGAGGTGACGGAGCCCCGGTCGAGTCCGTGGGCGGCCGCCCGCGGGTCGCTCACCGCGACGGTCTGTGCGACCCGGAGTCGGCGGCGCCTCGAGCACGCCGGACAATCATCCCCCCTTGAATGGCCAGCACGGGCAGGACACTCATCGCCAACACCAGAAGCCACCCGGCGGCAGTCGGAGGAACGATGGAGAGCGCCCCGGCCAGCGCCGGAACATAGACCGCGAGCAGCAGCAGTCCGACGCATGTCGCCACCGCGAGCCAAACGAGTGGGTTGCGGGTGACCTCGTTGCGAACCACGGGCCCTTCGGGCCTCCGCATGTTGAACACATGAAAGGTCTGGGTAAGGGCGAGCGTCAGAAACGAGACGGTGACTGCGCCCTTCGGGCTCAGCTCGAACACGAACAGTGCCAAGCCAAATGCCGCCAAGACGGCACAGGTCATGATGGAGCCGTGCGCTGCAATGCGCATCCAGTGTCGCCGCGTCACGATCGCCTCCCCCGCCTTCCGCGGTGGCCGCCCCATCACATTGTCGTCGGCTTGGCCCACGCCGAGCGCGAGGGCTGGAAAGACATCGGTCACCAGGTTGAGAAACAAGATCTGCAGCGGGAGCAACGGGAGCGGGCCGGCAAACAACGCCCCCAGCGCCACCACGAGAACCTCGCTGAGGTTGCAGGACAACAGATACAGCACGAAGCGGCGGATGTTGTCGAAGATCGCCCGTCCCTGGGCGATGGCGACGGCGATCGTCGCCAGGTTGTCGTCCTCGAGCACCATCGAAGCGGCTTCCTTGGCCGCTGCCGTGCCCCGCTGCCCCATCGCCACTCCGATGTCCGCCTTGCGAAGCGCCGGTGCATCGTTGACCCCGTCTCCTGTCATCGCGACGACGTTGCCGGCGCGCTGATGGAGCGCGATGAGGTTGAGCTTCTGCTTGGGGCTGACGCGCGCGAACACCTGGGCTTCGACCAGCCGTTTTTGGGTCGCAGGGTCCGCCTCGAGGGCGTGCTCGAGTTCGACGCCCAACACCGCCGTTTCAAACCCTGCGTCCGCCAATCCGGTGGCCAGCGCGATGTTCTGGGCCGTGATGGGGTGGTCCCCGGTCACCATCACAAAGCGCACGCCCGCACCCGTACACGCTTGGATCGTCTCGCGGACTTCGGCTCTGGGAGGGTCGTGCATGGCCACCAGGCCGAGGAACTCGAGGTCGTGATAGGGGTCCTGGTCGGGGTCGTCCGACTGGCTCTGGGCGATACCCAGAACACGGAGCCCTCGTGATGCCAGGGCCTCGGCTCGCTGACGCCACGGCTCACGTTGGTCTTCAGCCAGCGTAGTGGCCTCGAGGACCGACTCGGGAGCACCCTTGACCGCCACCCGGTACGGGGGCGCGACCCCGTGGACGGTGGCCATCATCTTGAGGTCCGGATCGAACGCGTGCTCGGTGTGTTCCGGTGCGCCTTCGAGCAGCGTCGGGCGCTCGACTCCCTCGTCTCTGGCGGCCCGAAGCAGCGCAATCTCCATCGGATCACCGATGTGCTCGCCCTCCTCGGCAAGCTCCGCGTTGTTGCACAAGACGATCGCTTCCAGCGCTCGCAGGCGTGCGCCCGGAGGTCCGCCCACGTCCAGCGATTCGACCGTCATCCGGTTCTCGGTGAGCGTGCCTGTCTTGTCGGTGCACAGAATGCTCGTGGCCCCGAGCGTTTCGACGGCGGAGAGGCGATTGACCAGCGCCCGGTGCCGCGCCATCCGGTGCATGCCGCGAGCGAGTGCAATCGTCGCGATGACGGGTAGGCCTTCGGGTACGGCCGCGACCGCCAAGGCGAGAGCCGTCTCGATCACGAGCAGCAGCGGCCTACCAGCGGCGTAGCCGGAGACACCTACGATTACAGCGACGAGGAGCGTGATCCACACCAACCCTTGGCCGAGCTTGTTGAGCCGACGCTCCAGAGGCGTGGTTTCCTCCTTCGCCTCTTCCACGAGGCGGGAGATCTGACCGAGCTCGCAGGACATGCCGGTCGCAACGACCACAGCGACAGCGGTGCCACGGGTGACCACCGTGCCCTTGAACAGCATCGAGCGGCGCTCGGCGATGTCGGTGTCCACTGGAACCGGGGCCGCGTCTTTGGCCGAGGGCATCGACTCACCGGTGAGCGTCGACTCGTTGGCCTGCAGCTTCGACGCCTCGACCAGTCGCAGGTCAGCCGTGACCACGTCCCCACCTTCGAGCAAGACCACATCACCGGGAACCAACGCATGCGCGTCGACGACCTCGACCTTGCCATCCCGTCGAACGGTGGACCTGGTCACACCCATCTTGCGCAGGGCCTCCATCGAGCGGGTCGCTCGAAGCTCGGTGACAAATCCGAGCAGTGCATTCACGCCCAGGACAACCCCGATTGCGACCGCCTCGGCTTGCTCACCGAACGCGACGGCGGCCGCCATGGCGACCACCAACAGCGCCACCAGCAAGCTCTTGAACTGGGTCAGTAAGATGCGCCACACGCTGCGAGGTCTCAGTTCCCGAAGTGCATTGACGCCATACCGAGAGCGACGCTCGGCCACCTCTGAGGAAGCGAGCCCACACGATGGGTCGACCCGCAGATCAGCCAGGGTGTCCGCGGCTTCCATGGCCCACGGACGGTCGAGGGAAGTCTCGGTGTTCTTGGACATCGAACGCTGCGGAACCCCCGGTGGGTCGAGGATCCGAACGGTACGCGAAAACCGTCACGATTCGCTGCGACAATCCTGCGTGTGCTCCGGATGCACCGCGTGATCCAGACCTCAACCGACGGGCCCCCGAGCCTCCGCCGCGCGGGCTGGTGAGTTCGACTCACGCGCCCCGTCGGTCAGCCCGCGAGGGGGCACGCTTCTAGCCGGCGCGATACGTCAGCGGGTAGACGACGCTCGCCGGGAGGGAGGCCGAGAAGATCGTCACGCGCATCTGCAGGCGGCCGCGGCCGTCGATTCGCATCACGTACTTCTTGCCGCCCTTGTCGCCCCGGAATTCGAGGAGCAGCTGGTCGCGTCGGGATCGGGCCTTGAACTTTAGCGTCTCCCCCGAACTCCCGGTCACACGTTTCGCGCGTCCGCCGAGCTCGGCTTGGTAGGTGCGGCCATCGATGATCGTCACGACACGCTTGGCATCGATCTCGATCTCGACCGTGCTGGGAGGTTCGATGCCCGACAGCAGCCGGCGACGCGCGATGCCGCGGCTGATCAGGTTCATCTGCTCGACGACCGCTTCGACAGCCTCGGCGGCTGCGCCTCGCTGCGCCTGCCCCCCAGCATAGTGATACCTGCCGGGGAGGCTGCCCAGCGGGTCGGCCGGGGCCGGCGGGAGCGTTCCTTCATCGGCTCGAGGAGCGACCGGCTGTTGGGCTCTCGAGTGGGAAGCCGTTGCCGGAGGCTCCAGCGGATCGCCTTCGACGCTCGCCGTGGATGCCGGAGGAGAAGCGACCGGTGAAGCTGCCGGGGCAGCGGTCGAGCGAGGACGCTTCGTCCTCGACGCGGGCTTCGCACGGGGTGTCTCGCCGACGACGACAGGCGGCGCCGCCCGGTCGTTGGCGGGCTCGTTGACGAGCGCGCTGTGT
>CAJXVA010000065.1 GCA_913061055.1 uncultured Pseudomonadota bacterium
ACGAGATGTAGAGAGGTCTCGTGGGCTCGGAGATGTGTATAAGAGACAGACTCGCAGCCCGCGCCCTTTTGCCAAACCGCGCCCCTCGGCATGCATGCGGTTCCATCTCTCGAGACCCAACCAGGCCTCGCGCGCCGACATCCGGGTCTAAACCAACCGGCACCGACGCCCACCCGCTCGCGTTCCGCGCGTTTCGGCATCCGCGACTCCTCCGGAGTTACGAGCCCCACCGGAGCCCAGCGAAAAAGCAGGTGCGTTCCCGGCCTCGCCCATTCGGACCAAGCAGCCGAGGCGTCCAGCCCCTCGCGGTTAGCGCGTTTCGGCGTCGGCGCCGAGCGACACAAGCCCTACGCTTCCTCGATCGCCGCTTACAACCCGCGCACAACCGAACTTCTCCGGCGAATTCTCCGCCGCCAGGTGCATTACCACGTGGCCCCGGCCCTTTGTCACATGGTGCGCTACCTCGAGCCACTCGCTGGGGGACCAGACTGCTCGGGCGGAGACGACCACAGAAGAGCTATCCGCGCCGCTAATAAATCCGGCTGCGTGGTTGTCACCCCACGTTCCTAAGTCGAATCGCGTCCGAATCACGCCTATTGACCTTTGCCCAATAGCGTTGCTGGCAAGCTCGAGAAAACTGGCGCGCTTCTGACGAGGCTCGAGCAGCCGCAGCTCGCAGTCGAGCAGCGCGCCGACAACCAGTCCGGGGAAACCGCCACCACTGCCAAAGTCGACCCAGTGCAGGGCCGACGTATCCGGCACGGTCTCGCGCACAATCCAGGCCGTGTCGAGCCCGTCGAGCACATGCGGCAACAGCTCCGCTCGCGTCCGCGCCCCGCTGAGGTTCATCACCACCCCGTAACGAAGCCACAGGCCAAGCAGCGTCTCGAGCCGGTCCAGTCCCTCCGCAGGCAGGTCCCAGCCCCGTGTCTCCATCCACGCCCCGAGTTCGTCCGACAGCACCGGACGGATGATGCCATAGTGCCCGCCGTGTCTCTCGACGCGCGATTGCGCCAGCGGCTGGCCGCCCTGGACGCCCAGGGGCTCCGCCGAGAGATGCCAGAGATCCGCGAGCGTCAGGGTGTGGAGTACCTCCTTGGTCGCCAGCGGGTCGTCGGCTTCTGTTCCAACGACTACCTCGGCCTCTCACAGCTGGTGCCGTCGGGAACAGCACCGGCCGGTGCGGCGTCTTCCCGGCTGATCTGCGGAGACCTCGACCTCCACCGCGAGGCGGAGCAAGCCCTGGCCGAACTCGCCCAGCAGGAAGACGCCGTGCTGTTTCCCAGCGGCTTCCAGCTCAACGTCGGGGTCCTCGCCTCGCTTATGTCCCCAGAAGACAGGGTCTACTCGGACGAGCTCAACCACGCCTCGATGATCGATGGCCTTCGCCTGAGCAGAGCCCCGCGGACGATTCTCCCTCACCTGACCCCACCCCCCCGGGACGCTCCCACGGGCCGTGGCGGCATCCGGTGGTGGGTGACCGAGTCGATCTTCTCGATGGACGGGGATGGCGCAAGCCAAGGCGCGTTGCAAAATGCGCTCGACGACGGGTTCTGCCTGTACATCGACGATGCGCACGGGTTTGGGCTTCACGCCGGGGGTCAGGGCTGGCCCCAAGCCCACGGCGTCCGACCTACCCTCTATATAGGGACCCTGAGCAAGGCACTGGGCTGCGCCGGGGCGTTCGTCGCCGGCTCGACAACGGCCTGCGACTGGATCCGCACCCGAGCCCGCAGCTTCGTTTTCAGCACCGGGACGAGTCCTCGGGTGGTGGAGTCGATCTTGGAGGGGCTCGCGCTGTTGCGAGGTCGGGCAGGGGACGAGGCCCGTCGCCGGCTCCGCCAGAACCTCGAGCATCTCGCGAAAGCACTTCGCTTGCCCGAAGTTCCCATCGCCCCGATCGTCCCCATCATTCTGGGCAGCAACGAGCGCGCCGTTGCGGTCGCCACCGAACTCCTGGTCCGCGGCTGGCACGTGCAAGCGATCCGCCCGCCCACGGTGCCCCTCGGTGCGGCGCGGTTGCGGCTCACCCTCAGCGCCACCCACGAGCCCGAACACATCGACGGTCTTGTCGCCGCCCTCCGCGACGTACTCGGCTCCAACCATCGCGAACTCGCTTCTTCAGCGCCCACACCATGACCGAGCGCGTCTTCTTTGTCGGCACAAACACCGGCGTCGGCAAGACCGCGCTGGTTTGTTCGCTCCTGCAATGGGCCCGAGCTCAGGAGCTCCGCGTGGCTCCGTTCAAGCCCGCGCAGAGTGGAGACATGGAGTCCCCGACGGATGTCGAGCGTCTGTTGGATGCGGCAGGCATCTCCCGCGACCACTCGATGTCGGCCTGCCCGCTCACATATCCAGAGCCTCTCGCTCCCGGTATCGCCGAGGATCCCGCGCCGTTCCTTCGACCTCCCGCGGCCAACGTCGACCCGCTGCCCGATGCCCTCGAGCTGACCCGCGATCGTCTGGAGACCTGGGAACTCCAGCGGCAGGCCGACTATGTCTTCATCGAAGGGGCTGGAGGCCTGCACGTTCCGATGCCGGGGGGAACGTGGCAGACGGAGTGGGTCCGCGCTCTCGCGGACTCCGTGGTGCTCGTCGCTTCAACCGGCCTGGGGACGATCAACCACACCCTGCTGACGCTCGACGCACTTGATGACGAGGGGTTCGATGTCCTCGGCGTGTACGTCGTCGACCCGGACGACCACGACGATCCCTCCCGCGAAGACAACGCCCAGATCATCGCGACCGCCCGCGGCGTCAACATCCTTGGCCGGCTCCCCTACCTCGACAGCCCCGACGGCCGAGGTCCCGTGGACCTGCTCACCCCGTTGCTCGACGCAATGCGTGCGCGCGCGCCCGGCCAGAGCTAACGCCCGGCACTGTCGCCGTTGGACCCGGCCATCGTAGACTCTGACGATGCGACTCGGGTTGACTCTGACCGCTCTGTGCATCGCGACGTTCGCGTCCAACGCCTCAGCCGCGCCCATTCAAGAGGAGGGAATCGAGCCCGTCGAACCCCAAGTCTTCGGGGGCGCTCCTGCCGAGGTGTGCCAGTGGCCGACGACGGTCGCGGTGACTGGGGGCGGCGGCTTGTGCACGGGAGCCCTCGTCCATCCCCGTGTCATCACCTACGCGGCGCACTGCGGTGACGGGGACAAACAGATTCGCTTCGGCGAGAGCTCAACGACCGCCATCACTCGCCAGACCGAGCGCTGTGTGACACACCCGGACTACCTGGGCACGACCAACCAAGCCCAAGACTGGGCGTTCTGCATCCTCGAAGAACCGATGCTCGACATCCCGTTCTCGCCCCCAGCGTACGGATGTGAGACCGACCTGATCCAAGAAGGCCAGGAGGTGTTCCTCGTCGGATACGGGGACTCGAACGTTGGCGGCGCTGGAACCAAACGCTGGGGTGCGAGCGTGATCGTCTCCACCTTTGGAAGCACCGTCCAGATCGGTGCCCAAGGGACTGGCGTCACCACTTGCGAAGGTGACTCCGGGGGAACCGCATACCTCCCGATGGATGACGGGTCGTTCCGTTCGATCTCGATGGTGTCGACGGGACTCATCGGTTGCAACGACACGACCGGCACGCATGCGCTCATGCACCCCGCGGTCCCCTGGATCGAAGAGACCTCGCAGATCGACATCACGCCGTGCCACGACGCGGACGGAACGTGGAACCCCAACCCCAATTGCACCGGGTTCTTCGCGGGCGGCTCCACTGCGGCCGGTGTCTGGGAGGACATGTGCGCGGGAACGCCAAGTACGGGACCCTCCGCCACCTGCGGGGAGCCATTCGACACGATCACCGATGACGAGCCGCCGGAGGTCACCGTCGCCTCGCCGACCCAGGGAACCGAGCTGGAGTCCGGCGCCCTGGTGACGATTGAGGTCGACGCGATCGACAGCGGCTACGGCGTTGAGGAGGTCTGGATCGAGATCGATGGCATGGAGCAGGCGGTGCGCGAAACCTATCCGCCGTTCTTCTTCCCCGATGTCCCGTTCCCCGATGGCGTGTACACGATCGTCGCCCACGCGGTCGACTGGGCCGGAAACGAGGGCGTCTCCGCACCGGTGACCATTGGCATCAACGCGGAGGTACCAGACGAGCCCGCCGGCTC
Source organism: uncultured Pseudomonadota bacterium (assembly GCA_913061055.1). Classification (GTDB taxonomy): domain Bacteria; phylum Myxococcota_A; class Polyangia; order Nannocystales; family Nannocystaceae; genus CAJXVA01. Next base: position 4,128 of record CAJXVA010000065.1, read on the forward strand.
GACGGGCGCAGACACCGATGACTCCTCCGCAGACGGCACCGGGGATCCGGGTCCGACCAGCGGGGACGCCGAGTCCACGGGGGCGTCGACGGATCCAGATGCCACGACCGGGGCACCCGAGGGCGACGGCGATGGCGACACCGGATGCGGATGTTCCTCCTCGCCGGCCCGAGGCTGGTCCGGAATGCTCCTCTTGCTCGGCCTCGTTGGACTCCGGCGCCGTAGACCTTGGGCCTACTTGCCGATGCAAAACGTCGAGAAGATGCGGCCGAGAATCTCGTCGCCCACCGGCCCGAGCTGAGTCCGACCGGTGATGGCAGCGAGCCGGGCTTCGGTCACCCCGAGTTCGAACGCGATGATCTCGAGCGCCGCGTCCTCGGCCATGAGATCCGACGCCCGACCCAGCGCATCGAGAGCTTCGGCGGCCCGGTCTCGGTGGCGCGCCAAGCCGATCCATGCGCGATCCTGATCCCGAGCGAACCACGCTCGCAGCGCAGCCTCCACATCCTCGACGCCCCCACCTTCGGCACCCAACGTGACGCCGATCGCCCCGGGGCGGCGGGTCCCAAGGTCGCGCTTGGTTTCCACCTCGAGCACCGCAGCGCCAAGGTCCGGACGCTCCACGGGTTCGGCATCGGAGGCCTCGACCCACAACACCAGGTCTGCCTGCTCAACCTGCTCGCGGCTCATCTCAATGCCGGCGGCCTCGACCGCACCCGCGCCCCCTCGAAGTCCCGCAGTGTCGACAAGCCAGGCCCCGTGTGGACCCACCCCGTACTCGGCTTCGACGTAATCACGAGTGGTCCCCGGGAGGTCGGCGACGATGGCGCGGCGCCGCCCCAGCAGCGCGTTGAAGAGGGAGCTCTTGCCCGCGTTGGGTGGCCCGGCCAGCACGAACCGCGCTCGCTCTCGACCTCGGCGACCCGCCTCGAACCCCGAAAGCCAGCGGCCGAGCTGCTCTCGGAGCTCCGAAACTTCGCTTCGCCACCGGACGACATGCGCGTCGTCGACGTCCTCCGGGAAATCTAGGTTCGCCTCGACCTCGGTCCGAAGTCCGATGACCGCTTCCCTGAGCACTTCGACCCCACGCCCAAGCTCCCCCGCCGCCAATCGCCGGGCTTGCGCGAGCGCCTCGTCCGTTTGCGCGCCGATGACCGCCGCAATCCCTTCCGCCTGATCGAGGGACAGCGCACCCAGCTCGAATGCGCGTCGGCTGAAGTCCCCGGCACCCGCGGCCGTGGCCCCTTGCGACAGGCAAGCCTCAACCACCGCCCGAACGTTTCGCTCGCCGGCGTGCACGTGCAACTCGACCACATCCTCACCGGTGAACGAACGCGGACCCGGCATCCATGCGACCAAACCGTCTTCATGCTGCCCGCCCAGCAGCGCGAGCGAGCGCCGCACGAGTCGGCGTGGGGCAGGAGGCTCGTCGACACCCAGGCCGGCAAGAACCGCGGCTGCCTGCGGGCCGCTGACCCGCACAATTGCAACACCCCCGTCCGGTGTGCCTGTGGCAACACCGACGAGGGTGGTTCGAGAGTCGGTGTTGGTCACCGCTCGGGGAAGACCACGACGTGACGACGGCGGCCTTCGCCTTCGGACTCCGTCGCGAGACCTTCGATTTCGACGATGGCCATGTGGACGACCCGTCGCTCCATCGCGCTCATGGGCTCGAAGTGGAACGAGCGACCTTCGTCGAGAACTTTGTCGGCGGCGTTGCGAGCGAGCTGCTTGAGCGTCTTCTCGCGACGGGTCCGGTACCCGGCGACGTCCAGGGTGATCCGCATCCGCTCCTGCCGTTCAGCCTGGAGAACGCGAAGCGTCAGGTACTGAAGCGAGTCGAGCGTTGCGCCGTGCCGACCGATCAACAAGCCGCCGTCAGACTCGGCGCAGTTGAGGTCGCAGTGAAGCCCGTCTTCTTCGATGTCGATGTCGACTTCGACCTCGACACCGAGCAGCCCGAGCACGCTCTCCAGAAAGGAGCGCACAACGGGGACCGCCGGGGAGAAACGCTCCTCGGGGGTACGGTCATCTTCTTCAGAGTTGTTGTCCTGCTGTGGGTCGGACATGCGATCGGTCCAGAGTCTACTTCTTTTTGGCCGGCTTTTCGTCGGCCTTGGACGGCTTACTGTCTACGGCCGGATCATCGGTGTTCCGGCCTACCTGGATCGCGGTTTGAACGACCGACAGGCAGATGTTGACGAAGATATAGAGGGCCAAGCCGGAAGGCAAAAACAACATGAAGGCCGCGAAGACGACCGGCATGATCCAACGCATGAGCTTGGCCTGCATCTCGTCGCCAGACGTGGGCATCATGCGGTTCTGCACGACCATCATGCCGCCGAGCATGATTGGAAGGGCGTAGAAGGGGTCCTGCTTGGTCAGGTCGGGGAGCCACAAGAAGGGCTCATGCACCAGCTCGACCGCGGCACCCAACATCGCGTACAGGGCGATGTAGACGGGCATCTGCACGAAGACCGGCAGACATCCGGCGAGCGGGTTGACGCCCTCGCGAGCAAACAGCGCCTGGGTCTCCTGGCCCTGCTTGACCCGGTCGTCGGCGTATTTCTTCTTGATCTCGGCGATCTTCGGCTGAATCCGCTTCATCGCCTTCATCGAGTTCATCTGCTTGAGCGTCAGCGGCAGGGTGACTGCCTTGATGACGATCGTCACAAGCACGATGGACCAGCCCCAGACGCCGACCCAGCCGTGGAAGAACCGCATGAGGCTGAGCAGCATCCGCCCGAGGTACTCGGACAGCCGTCCCAGGATGCCCCAGTCGATGGCTTCCTCTAGGTGGACCTCGGTGACGGGCGCGACGGCGGAGAACGCCTGCAGACTCTCGAGCCCCTTCGCTCCGATGAACAGGCCGAGCTCGTAACGCTTCACCTCGCTCGGCGCGAGCGTGGAGACGTTGGTCGCGAGGGTGCCGACGAGGAACCCGCCGTCTTCGCTCTGCTCCAACACACACTCGCCGAACGGCTCGGTGGGAACCATGAGCGTGCCGAAGTACTTGTTGTCCACGCCGCCCCACAGCACCGGGTCGGCGCCATACGTGATCGGTCCGTCTTCGACGTCGCTGTTGTCTTCGTCCTCGAAGTCTTCGGTGGTCCGACACAGACCACGCTTGATGTTGTATCGGCTCTCTTCGCCGCTCAGACCAACCCGGCTCCGGACATGCATCCGGTGGCGTTGCTCTTGGCGGGTGAGGTTGGTGACCTCGACCGACAACACGCCCTCGTAGCCCGCGAGCAGCTTGAGCGTCTGCTTGACCTGAACTTCTTCGGTCCGATGGACCAGGGTAATGCTGTCTGCGCTCGCGCTCTCGACGACGTAGGCCTGCCCACCACCGATGCGAAAGTCGCTGGCTGCGTCGGCGAAGCTGACCTCGAGCGTGGAGGCACCGCCGAGCCCTAGAGGATCGGTGGCCGTGTCGTGACCTTCGAACTGCGGGCTGAGCAGGTCGACTTCTTCGACCATGCCGCCACGGCCCGGCGCACGGTTGGTGACCTTGAGGGACAGCAGGTCGTTGGAGATTGTGTGGTGAACGACCTCGACATCGGAGTCGGTCGGTGGCTCATCCTTCGCCGCGTCGGGCCCTCCGCTTCGCGGCGAATCCGAGTTGCCGTCAGCGTCGGCTAGCTTCGCGCCGTCTGCTTTGGCTTCGTCGGCCTTCGCATCGTCGGCTTGTTCGGCCTGGGCGTCCTCGACCGGTTCGGGGGGAGGAGGCGCGAAGAAGTCGAATGCGATCCAGACGATTCCGCAGAGGAAGAGCGCAATGGCGATGCGTTTTTCGAAACTCAAACTCATCGGGAGCTCCGCTTGGGGGGTACGGGGTCGTAGCCGCCCGGATGGAAGGGGTGGCACCGCCCAATGCGGCGCACGGCGAGCCAAGTACCACGAACTGCACCGTGCTCACCAAGCGCTTCGGCCGCAAAGCGCGAACAACTTGGATGGAAGCGGCAGCGGGGACCCAGCAGAGGGGAGATGACCAACTGGTAGAGGCGAATCAAACCAACACCGACCCATGACACGCCAAACCGCGCTGGCATGGGGCTCAGCGCGGTGGAGGGGGTGTCGTGGTGTTCGCAGCAAGCCGCTGACGAGTCGCCGGGGTCGTCGTCGGCACCGTCCGCACTCACGAGGAACCTCGCTCGGCGTGCTGTCGCGTGAGCCTACGAGCGAGGGCGATGAAGTCGCTGCGCAATTCTTCGAGCGTGAAGCTCAGCGCGTTTCGTTTTGCGACCAACACCATGTCGTAGCCCGGGGGAAGATGAGCCCGCTCCTGGCGAAACACCTCGCGCACCAGGCGCTTGATGCGGTTGCGCTGATGAGCGCGGCCGACCTTCCGCGTTACGGTGACCCCCAGCCGCGTGGGTCGCAACGCTGGCGGCTCGCTTTGCGGCGTGACCTCGCGCAGGGCTGCATCCGAAACCTCCACAGCCGGACGCACTGCACCCGTCAGCTCCACAGCCGGGCGCGCTCGCGTCGTCTCATGACGAGACTTCCGGCGAGGCGCCACAAACACGAGGAAGTGACGGGTGTGGTGTTTTTGTCCCCGACGCTGGACGCGAAGAAACTCCCGTCGCTGGCGCAACCGCAGCCAACGCGGGAGTCCTTGCGGCTTCATCGGGGCAAAGCCGCAGTCGAGTCCTACTTGGAGCCGCAGCTGACCGTGAGGCGCTTGCGACCTTTACGGCGACGGTTGGCCAGAACTTTGCGGCCGTTCTTCGTCGCCATGCGGGCGCGGAAACCGTGCGTACGTTTGCGGCGGGTGTTGTGCGGTTGGTAGGTACGTTTCGACACGATGCGGTTCTCCTGCCCTCGTCAGAGGGGCCAGTGGCATCCACGGTCCGCGGACGCCGAAAGGGAGCGGTAGATAGCAACCGGATCCCCAGCCTGTCAAACGACAGCCACGTGTGGGATCCCCGCTGATCTTTCCGTCCCTGCACGCCCATTATCGCACCCAGACCTACATGCTTGGCACGGTCTTGATCGAGGCTCGAGAACTGCTTGCACGCGAGCCCGCAAAGTCGCTTGCCAAGCGGGTTTGCGCGATCGCAACGCCGCAAAGCCGCTTGGCGTGAGCGCGGGCCCGCCGTCATCGATCTGTCGGCTTCCGTTTCCCCAAGTGTTTTCATGCACTTCTGCAGCCGCGGTCCACAGCCGGCCACCACCCTCGGCCCAGCCGCTTGCTCTGCGGCGTTCGCACGGGCCAATGATCTCAAGCGCTTGGCAAGATCGTTTCCCCCTCGCTTGCGACACGTCTGTCACACGCGTACACCGGCGAACCCGTGGGGACGCCAGCGTCTCCTAGGACCCCTGCAGGACCTCTTGCAGGACCTCGTGCGGGGCAGTTTCGCGCCCTTTCGACCTGCCCCTCACGCCCGCCGCCGCCGTTGTCGTTCTCAACCGCGCGCAGCCTCCTCCTCCCGCCACTTTCGGGCCGTTTTCGGCCAGCAATTGACGAGATGAGTCGGCACCCCAACCACAGCACGAATTTCCCACAAGTTGGGGATGCGCTGTGGAAAGGACTGTCTTGTCCGCAGAAAAAGCCCCGTGTTCCTGCGCACTTCTCCACTTGTCCACACCTCTCTGCCCACTGTGGACGCCCCCGCTATGACCGATCTTTGGAACGAGGCACTTCAGGGTTTGCAGCCACGTCTGGGTCAAGAGACCTACGACCTGTGGCTGCGTCCACTCACCGTCGCCGCCGTCGAGGGACAAACCATCCGTCTTCGCGCGCCCAGCCTCTTCATGAAGGAGTGGTTTGAGAACCACTACATGGAAGCTGTCCTCGACGAGATCGAGGCACGCACCGAAGCCCGGTACGTGCTCGATCTCGAGGTCGACCCCAACGCCGCGGAGCTGACCCCCGACCGGTCCGCACCGCCCGCCCAGGCTGGACCCGAATCCGGGACCCAACCGGCCCCGGCGACGAGTTCCGCTTTTGCGACGCCCGAGCCTGCGACGGGCCACATCGAGGTCCGTAAGGTTGCGCCCCCCCCGGTGGGTCTGTCCGAGCGGTACCGCTTCGACTCCTTCATCAGTGGAGCGTCCAACGAGCTCGCGGCCTCGGCTGCGCGTGCGGCCGCAGATCAACCCGGGACTCGGTTCAACCCGCTCCTCATCTATGGAGGTGTCGGGCTTGGCAAGACCCACCTTCTCCACGCGGTGGGTCACTCGCTGTATGAGTCGGACCCCACGCGACGCATCACCTATCTGAGCGCCGAGCGCTTCATGAACGAGTTCATCTCGGCGGTGCGCTACAACCAGTTCGATCAGTTCCGCCGGAAGTACCGCGAAGACTGCGACGTCCTGCTCATCGATGACATCCAGTTCATCGCGGGGCGCGACCGCACGATGGATGAGTTCTTCCACGTGTTCAACGCGCTGTACGAAGCGGGCAAACAGATCATGGTCACCTCCGACCGCACGCCCAGCGACATGCAGAGCATGGAGGACCGCATCACGTCTCGGCTCAACTGGGGCCTCGTCGCCGACATCAAGTCGCCCGACCTCGAGACACGGGTCGCGATTCTTCGTCAGAAGGCTGAGAACGACCGCATCGCCATCGCCGACGATGTTTGTGTCTACTTGGCCGGGCAGGTCCAGAGCAACGTCCGCGAGCTCGAAGGCGCCCTCGTGCGCGTGGCCACCTTTGCCGACCTCAAAGGCGTGCCGATCACCACGGGCTTCATCCGGGAGGTCATCGGCGAGACCACCAAAGAACGTCGCCGCACGCCCGTCACCGTCGAGGCGGTGCAGAAGGCGGTGGCATCCCACTTCTCCGTCCGCATCGCGGACCTCAAGGGACCCCGTCGGCACAAGGGCATCTCTCGCCCGCGAATGATCGCGATGTTCCTCGCCCGCGAGCTCACCGGCTCGAGCTTCCCCGAGATCGGTCTCCGCTTCGGCGGCAAGGACCACTCCACCGTCATCAACGCGTGCAAGCGCATCACCGCGCTCAGCGACGAAGACCCCGAACTGCGCTCTGCTGTCAGCCAGCTTCGCGAGCAACTCAGTCATTAGGGGAAACCTCTCGGTTTCCCCCCTGCGGGAGCAAAGCTCCCTCCGCTCCCCCTTCCAAGTTCGGGCGCTGCCCTCGCTCTTCGAAGGTTTCCTTCTCTTCCCCGCCGGGGTCGCCTCAAGTCTCCGTAGTCCCCACCTCCTCGAGCTGCGACGACCCTGCCTGGGTCCCCCCCGCGGCCGACACGACAACCTGCACCGGACCTCCTCGCCTTGGCTTTGCCAGGCGGGGCGCTCGTGTTGGTTGACCGGTTTCACCAACAGGTTGTGCACAACCCTGTGGATGACTCTGCGGACAGCTTGGGGGGGATTCGGGGGACAAGTCGGCCCCCCCTGGTTGTCCCCCGATGTGTGCCCGGATCCCCGAAAAGACCCCCAGCGGAACCCACCGAAAAAGTGCCGTCAGATCAGCGCTCTAGGCCGCTTTTCCACTTTTCCCCAGGACAGACTGAGAAGACGAGAATTAAATAGAAATTTTGCTTTACTGTCTCTCCCGCACGCACCTGGGACGACACGCCCGGGCGAGCAACACGAGGACCATCCGTGATGGAGTTCGAGATCGATCAGAGCCGCTTTCTCGCTGCGTTGTCCCTGGCCCAGACGGTGGCCGACAAGCGCGGCACGATGCCTGTCTTGGCCAACGTTCTGCTTCGCGCAAACGCGGATGGCAGCGTGGTGTGCTCAGCGACCGACATGATGACGTCTCTGACCGAGACGGTGTCTGCTGAGGTCAAGGCACCCGGAAGCCTCACCGTGGGCGTGAAGCACCTTCACGGCGTTGTTCGAACCCTGCCCTCGGGGAACGTTCGGGTGAAGGGCTTGGACAACCACTGGATCCAGCTCAACGCAGGTCGCAGCGAGTTCAAGCTGATGGGCATGCCGGAGAGCGACTTTCCGGAGTTGCCCGATGCCAGCGGTGGAAAGTCGAAGATCGAGTACGTCGATGTTCCTGCCCACTCGCTCAGCGATCTGATCGCGAAGACCCACTTCTCGGTCTCGACCGATGAGGCCCGGGTCAACCTCAACGGAGTCCTGTTCGAGTGTGATGGTGAGCAAGGCATCATGGTGTCCACCGACGGTCACCGCCTCACCAAGTTCGAACTCGAGCTCAAGGGACCCAAGCTCGACAAGGGCATCATCATCCCTCGCAAGGGCATGCTCGAGATTCGTCGAGTCTTGGACCGGGCCTCCGGCGACGTTGGACTCGCGGTCACCGACCAGCACCTGTTCGTCAAAGCGGCGGACATGGTGCTCTCGGTCAAGCTCAACAACGTCACCTTCCCGCCGTACAAGGCCGTGATCCCCGCGGCGTTCCAACGCTTCGCGGTGCTTGGTCGAGACGAGCTGCTGCACTCCCTGCGCCGGGCCGAGGTCATGGCACCCGAGAAGACCGCGACCGTTCGTGTCTCGCTCACACCGGGCAAGCTGGAGCTCACCTCCGACAACCCCGATCTCGGTGTTGCCCATCAAGAGCTCCCCATCGACTACGACGGGGAAGAGCTCACCGCGGGCTTCAATGCTCGGTACCTCATCGAGGTGCTCGACGTGATCGACACCCAAGAAGTCAGGCTCGAGTTCCAAGGCGAGCTCGATCCCTGTGTGGTCAAGCCGCTCGACGGTCCCGACTTCATCGGTGTCGTCATGCCGATGCGGATCTAGAGCGCCCCGTTCTGCTGCCCACATGCAACTCGAGCGCATCGGTCTTCGGGACTACCGGAACTTCGAGAGCGCCAGCATCGAGTTCGCCGAGCGGTTCACGATCTTGCACGGCCACAACGGCGCGGGCAAGACGGCGGTGCTCGAGGCCGTCTACCTGCTCAACACCCTGCGGTCGTTCCGGAGCTCGGACATGGGTCCACTCGTGCGAACCGGAACCACGGCCGCGATGGTCGAAGCGACCGTTCAGGATGCGGTGGCCGGACTGCCCTCGAAGCTCGAGGTACGGTTGGAGCGCAGGGAGAAGTCTACGCGACGAACCGCCAGCGCCGACGGCAAAGTCGTTCGCTCAGGAGCCCAGTTCTACGGCCGAGTCAGAGCCATCCTGTTCACGCCCGAAGACCTCGCGGTGTTGAGAGGCAGCCCCTCGGGTCGGCGACAGTTTCTCGACCGGATGGTGTTCGCCCGGGACAAGGGACACATCGCCGATATCCAGAGCTACGAAAAGTTGGTTCGCTCGCGGAACCAGGTGCTCAAGCGAGACGACCTCGGTGGCACCGCCCGCAACGACCTGCTCGACACCTACGAGACCGGTCTCGCCGAGGTTGGCGCCCGGGTGTGGACCCGTCGTGCCGAGATGGTCGAGTCACTCTGTGGTCCGTTCGCCGCAGCCTTCGCCGGGATCCACGGATCGATCGGCTCGGCGCCCGGCGGTGGTCAGGCGATGCACGCGTCTGCGCACTACATCTCCAAGGTCGCGGCAGAGCCTGACGCTCGCGAAGCAGGACTGCGGGCTGCGCTCTTGGAGCGACGCAGCGAGGATCTCCGTCGTCGCGTGACCACCGTGGGTCCGCACCGCGATGACCTCGACGTTCGGCTTGACGATAACGCGGCTGCCGACTTCGCCTCCCAGGGTCAGGCGCGCGCCCTCGTCCTCGCCTTCAAGCTGGCCGAGCTTCGCGCCGCCCGCGAAACCTCCGGCCAGCCGCCCTTGTTGCTGCTCGACGACGTCTCCAGCGAGCTCGACCCCACCCGCACCGCGATGCTCTTCGAGACCCTCGCCGCAGACGCGGGCCAGTGCGTCATGACCACCACCGACGCCGCCTTCATTCGCCTGCCCGCGGGTTCGAACGCCGCAACCTGGCGTATCGACCGAGGCACGGCAACCCTCGAACCGTAGGGATGTCCGCGAGAGGACGTCTCGCTCGACAAGCACCGAGCCCGGCTCCATGATTTCCCCGTGGGTTGGAAGTGCTCGGGGCCGTTGGCGTTCCTCGTCGGGGCAAGCGCCCTTTGCGGGTGCGGTCCTCGAGTGGGAATCCTTGTCGAAGACCTTGGCTGTTCCGACCCCACCATCGACACTTTCGGGTGCGAGTTCGCGATCGTCCCTCCGCTGCACTTGGTGCCTGGCCTTTTCTCCGAGTACGGCCTCTCCAGCTCGCGGCGGGAAAAGGACGGCGTCATGGTCGTCAACGGCGGCGATCGTGACGCCCGCATTCAGCTGATCGAGGCCGCAACCGAATCCGATCCCGAGCGGGCCCTCGAGGCTGTGACCACCCTCAGCCCCGGAGACGCAACAATGATCCGCCTGCCTCTTCGAGACAGTGTGGCCGTCACCGGAAGCTCGAGCGCCCCGACCTTCATCCTGGAGGCCGACTCCCCGGTTTCAACGGTTCTGTTTGCGCCGTATCGCTCCTTCCTCGGCAACGACAGCGGGCTCCTTCTCCCCCGCAACGCCTGGGGAACCGACTACGTGGTGGGCACGTACGCTCCACACGGAAACCAGTTCCAGGGGCTCGGTGATCCCACCTATTTTGACGTGCTCACGCTGGATGCCGGTGTCTCGTTCCGCTGGCGACCTCGGGTCGCGAGCACAGCCGGGAGTGCAGAGCTCCCCCGAGTCGCATCAAATACGTGGTCCGAATCGATTGCGCTCGAGCCCGGGATTCCGCTGCGTGTCGTGGCGGAGCAAGACCGCTTCGATCCTCACGCCGCCGACCTCTCCGGCACGCTCATCGAAGCGACAGGCCCGGTCATGGTTCAAGCGGGGTCGCGGTGCTCGGGCGTACCCGTCGACACAGAGCCGTTCGCCGGTTGCGACCCACTGCTTGAGCTCATGCCACCCGTCACCGCGTGGAGACGTACCTACCCGCTCGCCCATCCGCCCTTGCGGACAAGCGAACAACACCACTTCCGGATCTTCGCCGGCGCAGACGGAGTCGCGGTTTCGGTTGTGCATGCTGGCGACGTGGACACCTACGTCCTTACCGAGAAGGGGGCGTTTGCGGATGTGGTCCTATCGCATGGTGTGAATGCCGTCGTTTCCGCAGATGGTCCGATCCTGCCCGTCGGCTATCTGCCAACACGTGACCCCATCCCCGAGGTCGGCGACCCCGCGATGTACACCCTCGTCGCGCCAGAGCAGTTCCTCCCTCGGCAGACCGTGTCGACGGGGGTGCAGTGGTCGACGCACTGGATTCAGGTGGTGCGCCAGGTGTCCGATGCTGGCGTCAGTGTCGACGGCGAATCGGTCGGGTCCTGGGCACAATTTGGGGAATTCGAAGTCGCGACGCTCGAGGTCTCCGAGGGCGTCCACGAGCTCGAGAGCACGCAGCCCTTCGGCGTCACACAGTTTGGATGGACGAACGAGGAGCATCCCGCCTGTCGCCCCTTCGCTTCAGCAGGGACATGCCAAACTTCTTACGCCCACCCCGGTGGCTATCTCGTTCCGACAGAGTGAGTGAGTCGATCCCCCGACCTGCATGCGCGCTCCTCGTCGCCGGAGCTGCGAGGGGGCTTGCACAAATAGCGGCGTGGGGCCGGCCGAAGGGCGGAAGTCTGTCTCGGAAGGTGTGAAAAGGGGCGTACGGTGGTTGCGGGGACGGAACGATGCGCGGTTGGGGAATCATCGGGGCAATGCTCTTGCTGGTCGGGAGCGGTTGCTACGGCGGCGTAGAGGCGGACGCGGGAGGAACCGACGGTGCTGGATCGACCGGTGCCGGCGAGAGTGGGGATGGCAGTGGTGACGGCTCGTCGACGGGCGAGGAGCCGGAGGATGTTCCCGAGGGGAGCGTTCCGGAGCCTTTGGTCTCTCGGCTGAATCACACGCAGTACGCAAACACGATCGAAGACGTGTTCGGTGAGACGCTCACCGAGGCGGAGCGCGACCTGATCCCACGGGACATCCCGGTGGGGTCGGCGTACTCGACGACGGTTCAAGGACAGTTTTTCAGCGCCCAGTACGTCCTGGGATACGCGAGCGTGGCTCGGTCGGTGGTGGCTCGGGTGGGGGCGGATGTGCTGCTTCAGCAGTTCGGCGATTGTGGGCTGGGCGAAGATGGATGCATCGAGACCTATGTGGACACCCTGGGTCTGCAGCTTCATCGGCGACCGCTGACGGACGAACAACGGACGATCTATCTCGACCTCGTGGCGGCCATCGAAGCGGAGGCCGATCCACAAGACGCGGTGCTTGGTGTTGCCGAGGCGATGCTGCAGTCGCCCCACTTTCTGTATCGCGTCGAGGAAGAGACCTCGGGTGAACCGGGGGCGGTCTATCAGGTCGATGGATATGAGATGGCGACGCGGCTGTCGTTCTTCTTGTGGCAGTCGGCTCCCGATGAGGCGCTGCTGGCGTTCGCGAGCGGGCCCTCAGGCAACGGCGCGTATGACCCGGACATGCTGGCGGCCGAAGTCGACCGGATGATCCTCGACCCGAAGTTTGCGCGGAGTCGCCGGCAGTTCTGGGGTGACTACACGTTCGCGTCGGTGGCTGGATTTGCGGCGGCGGATCCCGAGGTGCGAGAAGAACTTCGAGAGAGCTTGCTGGCCACGTTGGACCTCGTGTCCGGCACCGGCGGACCGGCGCAGGACCTGGCCGCTCTGTACTCGGGGACGGAATTGGTGATGACGCCAGCGGTCGCCGAGCTGGCAGGAGCCCAGCCGAAGGGCGATTCGCTGGAGGTCTACGGGACCGATGAGACGGAACAACGGCAAGGTGTTCTGACGCATCCGGGCTTTCTGGCCGCGCTGGGCACGACCTCGTTTGTGGGTCGTGGCCTGTTCATGTCGGAGCGGTTGCTGTGCCAGCACATTCTTCCACCCCCCAGCGACGCCGGGACCTCGGATGCGATCATGGACACGGCGATGCAGACGGAGGAGCTGACGCCCCGTGGTGCGAGCGAGTTCCGCTTCGGCCTCGAACCGGTTTGTCTCAGCTGCCACACCCAGTTCGAGCCGATCGCCTACGCATTCGAGCGTTTCGACATGGAGGGTCGCTACACTGCGACCGATGAAGAAGGGCGCGAGCTCTTCTCCGACGGGAGTCTGCCGCCCTACCTCGAACGCCCGGAGATTCCCTTCGATGACGTTCAAGAGCTGTTCGACGGTCTCGCCACGGCGGACGCGACCTATCGGTGCATGGTCGAAAACATGATGGAGTACGCGACCGGTCATTCGTCTCGGGGTGCGACCGACTCTGTCCTGGCAGGACAGGAGTTCTTCGAAGCCGAGGGCCGAACATTCGACGGACTCGTTCGCTCCGTCGCCGAGAACCCGCAGCTTACCTACAAGCGCACCGCGCAGGAGGGCGAGTGATGTCCGGACGACGACCCAAAACGCTGATCCCTCGCCGCCTACTACTGCGTGGCGCTGGATCGATCGCGATCGGCCTGCCCTTTCTCGAGGAGTTCATGGCCCCGGCACGCGCCTCGGAGGGTGATGAAATCCCCTGCCGGCTGTTCACGATGTCGTTTGGACTCGGCATCGAAGAAGCGATGCAGCTCGAACAGTTTGGTGGACCGCTGCAGCCTCTGGAGCCGTTTGTGGACCAGACAGCATTCTTCACGAATGTGGATGCTGGGCCCCTCGCGGCCTCGGGAACGCCACACTTCTCGAGCGGTGCGGCTACGTTCACCGGGGTCCCGCAGCGGCCGGAGGCGGAGGACTACCACGCGGGTGGTCCGAGCATGGAGCAGGTGATGAAGCGAGCGCTTCACCCCGGCGGTGTGCCCAACGTGTCGCTGCCCGAACTCTCGGTCGGCCTATGGAGCCGGACGGGAGCGGTGTCTCAGTTCACCTGGCAATGGAACGCCGACGGAAGCCCGGGCATGCGTCCAGAGCGTCGGCCATCGGCGGTCTTCTCGGCACTGTTCGGGTCGTTCGAACCCCCGTCGAGTGAAGGGCCGACACCGGAGCAACTCCGTCGCAACCACGTCAACCGCAGCGTGTTGGACTCGGTGATGGGCCAGTACGAGTCGCTCATGGGTCCGAACTCGCAGCTGGGCTCGGCATCGAAAGCCCGCATCGACAATCACCTCTCGGCGATTCGTGACGTGGAGCTGCAGCTCGCGCCACCCGATGACGGCGGCATCACACTCGACTGCGAGGTCCCGACGCCGGCGGAGTTTGACGACCCGGCGGGTTATTCGTTCTATGACGCGGCCGACGGCGCAACGGGTGCCGGCGCACCGCTGCTGAACTGGGAGGTTGCCGACGAAGTGATGTCCCGGATCGGTCGGCTCATGGCGCTCGCAGCTTCGTGCGACGCGCTGCGTTTCGGGAGCATGATCTGCATCGGGGCTGGCGGTCACGTCCGCTTCGACGGGACGTACGAGGCCCTGGGCGAGAGCCTGGACTTTGCCCAAACGTTTGGCACTGGCACGCCGCACGACCGGATCTTCCACGACTACAACGCCACGGCGATCCGCCTGTACCAGCACTTCTCCATTCGCCAGTTGGCCCACATGTTGACGGCGATGCAGGACATCACGGAGGTCAACGGCAGCACGTTGCTCGAGAACTCGCTGATCCTCATGGGGACCGAGTACGGCGAGAACCACAACGCGTCGCATGCTTTTCACGCGGTGCTCGGGGGCGGCGGACGCTTCAATGCGGGCTGGTACGATCAGTCCCTCCTCCCCTCGGACGTCTATCACCAGGCGCTCGATGCCTACGGTGTGGACTCGGAGATCGGGATGCGGTGGGCCGACTACTCGCCGACCGAGATCAACGGCTTCCGCAACGAGTGACTCGTCTCTCTACAGCGTTTCGCGCCAACGCGAGAGCTCGAGGGCACTGTGTTCGTATCCTGGGATGTCGTCGAACGTCGCGGCGGCTTGGTCGGTGAGATCGAGGGCTTGGGCTCGGAAGCGTGGACCGCCGATTCTCCACAGCGTCCGGGCCAAAGACGCCCGAGCTTCGGCTCGCTCCGCGTCATCGTCGTGAGGGACAGCGAGTGCGTCCGAGAGGTGTTTGCGGGCGAGTTCCAGATTCCCTCGCCGCAACTCGATCTCCCCAAGTCCCGTCAGAGCGTAGGCCTGCACAGGGCTCACCTCTTCGTCGGCGATCGAAAGGGCCTCGCGATAGTGATTGGCGGCCTGGTCGAGTTCACCGAGCCCCGACTCCGCCTCGGCGAGGTTGTGCAACGTGATCGCGAGCGTGAGGGACTGGCTTCCGAGCTGCGCCTCCTGGCGCACTCGGATCCGCTCGAAGACCTCGCGCGCGTCGCTGTAGTCGCGATTGCTCAGAAGGGCGAGACCCAGTCGGGTGTTGACGGCAGACCATTGGCGGTTCGTGGGGCTGGTGCGCTCGGCTTGAGCGCGAGCCTCGAGCACAGCGGATTCGAAGTCGCCGATGGCTTCGAAGTACAAGCCTCGCAGGATCGAGCTCATGCTGCGATGGAGAGCGGCCAGCTTTGTGGCTGCAAGTAAGGCCTCTCGCATCTCCATGACGTCCGCGACCGACTCGACATCCCCGGCACTCAGCAGCGCCTGAGCCAATCCGGACAACGGTCGAACCCCAAGTATCGACCCGGGCCCACGGAGTCGCTCGAGGAGCTCGAGGGCGGACTCAAAGTGCACGATGGCGTCGTCGTAGTCCTGCTGGCCCAGCGCGATGTGTCCTCGAAGGGAGGCGACCATCCATCCAACGTCGCTGTCGGACTCCAGGCCGCGGAGGACCTCTTCGGCCGCCTGGGCAGCCTCGGTGGCGTCTTCAAACCGCCCACGCTTGTGCTCACGTAGGCCAAGGCCAACGTAGAATCGAGCGCTCAGCCGAGGATTGTCGGCACGCTCGATGTCGGCACGGGCTCGCTGCGCCCACGTTTCCGCAGACTCGGGGTCGACCAGCGGTGCCCACTGCAAGGTCGCGAGGGAGATGTTGGCGACAAGCTGATCGGCTCCCGCCGCGGACGCCAACGCATGGGCTTCGACCAAGTGTTCGAAACCATCGGGTTTTTCGTCGGAGAACAACTCGGTCAGGCCGCGGAAGAGGAGGGCGTGAGCCCGTTGCTCGGGGGTTCCAAACCGATCGATAGCCTCCCATCGTTCGGCGATGAGGGTGTTGGCGGCAGCGAAGCGATCGGCGGAGTACAGCGCCTGTGACTCGGCGTTCCATCCGTCGATCACCTGCGAACCCGCAAACGATGTCGTGCGACTGTCGGGGTTGGAATTGCTGCAGCTCAGCGCCGGGGTCCCGCCGATGAGAACATCCATGAGCTTGGACGCCGACGTTTCCTCCTGCAGGGACACCCGTAGTGCGGCGTCGAACAAGGTGGAGCGGTCGCGTAGGCACTCATGAATCGGTGCCGCATCCTCTGGCTCCTGTCCGCACGCGGCAGCGAACTCGGTCGCCCACCGGCGAGCGAAAAGATCCAAACGTTGGTCGATGCGGTTGAACGTCTCGGGCGAGAGTGAGCCTTGCCAACGCGCGCGAAAAGCAGGCCGCTGCTCGCCTTGCCACGTGGACTCGACGGATGTGGCTGGGGCCTCGCAGTGGCTCTCATGACCTCCGGGCCCGAATGCGACGAAGGCTGCACCGACAGCGATTCCGCCACCGACGACCCATTTCCACGGCCTGGGTTTGGGTGTACGGAGCGCCCGTAGTGCGGCCGCAACCTCGCTCATCGAGCTGTGTCGTTGCTCGGGCTCGAAGCTGAGGCCCGTGGAGATCAGGCCTTCGAGCTCCGTCGGGAGGTCGCTTCGGGTGAGCTGCTTTGCGCCGGACTCCCGCGACCGGAGCAGAGACTCGCGCGTGGAACCTGTGAAGGGTCGTTTGCCCTCGAGCGTTTCGAACAGAGAGACGAACAACGCGAATTGGTCCGAGCGTGCGGTCGCTGGCCGACCCGCCAGTTGTTCGGGCGCCATGTAGGCCGGCGTTCCGATCACATTCTTTGTCGCGCTTGCGCTGGCTGGCCGAGGACCACTCTCGGTGCCTTCGAGCGTGTCCGACGGTCCCGCCCCGCTGGAGGTCACGGCGATCCCAAAGTCGGCGACCCGAGCGCGCTCATCAGTACCGACGAGGACGTTGCTGGGCTTGAAGTCTCGATGGACGATACCGACCCGGTGCGCCGCGGCGAGGCCCTCCGCGGCTTCGGCAAATCGATCGACGATCGCCGTCCACGATCGTGCCTTGCACCAAGCATCCAACGGCTCGCCGTCGACAAATTCCATCGCGATGAACCAGCCAAGCCGACAGGTCCCCACGTCGAACACTGGGACGACGTTGGGATGCTGAAGCTGTCCCAGCGATCGGCCTTCTTCGCGGAGCATGGCGCCCGCCACCGCGTCGGTCGGCGAGACCTTCAGCGCCTTGACGGCCACGCGTCGGTCGAGCTTGGGATCCTCGGCTTCGTAGACGACGCCCATCGCACCCTGTCCGACGACCCCCAGGATCCGGTAGCGGCCAGCCATTTCGCCCGTCTCGAGGGGGAGCCCGAGGGCCGCGTCGGACAGACCCTCGACGACGGCATCCACCGTGGGGGCCGACGTGGACCGGGATGCATCGAGGTCCGCCAGCAGCAGTCCGCACATGGAGCACTCCGCCACGTGCTCCGCCAGGCCGCGCGACTCATCCGCGGGGATCCGTCCCTCGGCGAGTGCGACGAGGGTATCGGCGTCTGGACACGGCGAGTTCACGAGGTCGTGAGATGCTATCGCACAGCGCCTACCGTGACGGACCCGACCGCAGCCTTGGCGGAGGCACTGGCGAAGCGCGCCGGACTCGCGCTCGTCGATATCCCGACCGATGCGCTCCAGACGTTCGTCGAGCGGGCCCGGGGCGGTCATCCCGATTTTGTCGTGTCGGCGCGTTGGTGGGCGGAGCAGCTCTGGCCCTCGCTGGCCGACGTCGCCCCCGGGGAGTGGGGTGGGGTCTTGGAGAGACTCATCGCGCCGGACCTACTCCTGGCCGTAGCACTCGGAAGCGGGACACCGGAAGCGGTCGAGGTTTTCGAGCAGCAGCTCGTGCCGCGCATCCGATCCACGCTGGGACGTCTACGGCTGTCGTCCAGCGAACTCTCCGAGATGCTGCAGCAGGTGCGAGTGCACATCCTCGTCGCGCCCAACAAAGATGAGCGGCCACGAATCTCCAAATACGGTGGGCGTGGGAGCCTGGAGGGATGGGTTCGGACACTCGCGCTCCGCTACGCGATCGGGCAACGGCGAAAACAGGAGAGGACGATCGACGCGGGCGCGTTGGAGCGGGTGGCAGTCCCCGCGGGGACCGAGCGACTGCCGCACCGCTCCCTTCGGCGACGACAACTTCGAGCGGCGGTGGGAGATGCGTTTTCCGAGCTCTCCCCTCGCGACCGGACGCTCCTTCGAGCGCGCTACGTCGGCGCGAAGACAGCGGTCGCGCTGGCCACCGAGTTCGACGTTCACGAATCGACGATGTCACGGTGGCTCGCATCGGCGCGTGAGGAGCTGGCGACGCGAATTCGAGCCCGGGCACAGGTGCTGATCGGGCCGGACGACGACGCGGTGGGCCCCATGGTCGAAACACTCATCTCGGATGTCGAGGCGAGCTTGCGCGGGCTGTTCGACACCCGCACGCCGACCGGGACCGACGGAGAAAAGTAGCCTTCAGCACCTGATCCGGTCCGTTTCAGAGCAATCTTGGCCTTTCTTTGCAAGATTCTCGGCCTCGCGCCCTCTGTCTTTTGTGGGAGCGGAACGCGCATGGGGATTGGGTCCGGTGATGGTCGCGACGGGGCTGTTGGTGTCCGGTTGCTACAGCGGGCTTGGGGACGCATCCGGCGCGGAGTTCGGCGCGACGCTGAGCGGAACCGGGGGCGTTGAGAGTTCCGACAGCGGAGACGAGGGCGAGCCCCCGCTCGACCCGGCGGACGACGAAAGCAGTGGCGGCTGGGGCGAATCTGAGGGCTCAACCGGTGCCGAAGACCCGGAGGACCCAGCGGACCCGTTGGACCCGAGCGACCCGACGGACGGTGCCTGCGGCGATGGGGTGCTCGATGCCCTCGAAGGATGTGACTTGGGCCCAGACAACGGCGAAGGCTCGACCTGCACCGATGCGTGTGAGGCCAACGTTTGCGGAGATGGGGTCCTCGGACCCGGGGAGTCCTGCGACGACGGCAACATCGAGGGCTCGGATGGCTGCGGCCCGTCTTGTGCGCTCGAGTCTTGCGGTGATGGGACGGTCAACCAGGGCGAGGCCTGTGACGATGGCCAGAATGGAGACGACGATGATGGGTGCACCGATGCGTGCGCGCTCCCGGTTTGCGGCGATGGTCTCTTCCAGCCCAGCGCTGGGGAGGCTTGCGACGATGGCAACGCGAGCAACACGGATGCCTGCACCAACGACTGTCAGGCGGCTTCGTGCGGTGATGGCCATGTCCAGTCCGGTGAAGCCTGCGACGACGGCAACAACTCCAACACCGACAGCTGTACCAATGCTTGTGAGAACCCGTCGTGCGGCGACGGGTTCAACGGGCCGGGTGAGGAGTGCGACGACGGTGACAACAACAACGAGGACGCGTGCTCCAACGATTGCGTGTCGCAGCACGGCGGCGGCATCCCGATCAGCGGCTACTGCACGCCGGTTCGCAACGGGGTGTGGACCAACAGTTGGGAGGATCGCGAGGCAGAGGTTCGTCAGCTCACCAACCAGGCGCGCGCGGTGGGTCGGAATTGTGGAGCCACGTTCTATCCAGCGGTCCCGCCGGTGACGTACGAGGGGTCGCTGACCTGCTCGGCGAGGAACCACTCCCGCGACATGGCGCTCAACGAGTTCTTCAGTCACACCGGGACGGGCGGGACGACGCCAGCGGAGCGCATCGACATGGCCGAGTACGAGGGCTCCGCTCACGCGGAAAACATCACCGCGGGTGGTGCGTTGAACACCGCCCAGGAGGCGGTGGATCAATGGCTCGCAAGCCCCAGTCACTGCGCAGCGTTGATGAGCCCGAACTTGGACGAGCTGGGCGTGGGCTACTACCGCCTCGATACCGCGCCCCACGTGCACTACTGGACGCAGAACTTCGGCGGGTAGCCGGTCGGCGCTACAGCGCCGGGACGGTCACCGTCACATCGACGCAGTCTTCGAGGCGTCCATCGACGACCACGTCCATACAGGCGACGCCGGGGGCGATGCCGACGATGACGAACTCCTCATCACCGGGTCGCGGGTAGACTTCGAACACGCTCTTGTCCGACGAGAACAGCTCGAGTTCGCCGTTGCCCGGGTAGCCTTCGCGGGTTTCGCTCTTGAGGTCGGCTTTGACGACGACGGCGGTGCCGGCTGGCAGCTCCACGCGGTTGCCTCGAACGGTGACCGGGGCGGGGGGAGTGCTTTGCGTGGTGAGGGAGATCGTGTCGTAGGACGGTTGGCACGCCAAGCCGCCTAGGGCGAGCGCGATCCATGCGAAGTGTTGCGCTGCGGACTTCATGCTCCGGTGCTCCCGTCGTCGGTGTCGGTATCGGTGGCCGCGTCGGTGTCGGTTTCCCCGTCGGTGTCTGTCCCACCGTCGGTGTCGGTGTTCCCGTCGGTGTCGGTGTTCCCGTCGGTGTCACTGCCCGAGTCCGTGTCCGGATCGGGGTCGGGATCGGTGTCCGTGCCGGGGTCCGTGTCGGTGGTCGCAGGCCCGTCGACGGAGACCTCGACCGTGACCTCTTGGGCGAAGCCGCCGGCTTCGACGATCAGCGTGGTGACGCCTTCGGAGACGGCTTCGATCGTCACGTCGAAGTCCTCGTCGACGGTCGCCACGTCGGCAATCTCGGGATCGGTGATGGACCAGGCGTAGTCCAGCGATCCCGCCAATGTGGATCGGAGCCGGTCCTGCGGAACCGCGGAGACCGTGATCGACTCGCCCAGCGCGAGTTCGATGGTGTCCAGGTCCTGGCTGTCCATCGTTCGCACGGAGATGCGCTCGATGTTGGCGGCGAGGATGTGCTGCAGGTCGACGACCTCGCTCTCGCTGGAGACCGCGAGGAAGACCTGGTACCCGGCTTCCTCAATGCTGAACGACCCGAGCTCGGCCTTGACCAACGTTTCGTTGGGAGCCTCGATGCGCAGCGCAACTCCGTCGCTGAAGATCGTGTCGTTCGGGTTGAAGTCGAGTGCGAACCGACCGCCTACCGCGATCCGCTCGGGGAACGTCTCGGCGACGCTCCCCTGTGCGCACAGTGGGTCGGAGTCGCCCACGCAAACGTAGAGAAAGTCGCCGGCTCCGAGTTCGCCGGGGCGCGAGGGGCGGTCGTCGGCGTCTTCGTCGATGACGCAACCAGGGGCGGCGAGCGCGGTGAGGGCGGTGATCAGTGCCAAGGTTAGTCGCATGGTCAAGGTCTCCAATCGGGGACGGGCGAGCCGCTTCCCCGAAGATGTGTGACCGGGAGCCGGTTCGATCCGTGAACGCCTCCGAAAAAAGGCCCAGCGCGGCGCGGATCAAGGGTTCCGGCGGTGCTGGCGGCCGATCGTAGCCAGCGCTACGCAATCGACGCTGGCGCAGATCTGGGGACAGAACGGGCGCACCACCGTCACCCACTCCACGATGCGCTTCGGTGGATTTCGTTGCCTGCTCGTTTTCGTCCTTGCCCCAGCCGCCTGCGACGACGCGTCCTCCAGCGCGGACACCGAGATGGCAGGGTCGACGGGCGCGGACACCAGCACCTCCTCCGGTTCGAGCGGGGCTGGGGGATCGACCGCGGCGTCGACGTCTCCAGGCAGCTCTGCCTCGTCGACGAGCACGGGCCCGGCCACGACCGGGGGCGACTCAACCACCGCTGAGGACTCCTCCAGCGAGGGCTCCAGCTCGACGGGCGCTGTGGAACTCGGTGATCCGGTGTGGATGGTGGTGGGAAACTGGGGCTATCGCTCGTGGACGCGCGATGGACTCACGTGGGAGGTCGAGGCCAACCCGCCGCAAGACACGGACCACACGCCCGACCTGTTGCGCGCCGTCGGATGGGGCAACGGGTACTTCATCGCGGTGGGAGGCGACGCGAACTCGATGGTCATGCGCTCGGTCGACGGGGAGAGCTGGGAGGAAGACCTCCATCCTTCCGGTGGGCAGTGGAAGGGCGGAGTGGCCTATGGCGACGGTCGCTGGGTCGCAGTCGGTGGCGTGGGCACCGTGATTCACTCCGACGACGACGGCGCGACGTGGATGGACCACGAAGAACGCCTGCCCTCGGCAGGTCGGTTCGTGACACATGCCGACGGTCGGTTCGTCGCGGTGGGCGACAACGGCATGATCGCGATTTCGCAGGACGGAGAATCATGGGTCGATCGCACGCAGCCGGGCGCGGAGATCGGGTCCGCGGCGTACGGGTTTGGGACCTGGGTCGCGGCGGGTCGGCGGTGGAACGGAAGCGGATTCGATGCGTCGTGCGTCGTCTCGTCCGACACCGAAACGTGGACGTCGTGCCCGTTCGAGGGGGAGTACATCCGGCCGTTCTTTGCCGACGAGCGCTTGTTCGTCGCGTTGGACTCGGGCTATGCGGTGACCGAGGACGGAGAGAGCTGGACGGTTGTCGACCAGGGCATTCCTCCGGCGCTCGACTTCGCGGATGGTCTGTGGGTCGGAGCCAACGGAAGCCGTCGCTACCGGGGAGCATCCCTCGATGCGCTCGAAGAGGTCCTGTCCGACGAAAGCGGTATCCGAAGCTTTGCGGTGGGCTACGCCCCTTAAGGCGCGAACTTGTGCGCGATGCGTCGGACCAGGCCGGGCACCAAGCGCGACAGGTGAATCGCGGCAAGCTCTTTGCCGCCGACATGCACCTCGTGCCGGTCGCGCGCGATCGCCTGGACGATGACCTTGGCGCAGTGCTCGGGTGGGAGTCCATTGTCGACGGGATCGGGCCGGTTCTGGTCGCGTTGCTCTGAGCCGACCGCAGCGCGGCTGATGCCGGTTCGGATGTAGCCGGGCACCACCACGCACACACCGACGCCGGTGCCGTGGAGCTCGGCGCGCAGTGAATCGAACCAGCCCCGCACTGCGAACTTCGAGGCGCTGTACGTCGAACGCTGGGGAGTGGAGACATAGCCGGCAACGCTACTGACAACGACGATGTGCCCGCGCCCTCGCTCGACCATCCCGGGCATGACGAACTTGGTCAGCGCCACCGGGACCATGAAGTTCAGCTCCATCAACCCGCGGACTTCGTCCATGGGCGTGTCGATCGCGGCGGCCCGCTGGGAGCGTCCTGCGTTGTTGACCAACACGTCGATCGGCCCGAACGCTTCGCACGCGCGCTCGTGCAGGGAGGCCAAGCTCTCCGTGTCCATCAGGTCGGCCGGAACGGCGGCCACGTTTTCTGCACCGAACTCCGCGACGAGTGCCTGCAGGGGCGCGGGCCGGCGGGCGGTCACAACGACGCGCGCACCGAGCTGGATCAGCGGGGCCACCAGCGCACGACCGATTCCATCCGAAGCTCCCGTCACCCAGACGATCGTGTCGCGAAGTTCCATGGGCATCAGATGCCGCACCGGCTTCGGTTCGTCAACACAACCGTGCAAGAGTGCGGTGTGCACATCGAGGCCCTCGAGGAAGATGAGTGGGAGCGGCTGCGTGCAGTTCGGCTCGCCTCGCTGCTCGATGCCCCCCTCGCGTTTGGGTCGAAGCACGAGAACGTCGTGCACTGGGTGGAGCCTGCGTGGCGAGAGCAGCTGCGGCGGATCGCGACGTTCGTCGCGGTGGAAGGGGGCCGGGACGTCGGCATTGTTCGGGGCATCGAGCACGCAGACTTCCCAGACGCGGCGTATCTGGTGTCGATGTGGGTGCACCCCGACGTTCGACGAACCGGTGTCGGCGGAGCCCTGATCGAACGGGTCGTCGAGTGGACCGCGGCGTCTGGAAGAACCCGGCTGTTTCTCGATGTCCGCACGTACAACGATGCGGCCGAGCGGCTGTACCGGGCACGAGGATTCGTCCCCACGGGCGAGCGCGCGCAGGTTGAAGAGTTCACGGAGCTTCAGTTCGTGCGGGAGTGGGTGTCCGGCTCCACCTCGGATTCGTGAAGCGGCGGGCGAGTTTTCTTGCGATGCTCTGGTTTGTCTCTGGGCCTGCGCGCCGACCAACCGCCGTGCATCCGTACGCCGAAACCCGCGACTACCCCTCCATATGAGCTTAGCTTTGAAGACGCTGCTGGCGCTGTCGATGGGGACGGCGCCCGCTCCGGAAGAACCGGACTCCCCAGATGCTGAGCCCACGCTCGCTCCGGCTCCGGCCGCGACTCCAGCGACTGGCCCGGCACGGGACGACGAGGCGTCCGCGGTCAACTTGGTGTGGGACGCTCCCTCGGACGGATGTAGCGAGCCCGAGGCGATGCAAGCGCGACTCGACGAAGCGATGCAGTTGGACCTCGCCGACAGCACCGCGGCTCGCGAGCGCTGGGTGATCGCTCGGGTGCGGAAGAACGGGGAGGTCTGGACGCTGAGGTTATGGGTGGCACCCGAAGGCGGGCTCTCCGAGCGTGCCCTGTCCGAGAGTTCGTGTGCCGAACTCGAGCGGGCAACCCTGACGATCGTCGCGATGCTGATGCCGCCGGTCACCTTCGACCCGAACCCGAGGCCGCCGCCAAAGCCGGCGGACATGAAGCCTCCCGAGTCAAAGGACCCGATGGGCGACAAGGAACTGGAGGCGCTGATTGGCGATGCGCCCCCGAACGAGAAGCCGCCCCCGGATCCCGGTGGTCCCGACATGGAAGCGCCGGAGCCATCGAAGCTCCGGGGAGCCATCGGGTTTGCGGGAGGCGTCGGGGCCGGGAC